>NZ_JBEYZY010000008.1:127630-291796 GCF_040646295.1 Streptomyces sp. NPDC046197 | reverse complement strand
GGAGGGGGGGGCGGTGTGTCGGGTGGCGGGGGGCCGGGCGGGGCCCCGGCGGCCCCCCGCCCCGCCGCGGGCGACGCCGGGAGACGTCGGCCGCGGCGCGCCTGTGGTGGTCAGCCGTCGATGCGGTGCGTGGTCCAGAACGAGGTCAGGTCCGTGGTCGTGGCGGCCTGGGCGGCCGCCTTGAACTCGGCCGTGGTGGAGACTCCGTACCAGTGCGAAGTGGCGTAGTCCTTCAGCAGTTTGGCCATCGCGGTGTCACCGAGGACACGGCGCAGGTCGTGCAGGGCGCACTTGCCGTAGCCGTAGACGACGGTGGAGTACCGGGAGGAGTGGGCGTCCCAGTAGGCCATGGAATTGGTGATCCTCTCCGCCGTCGAGGCCCAGGAGACGCTGTTCCAGCAGTCGCTGCCGGTCCTGTTCAGGGCCAGGTCGGTGGCGTAGTCGGCGAACGCCTCGTCGAGCCACGGGCTGTTGTACTCGTCGTCGCCGACGATCCCGTACCACCACTGGTGGCCGATCTCGTGGGTGAGCGCGGTGGTGCTGACCAGGTCGAGGACGAACCCCGGGTACTCCATGCCGCCGAACCAGAAGTTGTTGTCGATCACCGCGTCCAACTCGCCGTACGGGTAGGCGCCGAATCGCGACGCATGGGTGTCCACGGCGTTCTTGGCGGTGGTGAGCATCGACTGCGCGTCGGCCGTGCCGATGCCCGAGACGGAGTAGACGTTCACCGCGGTGCCGCCGGGCGAGGTGCCGGAGATCTTGGTGAAGGGGCCGGCTGCCCAGGCGAAGTCGCGGACCTTGGCCGCGTTGGCGGTGGTGATGGTGCGTCCGCTGGAGCCGGGGGTGTCGGTCGATGTGCCGGTGGCCGGCACCAGGAGGGCGCTGGGGTGGTCGAGGGTCACCTTGAAGTCGGCGGCCAGTGAGTAGAACGACTCGCCGTTGTCGGTGTACGGATCCAGGTGCCGGCCGGCCCCGTCCTCGACCGCGAGGACGGGCAGGGCGTTGCCGATGAAGCTGTAGGCCCCGTCGTGGCCGAACCGGTCGGCGCCGCTGGGTACGGTGATGCCCAGGTCGAAGCCGACCGTGGCGCTCTGGCCCTGCGTCAGGGGCGTCGGCAGGGCGATCTCGAGGGCGGTGCAGTCGACCGAGAGGGCGCCCGCGGTGCCGCCGGAGACGTTGCTGACCGTGATCGGCATGGCGGAGCAGCTGCCGTGGTAGTTGTCCCACAGCCTGAGGTACACCTCGCCGAGCGCGGTGGCGGAGGCGTTGGTGAAGGCCACGCTCTCGTGGCCGGTCCAGACGGTGCCGTTGGTGTTGCTGCTGAGGCTGACGGTGTACGAGGGTGCGGCCGGTGTGCGTGTGGAGTCGCCCGGCGGGGTCGTGCCGCCGGAGGTGTCGAGGGCGACGTCGTCGAGCACAAAGCTCGTCTGGAGGCTGGAGTCCTCGGTGCCGGTGAAGGCCACGGTCACGGTCTGGCCCGCGAACGCCGAGACGTCGAACGACTTCTGTACGTAGCCGGTGTTCTTGTCCAGGTTGGAGTACGTCGCCAGCGTCGTACTGCCGATCTTCGCCGTCAGCCTGTCGTAGGCGGTGGACGAGGTGGTCTCCGCGGTGTCGATGTGCAGCCAGAAGGTGAGCGTGGCGCGGCTGCACCCGGCCGGGACGGTGACGCTCTGCGAGAGGGTGTCGGTATGCGTCCGGCCGGTACCGTCGAGCCAGGCGAACGCGCTGCCGCCGTGGGCGGTCTGGCCGGCGCGAGTGGTGATGACGCCGGTCGACGACTGACTCCAGGGCGAGGTGCCGCCTTCGAAGCCACCGTTGGCGACCACCTGTGCCGGGGTGCAGGTGACGGCCGAGGGGGCCGCGTACGGAACGGCTGCGGCCGGGTTGCCGGGGAGTGACACGGCGGCCGACGCGGCGACGGCGAGTAAGCCTGCGGCGAGGGCCTTGTGGGGGGTCGGTCTCACACGAAACTCCTTTGCGACGGCCGCGGTTACGGCCTGCTCGATGGCCGTCCGGCCGGTCGGGGTGCGCCGGAGGACGGCCGCGGGCTGCGCGTTTCGGTTGCGTGATCGCTGGGGTCGGATCCCGCTGCGTTCCCCTGGGGTCGGGGCGACGACTGACGGAAGAGTGACAGACCTGACAAGAACATGCCATTAGGTGGGTGGAAACCGTGCCCGATCCCGGCCGACCGCGCGGACCCTCACCGAGGCCGGCGACCGCGCCGCGTGCGCCGTGTCTCCAGCAGCAGAGGCAGGAAGGAGACGACGACGATCGCGGCGACCAGCGGCAGCAGGTAGTCGTCGACGCTCGGAACGGACGCGCCGAGCGTGTATCCCGCCAGGACGAGACTCTGGGACCACAGCAGGCCGCCGACCGCCTGCCAGAGGGTGAAGGTGCGCACGGGCACTCCCAGCGCACCGGCCGCCGGGTGCAGCACCGTCCGCACGATCGGGATGAAGCGGCCGATCACGATCGCCTTGCCGTAGCCGTAGCGGGCCAGCAGCCGCTCCGCGTGCGCCGACCCCCGTTCGAGGCGCTCCAGGCGCCGGTGCGAGGCACGGGCCAGGAGCGCCCGTCCGCCGTGCCGCCCGACCGCGAAACCCACCTGCCCCCCGGCCACGGCGCCGACGGCCGCGCAGACCATCACCTGCCACAACTCCAGCCTCGCCGGCTCCTGACCGCTGCCGGCGCACAGCACACCCGCCGGGAACAGCAGCGCGTCACCGGGCAGGAAGAAACCCACCACCAGCAGGCCCGACTCCGCGAAGATCACCAGCAGGACACCCAACGCGCCGAAGGCGGCCAGCACCGAGGCGCCGCTCGCCGGATTGACGGCGATCACCGTCTGGGTCCGCACCCGCCGGCAGCTGAGCCGACTTCAGTCATGAGGGCGCGGCCAGCGCGCCAGGCTGTCGAGCACCGGAGCGCTCTGCGTCGCCTCCTCCGGGGATTCGAAGATCTCGTAGGCCTCGTGCAGACCGCAGATCCTGAAGACCTTGAGCAGCCGGGGGGAGGGGCAGGCGATGCGCAGGGAGCCCTCGTGGTCGCGGATGCGTTTGGTGATCGCCACGACCGTGCCCAGCCCCATCGAGTCCAGGAAGGGAACGAAGCACAGGTCGAGCACGTAGTGGCGGTGCCCCTCACCGAGCAGCGCGATCACCGCTTCCCGGATCCTGGGAGAGGTGTGGATGTCCACCTCGCCGTCGACCTCGAGGACGGTCCAGCCGTTCACCACGTAGTAGCTGACGGCCATGCGGTCATTGCGGATGATGTTCGTTCGCATTGCCATCCTCTTCATGTCCTAGGACGGGCGAGGAACCCCGTCGTCTCGCCGGCCGTCGCTCGCGGATGGTCTCTGACTCCATACAAGCCGACTGCGCGCTGATCGCAAGCCGGAGCGTGACCGCAGCGCCGCGCGCCGCCCGGCCGTGGTGGGCGACGCGGTGACCGACCGGCCGCGCGGCGGGGCGTTCGCCGCTGTACGTAGGATCGAAGAGCCTGCTTCCCCATCGACGAGGAGCCCAACTACCATGGCCGACCAGCGTGTTGTCGTTGTCACCGGTGGTGGCACCGGCATCGGCTCCGCCACCGCCCGCCTGCTGCGTGCCGACGGACACCACGTGGTCGTCGGCGGACGACGCCCCGAGCCGCTGCGGCGTGTGGCCGACGAAACCGGTGCCCTGGCCCACCCCGTCGACATCACGGAGCCGACCGCCGTCGAGGACCTGGTCGAGACCACGGTGCGCCGCCACGGCAGGCTGGACGGACTGGTCCTGAATGCCGGCATCGGGCGCAGCGGCGCCGTGGGAGACCTGTCGGACGAGACGTGGGACACCGTGATGCGGACCAACGTGACCGGCCCCTTCATGCTGCTGCGCGCCGCTCTTCCGCACCTGCTCAGGACACGGGGATCGGTCGTCGCGGTCGCCTCCGTCTCGGCCCTGCGCAACGGCGCGGGCAATGCCGCGTACGCCGCCTCCAAGGCGGCACTGCTCCAGCTGTGCCGCTCACTGGCCGTCGACTACGGGCGTCAGGGGCTGCGCGCCAACACCGTGTGCCCCAGCTGGGTGCGTACGGAGATGGCCGACCGCCGCATGGCTCGCTTCGCCGAGGAGTCGGGGCTGGGCAGCGGAGTGGACAAGGCCTACGAAGAGGCGACGCAGCTCGTCCCCGCGGGACGCCCCGGCGACCCGTCCGAGGTCGCCGAGGCGATCGTCTGGCTGCTCTCGCCCGCCGCGTCCTTCGTCAACGGGGCGGTCCTCACGGTGGACGGCGGTGTCACGGCACTCGACCCGGGGACGGTGGCGTTCGACTTCGCCCTCAGCCCTCGCGACGGCAACCGGTGAGCGGCTAGAAGTTGATCATGTGGCCGGCGAGTCCGTGGACCGCCTCCTTGACCGCCTCGCCGAGCGTCGGGTGGGCGTGCACGTTGCGGGCGACCTCGTGCACGGTCAGGTCCCACTGCTGGGCCAGGGTCAGCTCGGGCAGCAGTTCGGTGACGTCGGGGCCGATGAGGTGGCCGCCGACGAGCTCGCCGTACTTCGCGTCGCTGATCAGCTTCACGAAGCCGGTGCTGTCGCCGAGCCCGTGCGCCTTGCCGTTCGCGGTGAAGGGGAACTTGGCGACCTTGACGTCGTAGCCCAGCTCACGGGCCTGGGCCTCGGTGTAGCCGAAGCTGGCGATCTGCGGCTGGCAGTAGGTGGCGCGCGGGATCATCACGTACTCCAGCTCCATGGTCTCCGCGTCCGCGATGGTCTCGGCGGCGACCACGCCCATCGCCTCGGCGGCGTGTGCGAGCATCAGCTTCGAGGTCACGTCCCCGATGGCGTAGATGTGCGGCACGGAGGTGCGGCAGCGGCCGTCGACGTCGATGGCACCGCGCTCGTCGACGCGGACGCCGGTGTTCTCCAGGCCGTAGCCGGTGACGTTCGGGGCGAAACCGAGTGCCTGGAGCACCTTGTCGGCCTCCAGGACCCGCTGCGAGCCGTCCCCGCCGGTGACGGTGACGCGCACCTGCGGTCCGGACTCGTCGATCGCGTCGACCCGGGTGGAGGCGAACACGTCGATGCCCAGCCTGCGGTACTGCTTGGCGAGCTCGGCGGACACCTCGGCGTCCTCCAGGGGCGCGATTCGGTCGAGGAACTCCACCACGGTGACCTTCACACCGTAGTTGTGCAGGATGTAGGCGAACTCGATGCCGATCGCGCCGGCGCCCGCGATGAGGATCGACTGCGGCAGGTCCTCCGCGAGGATCTGCTCCTCGTAGGTGACCACCCGGGAGGTGCGGCGGGTGCCGGGCAGCAGCTTCGGGGTGGCCCCGGTGGCGATCACGCAGTGGTCGAAGCCGATGGTGCGGTCGGAACCGTCGTAGCCCGCGACCTGGATCGTGTGCGGGTCGAGGAAGGTGCCGCGGCCGTCGACTTCCGTGATCTTGTTCTTCTTCATCAGGTAGTGGACGCCCTTGACCCGGCCGTCGGCGACCCTGCGGCTGCGCCGGAAGGCCTCGCCGTAGTCGAAGGTGATCTGTCCGTCCACCTTGATGCCGAAGGTCTTCGCCTCGCGGGTGACGATGTGGGCCAGTTCGGCGTTGCGCAGCAGGGCCTTGGTGGGAATGCAGCCCACGTTCAGGCAGACGCCGCCCCAGTACTTCTCCTCCACCACGGCGACGCGTCTGCCCAGCTGAGCGGCTCGGATCGCGGCGACGTAACCGCCGGGGCCCGCGCCGAGTACCACGACGTCGAAGTGCTCGTCCGGCTCGTCCTGCTCGTCCATGGGGAGGTCCTTCGCGTTGAGGCAGGGGACGCGAGGTCAATGCGGCGCCGCGGTCGGTCGGCCGTGATGGTGACCGACCCTCAGTCTTTCCCGGCCGCCGGGAGCCTGCAACGCGCGGGGCCGCCAGGGCCGGTCCGGCCTGCTCCGCCGACAGGCCCTAGCGCTGCACGGACCGGTGCGCGACGGAGGGATGACGGACCCGGTGGCCGGACCGCGGCGACTCCCGGGCCCCGGTGACCGGCTCACGGCGCACCACGACCAGGGCGGCGTCGTCGCCGAAGGTGCCGTCGCAGTACCTGACGATGTCCTTGCGCAGATGATCGATGATCGCGCCCGGGCTGTCCGTGTCCGGCCAGGCGGAGAGGCGGTCCAGGAGGGGGTAGAAACTGCCGTCGTCGGCGCGTGCCTCGGAGACGCCGTCGGTGTAGAGCACCAGCGTGTCCCCCGGCTCGAACGGGAAGGTGTCGACGGCTCCCTGCGGGGCCTGCGGCAGACAGATGCCGAGGGGAGTCGCGTACTGCCGGGGCGACAGGGCGGTCGCCTGCCCGGCGTGCAGCCGGATCGGTGGTGGATGCCCGCAGTTGAGGATGCGCAGCTCGGGCACGTCGGCGGGGATGTCGACCAGGAGGGCCGTGACGAAGGACTCCTCCGAGTCGGTACCCGCCCTGTCGGGCTGGGACAGGCTCCAGCACACGACCGCGCGCAGTTCGGCGCCCAGCTCGGTCAGCGTCGGCTCGCGGTAGGCCGCGCTGCGGAATGCTCCCAGTACCAAGGCCGAGTCCTCGATGGCGGGCAGGCCCTTGCCGCGGACGTCTCCGACCAGCAGACGGGTGCCGTGCCGGGTGGGTACGGCCGCGAAGAGGTCGCCGCCGATGCGGGCCTGGTCCGTGGCGGCCCGGTAGGCGCTGGCGATGCGCAGGGTACCGATGTGCTCGGGCAGGGGGCGCAGGACGACCTGCTGCGCGGCTTCGGCCACCGACCGTACCTGCTGCAGTTCCGCGCTGTGCCGTTCACGCAGCCGGCAGAAGAGCACGGTGAAGGCGGAGATCACGATCAGGGCGATGAGCTGGGACTCGTGGTTGGACGTGAAGAGGCTGTTACGGATCACGGAGATCGCCAGGAGCGCCGACACCGCGAGGCCGCCGATGAGCGCGGTGAGCCTGGAGCCGCCGAAGGAGGCGGTGAGCGCGGGCGCGACCACGAGCAACGGCCCGAGGTGAATGGTCTGTGGTGCAAAGATGTCGGCGACCGTGATCGCCAGGATCAGCACCACCGGGATCACCACGAGCGCCCGGTTGGACTGCCGTGACCAACCGACACCTTTGCCGGAGTGGCGTCGCATACTTACTGGATACACCCAGGCGTCGGCCCGCGCGTACTCCGTCGGCGGCGAAGGCCTCCCCGGCGGAGGGGTGCGGCGCCGGCCCTCCTGAGAGCTCCCCGAGGTGTGCCATGGCCCGTGCCCACCGATTCCACGTGGACCTGCAGGGTCACTCCGTCACGGTGCAGACGCCCGCCGGGCGCGAGACGGAGCTGCTCGTGGACGGAAAGGTGGTGGGCCACCGGCGGACGGCGGCGGGGCACCGCGGGACCAGGGTCGTGCTCTCGGCCGAACTGCCCGGGGACCCGCCCGAGCCCTTCACCGTGGTGTGCGACGCCGCCGGGGGCAAGGGCGGGACCGGCTCGTACGTGCTGGAGGTCGCGGGGCGCACTCACGCGATGCCTCAGACACCTGTCGAGCACCCCGCCGCGGGCCCGGCGCACTGGTTGCCGCCCCGGCTGCGGCGCATCCGCCGACTCCTCTACCGCAGCCTCCTGGCACGCACCGGCCAAGGACGGTGACCGCCGCCGCGGAGCGGCGGACCGGGGGACGGGGGACGGACGGAGACGGAGGACGGGGGCGAGGACGTTCAGCAGGCGTCGGGTGATGGCGGCGGAGCCGATGACGGACGTGGACACCACCACCACCACCACCGACGTCCTCGAGGAGCTCGACGAAACCCTCAACGCCGAAGGCGTCCTGGCGGATGTCCGCCCCGCCCTCGGGGACGGACATCCGCTGATCCGCCGTGAGTGCGGGCGGAGGTCACCCCAGGGGGGTGATGCCCCGCTTCGGTGCGGATGCTGGGATACCCGCGTGACCAGCACCGCGAGAGGCGGTGGACCCATGGATGAGGCGGCAGCCGTCCCCAGGACCCGGACCGGCACCCTGCGGCGGGCGTTGCTGCCGCTCGCCCTCGCACAGTTCATCTGCAGCTTCGCCGGCTCCAACATGAACGTCATGATCAACGACATCAGCAGGGACCTGAACACCACCGCGCACGGCGTGCAGATCGTCATCACGCTCTTCCTCCTGGTGATGGCGGCCCTGATGATCCCCGGCGGCAAGCTCGCCGACCGGTACGGCCGCAAGCGGTGTTTCACGACCGGACTCGCCGTGTACTGCGCCGGGGCCCTGCTGAGCGCCTTCTCCTGGGGGCTCGGGGCACTCATCGTCGGCAACTCGCTGCTCGAGGGCGTCGGTACGGCGCTGCTGATCCCGCCCGTCTACATCCTCACCACGCTCCTGTTCACGCAAGTGACCTCCCGGGCCCGCGCCTTCGGGGTCATCATGGCGTTCGGGGGCGTCGGCGCCGCCGCCGGACCGCTGATCGGCGGGCTCATCACCGCCTTTCTCGGCTGGCGGACGGCCTTCCTCTTCCAGGCGCTGGTGGTCGCCCTGATCGTCGTCCTCGGCCGCCGGATCGAGGACCCGCTGCCGCCCGACGCCTCCCGGTCCTTCGACACCGGCGGTGCGGTGCTCTCGGCCGTGGGCCTCACCCTCGTGGTCATGGGCATCCTCGCGGCGGACAACAACGGCTGGCTGACACTCGCCCTGCTGCTCCTGGGCGCCCTCGTCCTCGCCTGGTTCTTCCGCCACCAGCACGCCAGGGAGCGCTCGGGCCGCGAGCCGCTGCTGTCGACGAGCCTGTTCCGCAACCGCGTCTCCAACCTCGGTCTGGTCACCCAGTGCGCCCAGTGGCTGATGCTCATGGGCGTGTCCTTCACGGTGGCGGCCTACCTCCAGGTGGTGCGGGGATACGACGCGATCGAAACCGGGGTGATCTTCACCGCGGCCACGCTCGGCCTGCTCGTCTCCTCGCTGGCAGCCGAGCGGCTGGTGAAACGGCGCGCCCAACGCACGCTGATCATGGCGGGGTTCGTCGTCACCACGGCCGGGATCGTCATCCTGATCGCCCTGGTGCACGTCATCGGCAGCTCCTGGGCCTTCGTGCCCGGCCTGCTGCTGATCGGGCTGGGCCTGGGCGGGATGCTGACCCCGTCGGTCAACGTCGTGCAGTCGGCGTTCGACGAGGCGCAGCAGGGCGAGATATCGGGCCTGTCGCGCAGCGTGTCCAACCTCGGTTCGTCACTGGGCACCGCCGTGGCGGGCACCATCCTGGTCGCCGGCCTGAGCACCGGCGCCTACGCGGCCGCGCTGCTCGCGCTGGTGGTCGCGGGCTTCCTGGGCCTCATCGCCGCGGCACGCCTTCCCCGGAACCGGCCGCCGCAGAGCCGGGCCGGGTGACGTTCCGCGCCCCGTCCGTTCCTGTGGCGTTCCTCCGCTCCTGTGGCGTTCCGCGTCTCGCCCTGAGCCGTCCCGGGCCGTTCCCGGGCCGTTCCCGAGCCGTCGGCGCCGGAGGCTCAGCGTGCTGCCGCCGTGTGCCGCCGGCCCGGCGGGGTCAGCGCCAGGCGCATCACCCGGGGCCAGTCGGCCGGGGGCCGGTTCGGTGGCGTGCCCGGACGGCGGCGCGGGACCCGGACCCGCAGGGCACCCGGGTCCACCCGGCAGACCACGGGCGCGGGCAGCACGACGGACTCGCCGTCGATGCCGGCCGGGACGGTGGCCCCGTCGGCCTCGACGACCACTTCGCGCGCGGTCAGCCGGGTCACGCCCGAGTCCCTCGGGCCGCGCCGCAGCCGGGCCGGGAGCCGTACGGCCTGCCCGGAGTTGTCCACGCGTACGCACAGCACGCCCAGCTGTCCGGAGTCCAGGCGCTCCCGGAGCCCGGGGCGGGCCGAGTCGACGACGGGCCGGTAGGGGTTGTTGCTGACGAGCAGCGCCTGCAGACCCTCGGCATGCGTCTGTCCGGCCCGCATGCGCAGCCGGGGCGCGTCCGGGCCGGTGAGCAGACCGGGCAGCGCGTGCAGGGTCGTGCGCACCTTCTCGTCCCGGTAGGCGGGATCCCCGACCACGACCGCGTACGTCCCGAACGAGGCGTTGTTGACGAACACCCGGCCCGCGGCGAACCCCAGGTCGACGCGGAGTTCGACACCGTCGGTGAGCGCCTCCAGCGCGGCCGCCGGGTCGTCCCGGTCGAGGCCCAGATCCAGGGCGAAGTGATTGCGGGTACCGGCCGGAATCACCATGAACGGCACGTCGAGGCGGGCCGCGACCTCGGCGACCAGGGCCTGGGTGCCGTCCCCGCCGGCCACGGCCAGCAGATCGGCTCCCTCGTCCACCGCGCGCCGGGCCAGTTCCGCCACGTCCTGGTGCCGGTGCGGATCGAGCAGCACGACCCGGGCCCCGGCCTGCCGGGCCCTGTCCACCAGGTGGAAGCGCGCCACCTTGCCTCCCCCCGAGCGCGGGTTCATCACGATCCACGGGTGCCGCGGGGCCTCGACGGGCCTGTGCTCGCGGCCGCGCGCGGCCGCGCCGGCCCCGGGCGTCAGAGCGATCCGCGCGGCCGCCAGGGCCAGCACCCACAGGCCCAGGGACACACAGGCCGGCCACAGCATCCCGTGCGTGGCGTACAGGGCGAGGACCGCGAGCGGAGCGCACACCACCAGCAGCAGCCCCACGGCCCGGACAAGTCCGGTGTGGGCGAGCGTCCACCACAGCCCGGCGGCGGTCACGGCCACCCCCGCGAGGCCGATCAGCACCCACAGCACGCTCTTCAGCCCGGCGGCTACGAGCAGCACCAGCACGCTGCCGAGCAACGCCAGCAGCGCCAGCCGGGCCCACGTCACCGGATTCCGTACGGCGGCCGCGGGCTCCTCCTGCGGGGCGTGCTCGGCCCGCCCGGTCCGCGGGTTCCGCCCGATCCACCCGTGCCGCACGTCGAGCACCTCCCGGCCCTCTCACGCCACGAGGAAGGTGCGGCGCGACCTGCCCGGGGCACCGCACCTTCCCGCCGTCCGAACCCGGCGCAACGGACTCCCTCGGCCTATGGGGCTCCGGCGATCGTCCCGGGCTTCTCGGTCCGGACCACGCACAGCGCCCAGATGACGAACCCGGAGATCGCGATCGCCACGATGGACCACACCGGGTAGTACGGCATGGAGAGGAAGTTGGCGATGATGATGAACCCGGCGATGACGACACCGGCGACCCGCCCCCACAACGTTCCCTGGAACAGCCCCATGCTGACCACGACGGCGACCGCCCCGAGAATGAGGTGGACCCAGCCCCAGCCGGTGAGGTCGTACTGGAAGACGTAGTTGGGCGTGGCGATGAACACGTTGTCCTGAGCGATGCCCATGATGCCGCGGAAGATGTCGAGCACTCCGAGGATCACCAGCATGACAGCGCCGAACATCATCAGGCCGCTGGCCCATTGCTGCTTCGCCGACTCCGGGCGTGCCTGGGGTGTCGTGGTCATCTTCTGCCTCGTTTCGTCTCGTCCGGCATGCTCAGCGGCCGGGGGTGGAGGGGGCGGAGGTGTCGGAAGTCGTCGGGGCCGAGGTGACGGTGGAGGTGGCCTGGCCCGGGGGGACGTTGTCGGTCAGGAGGAGCTCCTTGGCCCGGCGGAACTCCTCGTCGGTGATGTCGCCACGGGCGCGCATGTCGGACAGCTTGGCGAGTTCGTCGACGTTGCTGGTCCGGCCGCCGCTGCCTGCGGTCTGCCGGATGTAGGCGTCGAACTCCTGCTGCTGCTGACGCGCCTGGGCGATCTCCCGGTGTCCCATGCCCTTGCCCCGGGCGATGACGTAGACCAGGACGCCGAGGAACGGCAACAGGATCACGAAGACCAGCCATCCCGCCTTGGCCCAGCCGCCCAGCTCGTCGTCGCGGAAGATGTCGAAGACGATCCGGAACAGCAGGATGAACCACAGGATCCACAGGAAGAACCAGAGCATGGTCCAGAAGGCGCTCAGCAGCGGATAGTCGTACGCGAGGTGCATCTGCGTGCTCATTTCACTCCTCCGTTCCGGGGCCGCACCCGGCACCGCTCTTTGCCGTCTTCAGCGTGCCCACGGCAAGGACCGGGCGCCTCACCCGAGGCGGGTGAGCGTGTGCGTGTACGCGGCGTCCGGCCATGTTCAGGACGCCACGGGGCGGGAGTCGTCGACGCCCGTGGCCGGGGCCGGTCCCGCGGCCGCCGCCAGGACGGCCAGGACGATCAGCACGACGAGCACGAGGCACAGCACCAGCACCACCACGCCGACCGTCGGGTAGTTCCACAGCAGAAGGGCCACGGCCCCCGCGGCGATGACGACGCCGGTGGTCCACGCCTGGTGGGTGTCCAGCCAGCGTCCGGCCTCGCCGGTGCGCAGGCCGGTGCGCTCCAGCGCCCGGCCGGCCGCGGTCGTACCGCGCCGGGATACTTTTCGAACCGCTCGGGCCGCGCGCCCGGGACCGTACAGATAGGCGGCCAGCGCCGTGATCACCGCGATGACCAGCAGGGTGCGCGTGCTGTCGCGAAGGAAGCGCACCACGGTGTCGTAGATCACCGAGGCGGCGTTGGTGGGCAGGGTCGTCGGCGGGACGGAATCCAGGTAGACCCGCCGGGCCACGGCCAGAGCGACCAGCAGCACCACCATCATCACGCCGACCCCGACGGCCGTGACCAGCAGCATCAACCGGTGTGACGGAGCGGTCCAGACGGTGAGTGCGGCGAGCACGAGGGTCAGCACGGGCAGCCAGGTGCCCACGATTTCCAGCAACCGCATCCCGTTCTGCGCCTTGTTCAGCTTCTCGGTCTTGAACAGCGTGATCGTCCGGTCCGGGGCGGGAATGACGGAGGCCTTCTGGAAGCCGGCGTCCACCAGTTTCTGCTTGACCTGGTCGACGACGGCCCCGATGTCCAGCTGCACGGTGTCGCCCTGAGCGCGCACCGCGCCCTTCTGCTCACCGGTGAGCACGTTCAGCATCGCGGTCTGCGCCCGCCGGTTGGAGGCCACCCATACCTGCTTGAAGGCATCGCTGGTGATGACCCGGCTGACGACGCGGTGCACGACCTCCGTGACGGCGCTGCGCAGGGGGCCCGTCAGAGTGCCGGAGGCGTCCACGACACGGGGTGGGGCGCCGGCGTTCTGGAGCGCCTTGGAGAGCGACGCGGTCACCGCCTGTACGTCGATGTTCTCCACCACGCGGTTGGTCAGCCGGTCGATCACCACGTTCTGCACGGCGGGTTCGGAGGCCAGTGGCGCGACGGTCTGCACGTACCGGTCGGTGTCGGCGATCGTGTTGTGCACCCAGGCCGACACGACGGCCAGCGGGGCGAGGACCAGGGTCAGCACCAGCAGGACCGTCGCGCCCACGCGGCGGATCCACCGGTGTTTCACCCGCGCAGCCCTGCGGAGCCGCTCGTACTCCTCGTACTCCGCGGCGCTCAGCGAGCGCCCGGTCGGGGCACCGCCGGAAGGCTTGTCCGCGTCGCCGCCGGACGACGGAACGGAGGCATCGGTCGGGGCCATGGGATCTCCTTGGTCGTCGCGACCGGCCGCGCGGCGCGGCGTGCGGGTGGGTGTTGTACCTCGGCGGTGCCGGCCGTCAGGTGCCGCTCGGGCTCTTTGGCCGGGCCCCGCGCAGGGCCGACCGCCAGGCGAAGGCGACACCCAGCTCCACCAGGCCGAGCAGCACGAGCCACAGGCCGAGCAGCCGGGTCAGCACCACCGCCGACTGGGTCGGCAGGGCCAGGACCACGATTCCCGCGACGATGCCGAGCGCCGCGGCGGCGAAGACGAATCCGCGGTGGGCCAGGTCCTTCACGGCGATGGCCGTGTAGGCCGTGAGCATGCCGGTCAGGAGCCAGACGATCCCCACGATCAGCGACAGCGCGGCGATGGTCTGCAACGGGTGCCGCAGGCACAGGACGCCGGCCAGGACGAAGAGCACCGCGACGAGCAGCCGCGGGAGCCGCTCGCCCTGGCTCTCCCGGGCGAACGCGGCGACGAACCGGAAGGCGCCCGCCACGAGCAGGTACAGGCCGATGACGACCGCGAGGACGTGCAGGCTCTCGTGCGGCCAGACCAGCACGATGATCCCCGGCACCAGCGTCGCCAGCGCAGAGCACAGGATCCAGGTCCACGAGCCGCCGAGCCCCGCCGACACGTCGGCGGGGTCGCCCGCCGGTCCGGAGCCCGTCCCGCCGGGCATGTGCTCGGGCCCGGTGTGCGGTGCCGAACCACGCGATACGGTCATGGCTCCTCCTCGCGGGATCGATGCAGGTCCGCTGCCGGACCGCCGACGGGACGGTGTGCGGGGACCGCCAGGCCAGGGTCGCGCGCCGGCGCCGCCGCCGGGTCACCCATGGCGGGTGATCCAATCGGCCCCCTGCCGGGGTGAGGTGGATCCGGACCGGTGGGCCCGTCCCGGACAGCGGAACGGAAGAGAGAACAGATGCGCGATCGAGCAGCTCCCCGGACCCGTGAGGCCGCCGGCAGGAGGCGTCCGCGACGGCAGGGCGGGCGGCCGCGCTCCAGCAGGTGGGGGCCCACCGTGGTGCTCCTGCGTGCCGTGATCGTCACGGCCGGACTCGTGGCCGCCTACTACCTGCTGCCCCTGGGCGACAACAGCACGGTCGGCGCGTCGCTGTTCCTCGTGGGCGGACTGCTGGCCGTCCTGCTGGTGTTCGTGTGGGAGGTCAGGGTCATCACGCGCTCGCCCTACCCCCGGCTCAAGGCGGTGGAGGCCCTGGCCGCCACGCTGCCGTTGTTCCTGCTGCTCTTCTCCAGCGCCTACTTCCTCCTCGGGCGGTCCGACCCCAGCGCCTTCACCGAGCCGCTGACCAGGACGGACGCCCTCTACTTCACCCTCACCACGTTCACCACCGTCGGGTACGGCGACATCACCGCCCGCTCCGAGACGGGGCGCGTGCTGACCATGCTCCAGATGACGGGAGGTCTGCTGCTCGTGGGTGTCGCCGCCCGGATACTGACCAGCGCCGTCCAGGCGGGACTGCAGCAGCGGAACCGTGAGCCGCCGGAGGGGCACTAGGGGGTGTCGTTCGGCGCCGGTGCCGGAAACCGACGGGCGAAGCGGGGCAGTTCGGCCTGGTGGGCGGTCAGTTGCGGCTCGGCCGACCGGAGTTGAGAGGGTCGCATGAATCCCGGCCGGGCGCAGGCCTCACTCCGGGAGCCGGCGCATCTCCACGACCTTCAGGCCGAGCGACTGGCAGCGGGCCAGCAGCCCGTACAGATGGGCCTCGTCCATCACGGGACCGAACAGGATCGTCTGGCCCGAGATCACCACGTGCTCAAGCTCCGGGAAGGCTTTTGCCAGCGTCTCCGACATGTGCCCGTCGACGCGGATCTCATAGCGCATGGGCTGCTCTCCCGCGGGTGGCCTGGGACGGGCGAACCACGCCCCTCTGTGTGATGGTCCGCCCCGGCACGGCGCCGGGCCTCACCCGGCGCAGGTGATACGGCCCGCGACCGCCGCGGACGGGCACCGCCCGGACCGGCATCAGTGCGTCACCGCGAGCTTGAAGGCGAGGATCAGCACACCGATCACCAGATTGACCGCGGCGGCCCCGGCCACGAGTCCCCAGGAGGCACCGGCACGCCGTGCCGCGGCCGCCGACCAGCCCACCATCCCGGCCACGGCCACACCGAGCGCCAGCCACGCCGCACCCTGCGGGTCCATGCCCAGCAGCGGGCTGACCGCCAGCGCGACGGCCGGGGGCACGGCCGCCTTGACGATCGGCCACTCGTCGCGGCACACGTGCAGCACCACCCGGCGGTCCAGGTGCCGCTGCGCCAGGTGCGCCCCGAACAGGTGGGCGTGCACGTGCGTCAGCCAGAACGCCACACCGGTGAGCAACAGCAGCATCACCAGTTGCACGCGGGGGAACGAGCCGAGCGCCCCGGCGCCGGCCACGACGGAGGCGGCGAGCATCGATCCGTACACGCCGCCGGTGTAGTCGGTATGGGCCCGCCGCTCGGCGACACGCGCCCGTGCCCGCGCGTCGTGACCAGTCCTGAATCGGGTCCTGAACATGGCCGATTCCCGGGCGGCTCACTGTGCCCGCTCGGACGTGTCGGCCGTCGCGCCGGACGTCGGCCGTGTCCGGCCGCTCGCCCGGCCCGTCGGCAGGTCTCCCGTGACCAGGAAACTGGCAAGGGTGATTCCGCCGGTGGCCAGGATCGCCGACCTTAGGCCCGCCAGCTGCGCCGACGCGTAGGAGTCCGTCACGGCGGCGGCCTCGGACGGGGGCAGACCGGCCCGCTCGGCCGCCGTGTGCACCTGCTCGGTGGTGACGAAGTTGATTCCGGCCTCGAGTGCGACGCCGGTCTGGTGACGTGCCGCGTCCGACAGGCGCGGGTCCTGTGCGACGTGAGCGGCGAAGGCGTGGGCCAGGGCACCGATGAGCACTGACCCGATGAGCGCGGTGCCCAGCGACGATCCCAGGTTCTGGGCCGTGAACTGCAGCCCGCCGACCTCGCTGCGTTCCTCCTCGCCGGCGCTGGACTGCACGACGTTGCCCAGTTGGGAGGCGAGCAGCCCCATCCCCACGCCCAGCAGGGCCATCGCCGCGGCGAACTGTGCGTCGTCGATGACCGGCTTGATGGTGGCCAGCAGCCACACGACGGCAGCCGCCAGGCACGCCAGGGCGAGCCGGACCACGCGGCGCGGCCCCGCCACCCGGCCGAGGCGGGAGGCACATGCGGAGGCCAGCAGCATGGTGACGGAGACGGGCAGCAGACGCAGTCCCGTCTGGAAGGCGTCGAAGCCCTGCACCACCTGCAGATACAGCGGGATGGTGAAGAACAGTCCCAGCAGAATGAGGTTCTGGCTCAGCAGCGCCAGCAGACCTGAGCGCAGTGCGGGCCTGTTCAGCAGGGACAGGTGCACCAGCGGATCCGCGTCGTGCGCGGCGCGCCGCCGCTCCCAGTCGCGAAACCCGAGCAGGACCACGATCCCCGCGGTGACGACGAACAGCGTCGGCGCGAAGCCGAAGACGGTGAACGGGGGGTTCCGGGGCTGCACCCACCCCCAGGTCGTGCTCTGCAACACGCCGAGCACGCAGAGCCCGAGGCCGGCCGCCGAGAGCGCGGCGCCGACGCCGTCCAGGCGGGGGCGCGGGCCGGCGCGCGGCGACTCGGCGACCATCCGATGGCAGCAGAGCACGGCCACGACCACCACGACCTCACCGGCGAACACGAGCCGCCAGGTGAGATAGGTCGTCACCCAGCCGCCCAGCAGCGGGCCGACCGCGATCCCCGCACCGGCGAGGCCGCCGATCACGCCGTACGCGACGGCCCGGTCCGCCCCGCGGTACGACTCCGCGACGAGCGCGGCCATGGCCGGCAGCACCATGGCGGCACCGAGTCCCTCGATCACCGACCAGCCGAGCGTCAGCACCCACAGCGTGGGCGCCGCGGCGGTCAGGGCCGATCCCGTGCCGTAGACGACCAGTCCGAGCACGAACATGCGGCGCCGCCCGAGGATGTCCCCGCACTTGCCGCCGATGATCATGAAGGCCGCCATGACCAGGGCGTACAGCGTGATGACGGCCTGAATGGCCGTGACCTCCGTGTCGAAGTCCTCCACCAGCCGGCTGATGGACACGTTCATGACGGAGGTGTCCAGCACCATCAGGAACTGGGCCGTGCCGAGGACGATCAGAGCCCGCCAGTGTTTCACGACTCCATGGCATCCGAGAAGTGCCGCGGACGCCTCACCCGCCGGGGGCGAGGCGCCGGGGCCCGCGCACCGGCGGTGGCATCCCCGATGTCCTCACAGGAGCTGCAGCTCGCGTGCCCGGCGCACCGCGTCGTTGCGGCGGTTCACGCCGAGCTTGCGGTACACGCTCTTGAGGTGTGTCTTCACCGTGTTCACCGACACGAACAGGTCCGCGGCGATCTCCTCGGTCGACATCATCTGTGCGAGCCGCCGCAGCACATCGCGCTCGCGGCCGCTGAGCTCCTCGACGACCGGCGCCGGGGGCTCGGCGAGGCGGGACGGCCTTCCGGCCCCCGGCCCCGGGCGGTCCACGAGCCAGCCCGCGGCCGGCTCACGGGCCGGGTCCGCGGCCAGCAGGCGGCGGATCCAGGGGCCGGCCTCCAGGAAGGGTCGGCGCAAACGCTCCCGCCGGGCGTCGAGGAGTGCCTGGACGACCAGTCGGCGCGCGGTGGCGTGGTCGCCCACCTGGTCGGCGGCCTGTGCCCGTACCAGCAGGGCGCGGACCGTCACCGCGGGGCCGCTGTGCTCCGTGGCGGGAAGCCGGTCGAGGATCTCCAGTGCCGCGTCCGGGTGCCCGGCCGCGAGCTGGGCGCGGGCGGCGGCGACCGCACAGGCCGCGTCGTGGCCCGCCGCGAACTCCACCACCTTCACGGCGGTTTCCGCGTGGCCCTCCGCCAGGTGCACGGCGGAGGCGACGAGCGCCGCGTGGTCCTCGGCCCACGGGGACGCCTCGACGGCGCGGATGGCCGACTCCGCGGTCTCCAGGGCGGCGCCCGCCTCGCCCCGGGCCAGCTGCAACAGCGCCCTCACGATGATCCGGCCCGCCGCCGTGACCGGATCCTGCGGGACGGGCTCCGCGGCCACCGCCTGGTCCAGGAGGGCCCCGGCCTGGTGCAGCTCGTCACGGTCGACGGCCACCCCGGCCAGCACCACGCGCCCGAGGCCCGAACCCGAGGGTTCGGGCAGGCTGAAGCGTTCCGCGTCGGTGAGCGCGGCCAGCGCCTTGCGCTCCGCCCGCTGCGGCCAGCCGTTCAGGTAGTCGATCAGTGCCAGCCGGCTCAGCGACTCCTCACGGGGCAGTGCCGTCGAGGCCCCGCCGGAACTCGCGGCCGCCGCGGACAGCGCCTCTCGCGCGTCGTCGAAACGCCCCGCCCACAGGCGGGCCGACCCCAGGTGTGTCTGGAGCAGGGCGTCGAGTTCGGGATGCCGGTCCAGGAACTCGGCCGGAATGTCCGGCCGCAGCTCCATTGCCGTCTCCGCCGCCGCCTCGGCAAGCCCCGGCGAACCCGTCAGCCGGGCCGTGAGGGCGTCCAGCAGCGCGCAGCTCAGCCGGCCCGCCGCCCTGCCCTCCCCGTCCCGGTCCAGCTCCTGCCGCGCCTGCTCCAGATGGGCCAGGGCGCGTTCCACATCGCGGTCGGAGAGCCGGCGTGCGGCACGCACGAGGTCGGCCTCGGGGCCGGTGGTGTCGGGCGCCATCCGGGAGAACAGGTCGTCCAGGTCGTCGGAGCGCAGGCCGGTGAAGAACTGCCCGATCGCCAGGTCGTCGACGAGCGCACGGGCGGTGAACTCCCAGTCGCCCGCCGCGGCGCCGTGGGCGAGCGTCTCGGGCAGGCGCCCGCACTGGCGCAGCCATGCGGCGGCCCTGCGGTGCAACTCGGTGTCCAGACCCGGGAACCGCACCCGCAGATGAGCCCCGAGGATCTCCGCGAACAGCGGGTGGAGGCGGTACCAGGAGTGGCCGAGGTGTTCGACGAACGCGTTGGCACGGTGCAGCTCGGCCAGGATGGGTTCGGCGTCGCTGCGCCCGGCGAGCGCGTTCGCCAGGTCGGGAGAGAACCGGTCCAGGACGCTGACGCGCAGCAGCAGGTCCTGCGTCTCGGGCGCCTGCCTCTTGAGCACCTCGGCCAGCAGGAAGTCGGCGACCGCACTCTGCCCGGCCTCGAACTCCTTGAGGTACGTCTCCGGATCGCTGCTCTGCTGCGCGGCCAGGGCACACAGCCTGAGGCCCGCCGCCCAGCCCCGGGTGCGCTCCACCAGTGCGCGGGCGGCGTCGTCGGTCAGCCGCAGGCCGTGCAGGTCCAGCAGAGTCGCCGCCTCCCGCGGGGTGAAGGCGAGTTCCGCGTCCCGGATCTCGGTGAGGGTGCCGTTCGCGCGGTACCGGTGCAGGGGGAGCATCGGCTCGGTACGGGTGACGAGGATCAGCCGCATGCCCCCGCCGGCGTGGTGCAGGACGAACTCCAGTTGGTCCGCGATCTCCGGAGCGGTCACGCGGTCGTACTCGTCGAGGACCACGATCACGGGCCGCTCGCGCCCGTCGAGTTCCGCGGCGAGCCGGGTCAGCAGGGCGTGGTCCACCCGGCCGGCGTCCGCGGGGCAGCCGAAGTCCCTGGTCTCCTGCACACCGCACACCCGCAGTGCCTGCAGGAGGTACGCCCAGAAGACGCCGGGCGCCTGGTCCGAGGCGTCGCAGGTGAGCCAGGCCACCGGCCGTCCCAGGCGGGCGGCCCAGTCGGCGACCAGCAGGGTCTTGCCCGCGCCGGCAGCGCCGTTGACCATCGTCAACGGTGTGTCCAGTGCCTGCCGCAGGTGCTCGACCAGGCGGTCCCGGCGCAGGAACGTGGCCGGCCGCAGGGGCACGGCGAACCGGGTACGCAGGAACGGGTCACCCAGCGGATCAAGTCCCGGAGTCGTCGCCCCCGGACTGTTCTCACCACGTTCGGTCACCGCGCTCACCACCACTGTCCGTCAGGCCATGAGCAGTGCTGCCTCGCTCAGGATCTCAGGATTCGGGCACGCCCGCGCGTTGCACGGGACGGCGCCGTCCCGGGCGGCGGGGCTCAGTGGCGGGAGCCCGGGTCGGAGGCGGAGCGCTCGTGCCGCGGATCGCCGTGGTCGGGCGAGCCGCCCATCATCCGCAGCATCGCCGGTCCGCCGGTGCGCAGGAAGCGGACGACCAGCAGCGCGGCCAGCAGCAGGAAGGCGATGTTGAGCCAGGTCGTGTAGTTCCAGGCGATCCCCGCCTCGGGGATCTCGGCTCCGGCCTGGTCGGGGACCAGGCCGAGGCCCCCGAAGAGCAACTCGACGACGTAGCCGGCGACCACGGCCGAGACGAAGAACGTCGCCGGCAGGAACGCGGCCATCCGTCCCCCGTAGTACTTCCGGTAGATGTTGACGATCGGCAGGATCAGCAGATCCGCGTAAATGAACGCGATCACGCCGCCGAAGCTGATGCCGCCCTTCCACAGCACCACGGCCAGCGGCACGTTGCCGATCGAGCAGACGAAGGTCGCGATCGCCACCAGCGGACCGACCAGCGGACCGATCAGCTTCGCCACCGTCGGATCACCGGCCGCGAAGAACGTGTGCCAGAAGTCGTCCGGCACCCAGGCGGCGATCGCGCCCGCGATGAGCAGACCGGCGACCAGGTCCCGCAGGATGGCCGCCCACTCCATGACGAAGATGTGCGACACGGCGGTGACGCCCTCACCGGAGAACAGGCGACGGGCGAAACGTCCCTGCCTGCGCACCGACATGTCCATCGCCGCATGCCCCTCCATCGAACCGGCCAGCCCCCGCTCGGCCTGCTCCCGGGCCTCGCGCAGCAGCCGCTCGCGCAGCAGGAGGCGGAACAGCAGCGCGAGGACGACGATCATGACCGGTCCGCCCACGAACTCCGCCGCGGTGAACTGCCAGCCCATCAGCAGGGCCAGGATCACCCCCAGTTCGATCACCAGGTTGGTGGAGGCGATCTCGAAGGCCATCGCCGCCGTGAAGTCGGCGCCCTTGCGGAACAGGGACCGGGCCAGCGCGACGGCGGCGTACGAACAGGACGACGAGGCCGCGCCGAGTCCCGCCGCCACCGCGAGCGTCCGCGGCCGGTCGTCCCCGAGCAGCCGGGCGACCGTCGACCGCCGCACCACCGCCTGGACGACGGCGGACAGCGCGAAGCCGAGGATCAGCGCCCAGGTGACCTCCCAGGTCATCGACCCGGCGATGGCCAGCGCGTGCCCGATCGCCCCCATCGTCCGCACCCTTCGCCGTCCACCCGCGTCCCGAGGGGAGTATCCCCCAGGGGGCCGCGCATGCCGGGCCCACCGCGCGGGCCGGCACGGGGGCAAAAGGCACCCTTGCACAGTGCAAGGCCGGGTACCCGGGCGCCGACGGCGGCCGCGGGCCGCTCGCACGGCCAGACGTCCCGAACGGCAGCAGCGGTCCCGGAAGGCGGTTTCCCGATGGCGCGCGCATCCCCCCTCGACTCCTCCACCATGGACGTGGCCGGCCCTGAGGCGGCGCTGCGCGAGGCCGTGGACGCCGAGGTCCGCTTCGACGCGGGCAGCACGGGCGCCTACGCCACGGACGGCTCCAACTACCGCTCTTCGACGGCGTCCTCGACCCCGACGGCGGCAGCGTCACCCCCGGCGCGGACGGCGCGCCCGGACTCGGCCTGACCCTCAACACCGAACGCGCACAGAACTACCGGGTGGCCTGACCGCAGGAGCAGCAGCATGAGCACCACACCCTTCCCGCCGCACGCGCTGCGCGACTACGCGCTGCTGGCCGACGGAGAGCGCGGCGCCCTGATCGGCCCGGACGGCGCCGTCAACTGGCTGTGCGCACCCACCTGGCACGACGACGCGGTGTTCGCCTCCCTCATCGGCGGCCACGGCGTCTACGCCGTCACCCCGCGCGGCAGCTACGTCCCCGGCGGCTACTACGAGGACGGCACCCTGGTCCGGCGCAGCCGATGGGCGACCACCGAGGGCGTCGTCGAGTGCCGCGAGGCCCTCGCCTTCCCCGGCGAGCCGGGCCGCCTGGTCCTGCTGCGGCAACTGGTCGCCGTCGACGGACCGGCCCACGTCCGGGTCGTGCTGGATCCGCATGCCGACTACGGCCGCGCCCCGCTGACCTCCGTACACCGAGGCGACGACGGCGTATGGCACCTGCACTCCGGCCGGCACCGTCTGCGCTGGCAGGGCGCCCCGTTCGCCACCGCCCGCACGGAGGGCCTGACCGCCGATCTGCTGCTCGAACCCGGCGAGCGCCACGACCTGGTCCTGGAGTGCTCCGACTCCCCGCTGCCCCGTACCGCCCCGCGGGCCCAGGAAGCCTGGGCCGGGACCGAACGCGCCTGGCGGGCGGCGGTGCCCCGGCTGGAGCACACCATCGCCGGCCGCGACACCCGCAGCGCCTACGCGCTGCTGCGCGGCCTGACCACGCGCGGCGGCGGCATGGTCGCCGCGGCCACCACCAGCCTCCCCGAACGCGCGGAGGCGGGCCGCAACTACGACTACCGGTACGTGTGGATCCGCGACCAGAGCTACGCCGGGCAGGCCGCGGCCGCCGCCGGCGCGACGGAGCTCCTGGACGCCGCCGTCCGCTTCGTCCGCGAACGGCTGCTGGCCGACGGCCCCCGGCTCGCCCCCGCCTACACCGTCCACGGCACGGCCGTACCCGGGCAGCGAGAGCTCGACCTGCCCGGATATCCCGGCGGCTTCAGCCGCATCGGCAACCACGTCTGCAAGCAGTTCCAACTGGACTGTTTCGGCGAGGCGCTGCTGCTGTTCGCCGCCGCCGAGCGCGCGGACCGCCTGGACGCCGACGCCTTCAAGGCCGCCGACCTCGCGGTGCGGGCCATCGCCGAGCGGTGGCGGGAGCCCGACGCGGGCATCTGGGAGCTGGACCCCCGGCCGTGGACCCACAGTCGGCTGATCTGCGTCGCCGGGCTGCGTGCCCTGGCCGACGCGGCACCGCGCCACCCCCTCGCCGAGACCTGCACCGTGCTCGCCGACACCGTGCTCGCAGAGACCTCGGCCACCTGTGTGCACGCCGACGGCCACTGGCGGCGCACCCCCGAGGACCCCACGGTCGACGCCGCGCTGCTGATGCCCGCCCTGCGCGGTGCCGTGCCCGTCGACGACGTACGCACCCGCGCGACCCTCGCGGCCTGCCGCGAGCAACTGGCCCAGGACCACTTCATCTACCGCTTCCGCCACGACGAACGGCCCCTGGAGGAGGCCGAGGGGGCCTTTCTGCTCTGCGGATTCGTCATGGCCCTCGCCGAACACCAGCAGGGCCGCCTCGTCGAGGCGCACCGCTGGTTCGAACGCAACCGCGGCGCCTGCGGCGCGTCCGGCCTGTACGCGGAGGAGTTCGACATCGCCCAGCGTCAGCTGCGCGGCAACCTCCCGCAGGCCTTCGTGCACGCCCTTCTGCTGGAGACCGGTGCCCGCCTCGCCCGAGATCCCGAGCCCGGCGGCGCGCGCCGCCGGGATAGGAGCTGACTCATGACCCAGACCGTCGTCATCACCGGTGCCAGTGCGGGCATCGGCCGCGCCACCGCCCGCCTCTTCGCCCGGCGTGGCGCGAACGTCGTCCTGATCGCGCGCGGCCGGGCCGGCCTGGACGCCGCCGCCAAGGAGGTCGAGTCGCTCGGCGGCCGGCCCCTGGTGCGGGTGGCCGACGTGGCCGACCGACAGCAGATGGAGGCCGCCGCATCCGCCGCCGAGGCGGAGTTCGGTCCCCTCGACGTGTGGATCAACTGCGCGTTCAGCACCGTGTTCGCCCCCTTCGAGGAGATCACGCCCGAGGAGTACGAGCGGGCCACCGAGGTGACCTACCTCGGTTTCGTCAACGGCACCCGGGCCGCGCTGCGGCGCATGCTGCCCCGGGACCGCGGCACGATCGTGCAGGTGGGTTCGGCGCTGGGGGAGAGGGCCGTGCCCCTGCAGTCGGTCTACTGCGGAGCCAAGCACGCCATCAACGGCTTCACCTCCTCGCTGCGCACCGAGCTGCTGCACCGCGGCAGCAACGTGCACGTCACCATCGCCCAGATGCCGGCCGTGAACACCCCACAGTTCTCCTGGGTCCGCTCCCGTCTGCCCGCCACCCCAGTCCGGTGCCGCCCATCTACCAGCCCGAGGTCGCCGCCCGGGGCGTCGTGCATGCCGCCGACCACTCGCGCCGCAAGCAGTACTACGTCGGTGCCACCACCGTGGCCACCGTCTGGGCCAACCGCCTGGCCCCGGCCCTGCTCGACCGGTATCTGGCCCGTACCGGGTTCGACTCCCAGCAGACCGACCGGCGGCCACCGACCGGCAGGAGCAACCTCTTCGACCCCGTGGACCGGCCGGAGGGCAGCGACCGCGGTGCCCACGGCGTCTTCGACGACTCCTCGCACGGCCGGTCCTTCGAGGCCGCCCTGGCCCGGCACCCCGCCGCGGCCGCCTGCGCGCTCGCCCTCGGGGCCGCCGCCACGGCGAAGGCCGCGCTGGGCCGGCGCGGCCGCGCCCGCACCGCATGAGGAGAACGAACGGCACGGCGGCCCGGACGGTCGTACGGCGTGAGCCCCGCCCGGCTCCGTGCACCGGTCAGGAGGAAGCCGAGGAGAAAGGCGAAGAGAAAGCCGAAGAGAAAGGCGAAGAGAAAGGCGAGGGGGCAGCCGAGGGGGAAGGCGAGGAGGAAAGGGACAGCATGGTACAGCGAGAGTCGGATCCCGCCTGCGGCGCACGGGCCACGCGTCATGAACGGGAGTGCGAGGCCGAGGAGTTGATCGTCGCCGTGATGACCGCGTCCCGGCTGTTCGTGGCGATCTCCGCCCGCGCCCTCGCCTCCACCGCCGAGTCGCTCACGCTGCCGCAGCTCCGGGCGCTGGTCGTGCTCGACACCCGCGGCCCGGTCAAGCTCGCCGCCCTGGCGGCCGCGCTCGGCGTCAACCCGTCCACCGCGCTGCGCATGGTGGAACGCCTCGAAGTGCTCGACCTCGTCGACCGCAGAACCAACCCCGCCAGCCGCCGCGAGGTGGTCCTCAGTCTGACGTCGGCCGGACACGCGCTGGTGACGAGGGTGCTCGCGCACCGCCGCGCGGAGATCCGCAGGCTGGTGCAGCGGTTGCCACAGGCGGAACGCGCGGCGCTGGTGCCCGCCCTGCGCGCGCTGACGGCGGCGGCCGGCGAGATGGCGGTCGAGGCGTACGAGGACACGCGCGCGGCCCGAGGCGTCGTCGACGACCCGCTCGTCCCGGCCCCGCCGTCCGACACGCAGCCCCCGCCCCCCTCTTGACGCTCCCTCAGGGCGCGGGCCGTCACGGCGGGTTGGCCGCCGCCCGGCAGGCACCGGTTGCGGCGCCGCCCGGCGCGCCGACCGCGGTCAGGGCGCTGACACAGCCCCGCAGGTCGTTGTGCACACCCAGGGTGCACGCCTTGGTGACGGCGTCGGAGACTTCGACGCCCGTCTGCTGAACCATCTTCGTGCAGGCCGGGATGTCCGCGTGGGCGGCGGGGGCGGCGAGCGCCACGCCGCCGAGTGCGAGGGTCAGACCGGTGAGGAAACCGGTGGGACGGGCCGACATGAGCATGGAAGGCACCTGCTCTCCGGGGCTGGTCGGGGACGGGCGGATGCACGGCGCCGGGCAGCGGACCCGGCCGTGTACGGCTGTGAACCGGGCCCCCGCACCCGTGGCCCGCGGGACCGCCCTCCTGCGTCCGACGCTAGAGCAGCCCGCCGCCGCGCGCACTCCGGCCAGGCACGCCCAGCGGCCCTCACGCCTCGTGCGCGCCCAGCCGCCCTCACGCCTCCTGCGCGGCGATGCCCTGCTCGGCGTACGCCACCGCACCGGCGTGCCCGAACAGCCCCGGCAGCCCGCCCGTGTGCACGAACACCGTCTTCTCGCCCGGCCGGATGTCACCGTCGGCGACGGCTGCGACCAGGCCGGCCAGGGCCCTGCCCGTGTACGTGGGGTCCAGGATCAGGCCCTCGGTCCGGGCCGCGAGGGTGAGGGCCGACGCCACCGGCTCGGTCAGCGTGCCGTAACCG
This sequence comes from Streptomyces sp. NPDC046197, assembly GCF_040646295.1. Lineage (NCBI taxonomy): Bacteria > Bacillati > Actinomycetota > Actinomycetes > Kitasatosporales > Streptomycetaceae > Streptomyces > Streptomyces sp. NPDC046197. The sequence goes on along the minus strand of NZ_JBEYZY010000008.1, from coordinate 265,317 downwards.
GCGCCGATCCGGTCCGAGCGGACCCGCAGATCCTGCGGTGCGACCGGGGCCGACGCCGACGGGCCCGCGAACCGGCAGACCGCCGCCGCCGGTTCGGCGAGCGCCCCGACGTCGACGCCCAGCACCGTCCGCGGCCCCAGGGCCGCGACCAGTCCGGCCATCGTCCCCCCGGAGCCGAGCGCGACGACCGTGTGGCGGACCTCCGGCACCTGGTGGCGCAGCTCCTCGCCGCACCGCACGTAGCCCCGCGCCCCGAGAGCACTGGAGCCGCCGAAGGGGACGAGCGCCGGCCGTGCGCCTCTTGAGCGCAGCCGCTCGCAGACCTCGGCCGCCGCCCGGTCGAGCCCCTGCTGGTCCACGTCACCGGCCCAGGCGAGCCGGGCGCCCAGCAGCCCGTCCAGGGCGATGTTCCCGGAATGCGCCGCGCCGGGCGCTCCGCGCAGCACCAGCACCACGTCCAGGCCCAGGCGCGCACCCGCGGCCGCGGTCAGGCGGGCGTGGTTGCTCTGTGCGGCACCCGTGGTCACCAGGGTGTCCGCGCCCTCGGCCAGCGCCGCGCCCACGGTCCACTCCAGCTTCCGGATCTTGTTGCCACCGCCGCCGAGCCCGGTCAGGTCGTCGCGCTTGATCCACGGGTCCTCCGGCCGGAGCCCGATCGCGATGGCCAGCCGGGGAGCGGGCTCCGCGGGGGTGGGGAAGGTGCCGAGTTCCACCGGGGGATGGGTCATGTCCTGCCTCCTCGTCCGGATGCGGTCGGTGCTTCGGAAGTCGATCACGGGGTCCGCCGGGAAAGCGAGCGCCGTCCGCCCTTGCCGGGAGGAAACCGATCGGTTTACTGTGTGCGGGACGAGTAAACCGATCGGTTTCCCACCGCCCGTGCGCCGGGCGTCCGGCATCCGGCATCCCCTACCTGGAGAACACCATGACCGCCATCGAAGGCTCCGTCGCCCTGGTCACCGGCGGCAGCCGCGGCATCGGCCGCGCACTGGTCGCCGCCCTCTACGAGCGGGGCGCCAAGAAGGTCTACGCCACCGCGCGCGACCCGCGGACCGTCACACATCCCGACGCCGTACCCCTGGCCCTGGAAGTGAGCGATCCGGCCTCCGTCGCGGCCGCCGCCGAGCAGGCGCAGGACGTCACGATCGTCATCAACAACGCGGGGCAGGCGCTGGTCGCCAACTTCCTGGACTCGCCCGTCGAGGACGTCCGCCGTGAGTTCGAGACCAACTTCTACGGCCCGTTGAACGTGACCCGTGCCTTCGTGCCGGTCATCGAACGCAACGGCGGCGGCCACATCCTCAACGTGCACTCGGTGCTGTCGTGGATCGGCATCCGGGGCTCCTACAGCGCCTCCAAGGCCGCGCTGTGGTCGCAGACCAACTCGCTGCGCCTGGACCTCAGGCCGCGCGGCATACAGGTCACCGGCCTGCACGTCGGCTACGTCGACACGGACATGACCGCGAACGTCGACGCGCCCAAGTCCACCCCCGACAGCGTGGCCGCCCAGGCCCTGGACGGCATCGAGTCCGACGCCTACGAGGTGCTCGCCGACGACCTGACGCGCCAGGTCAAGGCCGGGCTCTCCGCCGACCTCGCGGTGCTCTACCCGGACCTCGCGGCCTGATCAGACGGGCAGCAGGCGGGAGACGAGGGCGCCGAGCTGACGGGCGTTGCGGCACTCGTACATGCCGACCAGGCCGGCGTAGGCGGGCGCGGCGGAATCGCCCGTGCCCCACTGGGCCCGGGGCTCGGGGTTCAGCCAGTACAGCCGGCGGGCCCGCCGGGCGATCGCACGGACCGCCGCGAGATTCGGATCGCTCATGTTGGTCCGGGCGTCGCCGAGGACGAACACGGTCGTGCGCGGACCCACCGCGTCGCCGTACCGCTCGTCGAACTCGCCCAGCGCGACGCCGTAGTCGCTGCTGCCGTGCCAGCCGGTCAGCCGCGCCTGCTCCTGGATGCGGGCGCCCAGGCCCCCGGGGTCGGCCGTGCCGTGCCCGAGCAGCCCGGTCACCTCGTCGACGCGGTTGACGAAGGCGAACACGCGGACCTTGCTGAACTGGTCGTGCAGCGCCTGCACCAGCAGCATCGTGAAGTCGGAGAAGCCCGAGACGGAGCCGGAGACGTCGCACAGCAGCACCAGTTCGGGCCGCGTGGGGCGGCGCCGGCGCAGCACCGGCCGCATCGGCACGCCACCCGTCGACAGCGAGCCGCGCAGGGTACGGCGCAGGTCGATCGTTCCCCGGGCGGCACGGCGGCGGCGCGCGGCGAGACGGGTCGCCAGCTTCCGGGCCAGCGGCTGCACGGTGCGGCGCAGTTCGGCGAGCCGGTCGCGCCCCGCGTACAGGAAGTCCACCCGGTCCGCGCTCGGCGCCACCGCACGCCGGGCGATCTCGTCCCGCCCGCGCCGTTCGGCGACCCGGCGCCGCGCCTCCGCGCCCACCTGCCGCCGGAACACCTCGATACGGCGCCGGATCTCGTCATCGAGCAGCCGGTCGGTGAAGGGGGCGTCATCGCCGTGCGCACGGACGCCGGCACGGACGCGCGCCAGCAGCGTCTGCGGACGGATCCGCTCCAGCGTCTGGTACGCCGACCAGCCGTCCGCCTCCGGTGAACTCCCGTATCCGCCGAAGCCGTCGACCGCCTCGGCGGCCAGCTGCTCCAGCAGCGCCAGGTCGCCCGCCGCGAGGGCGTCGGCGAGCCGGTCCCGCAGGTCCTCCCGGTCCGCGGCCCCGCCCCGCGGCGCGCCCACCCCGCGCGGGAAGTACAGGTCGAAGACCGGGTCGAACACCGCCCGTTGGCCGTTTCCGTGCAGCAGTGTGGCGGCCAGCCCCTCACGCAGCAGCTCACGGTCCGTCAGGCCCAGCTCCTCGATCGCCCGCCCCGCGTCCACGGTCTCACCGGTGCCGATCCGGATGCCGTGCGCACGAAGCGCCCCGACCAGCCCCGTCAGCCGCTCCGCCACACCGTCTCCGGCAGGCGCGGGGGCGTTCACACGGCGTCCAGGTCGAGCTTGGCGGCCGCCTTCGACACGTCGTCCTGGTGCTTGAGGAGCACGCCGAGGGTGTCGCGGACCACGGTCTCGTCCAGGGCGCTCGCACCGAGCGCGAGGAGTGTGCGGGCCCAGTCGACGGTCTCGGCCACCGACGGCGCCTTGCGCAGGTCCATCGCCCGCAGCGTGCCGACCACCCGCACCACCGACCTGGCCAGCGCCTCGTCCAGCCCCGGCACCTTGAGCCGTACGATCCGGCGCTCCAGCTCCTCGTCCGGGAAACCGATGTGCAGGAACAGGCAGCGGCGGCGCAGCGCCTCCGACAGCTCGCGGGTGGCGTTGGAGGTCAGCACCACGAAGGGGCGGCGCGTCGCGGTCACGGTGCCCAGCTCCGGCACCGTGACCTGGAAGTCGCTCAGCACTTCGAGGAGCAGGCCCTCGATCTCGACGTCGGCCTTGTCGGTCTCGTCGATCAGCAGCACCTTGGGGTCGTCACCGCGGATCGCCGTCAGCAGCGGACGCGCGAGCAGGAACTCCTCGCTGAAGATGTCCATGCGCGTCTCGTCCCACGTCTCGTCCCGGCCCGCGCTGATGCGCAGCAGCTGCTTGGCGTGGTTCCACTCGTACAGTGCCCGGGACTCGTCGACGCCTTCGTAGCACTGCAGGCGGACCAGGCGTGCCCCCGCGACCTGGGCCACGGCCTTGGCCAGCTCCGTCTTGCCGACCCCCGCAGGGCCCTCGACCAGGAGCGGCTTGCCGAGGCGGTCGGCGAGGAAGACGGTCGTGGCGACCGCGGGCGAGGCCAGGTAGCCGGTCTCGGCGAGGCGGGCGGCGACATCGTCGACGGACGTGAACAACAGGGCCTCCAGCACGGTACGGGCACAACGGCGTCCGGGTACCTATCTAAGCGCTTGTTCAGCTCGCCTGTCACGGGCTTCACCGCGGTCCAGCTCCGCGGCCGCCGTCCACCGGGCCGGTACACCGATCGGTTTCCTCCCGGTCCCCGGCGCGGTAACCTCCCCGTATGGCCACCACCGACAAGGCGTCTCCCCGGGACCGGCTGCTCGACGCGGCCGCCGACCTCTTCTACCGCGATGGCGTGTCCATCGGCGTCGAGGCGCTGTGCCGGACCGCCGGGGTCTCCAAGCGGTCCATGTACCAGCTCTTCGACAGCAAGGACGAGGTCCTCGCGGCGAGCCTGGAGCGCCGGCTCCCGGGCTACGAGGCCCGGCTCATCCCCGGCCCGCAGGACGCCGGCACGCCCCGTGAGCGCATCCTGTACGTCTTCGAGCGGCTGGCGAAGGCCTCCGTGGAGCCCGGATACCGCGGCTGTCCCTATCTCGCCGCACTGGTGGAGCTGAAGGACCCCCAGCACGCGGCGAGCAGGGTCGCCCAGGGAGCCAAGGAGCGGCTGAAGGACGTCTTCGGCGAGCAGGCACGGCTGGGCGGGGCGAGCGATCCCGAACTGCTCGCCCGCCGGCTGATGCTGGTCTTCGACGGGGCCAGTGCCCGCAGCGGAGCCGGTGTCGAAACGCTCGACGACGGGCTGGCCACCGCCACCGCGGCCACCCTGCTGGACGCGGCGGGCGTGAGCTGACCGGCCCGCGGCGCGGGGCGGAGCCGAGGGCGCCCCGGACGGATCACCACAACGAGCCGCTCCGGGAGCCACCCGGTGGAATGGACGCGTGACCGCGCCCCCGGACGACTGCCTCGCGCGCAACGAATGGATCTGCGGTGCCTATCTGAGCACGCGTCGCCAGATCCTCCTGGACGCGGTGCTCCAGCATCTCCGGCTGACCGCCCTGTCGGTGCTCATCGCCCTCGTCATCGCCGTCCCGCTGGCCGTGCTGGCCCGCCGCTGGGGCTGGGCGGCGGGCCCGGTCCTGGGCGTCACGACGATCCTGTACACGATCCCGTCCCTGGCGATGTTCTCCCTGCTCCTGCCCGTGTACGGCCTCTCGGCGACCCTGGTGGTCGCCGGGCTCGTGCTGTACTCGCTCACCCTGCTGGTGCGCAACATCCTCGCCGGACTGCGCGCGGTCCCCGAGGAGACCCGGCAGGCGGCGCGCGGCATGGGCTACGGCCCGATCCGGCTGCTGCTCACCGTCGAACTGCCACTCGCCCTGCCCGCCGCGACGGCCGGACTGCGGATCGCCACGGTCTCGGCGGTCTCCCTGGTGACGGTGGGCGCGATCGTCGGTTTCGGTGGGCTCGGCAATCTCATCTACGCCGGGATGAACACCTACTTCAAGGCGCAGGTGCTGACCGCCTCCGTGCTGTGCGTGCTCATCGCCGTCGCCGCCGACCTGCTGCTGCTCGGCGTGCAGCGCCTGATCACACCCTGGACCCGGGACCGCCGGGCATGAAGACCCTCGCCGACGCCTGGAACTGGCTCACGGACCCCGCTCACTGGGCGGGCGACGACGGCATCGGGCACCGCCTCGTGCAGCACTTGGTCCTGACGGTCGTCTGCCTGGTTGTCAGCTGCCTGGTCGCCCTGCCGGTCGCGGTCGTCCTCGGCCACCTGGGCAAGGGCGGTGCTCTCGCCGTCAACATCTCCAACATCGGCCGGGCGGTGCCCACCTTCGCCGTACTGGTGCTGCTGCTCCTGACCCCCGTCGGACAGTGGGGCGAGGGGCCGACGGTGGTCGCGCTGGTGCTGTTCGCCGTGCCACCGCTGCTCACCAACGCATACGTCGGCATGCGGGAGGTCGACCGGAGCGTCGTGCAAGCGGCCCGGGGCATGGGGATGACGGGGTGGCAGACGATGTTTCGCGTGGAGCTTCCCCTTTCGCTCCCGATGCTGCTGAACGGGGTACGGATCGCCGCCGTGCAACTCGTCGCGACCGCCACCATCGCGGCGCTGGCCGGCGGGGGAGGACTGGGCCGGATCATCACCGCGGGCTTCAACCTGGCCAGCACACCGCAGGTGGTGGCCGGGGCCGTCCTCGTCGCCGCGTTCGCGCTGCTCGTCGAGGCCGTCTTCGAGACCGCGGAACGACTTGCCCCGGCCTGGACCAGAGGGCCCAGGTGAGACGCCGGTCCCGCGAGCGGCCGGGCCGGGGCCGGTGGCGGATCGTGGCGCCGGCGGTCCTGGTCCTCCTCACGGGCTGCTCCACCGGGCCGTCCCTGGAGAACCACGGTCGGGTCACCGCGCCACCGGGCGACAGCCGGCACCTGACGGTCGGCTCCGCCGGATTCACCGAGAGCGACCTGCTCGCCCAGATGTACGCGCTGCTGCTGAACCAGGCCGGGTACCAGACCTCGCTGATCACGGTCGCCAACCGCGAACTGTACGCACCGGCCCTCGAATCGGGCCAGATCGACGTGGTGCCCGAGTACGCGGCAACGCTCGCCGACTGGCTGAACGCCAAGACCCACGGCGCCGACGCACCCCCGGTCGGCTCCCCCGACCTCGGCGCCACGATGAGCGCGCTGCGCCGGCTGGCCACGCCCCGCGGTCTGACCGTCCTGGACCCCGGCCGGGCCGTGGACCAGAACGCCTTCGCGGTGCGTGCCTCCTACGCCCGGCAGCACGGCCTGAAGACCCTCGGCGACCTGGGCGCCTCGGGGCTGAAGGTGCGGCTCGCGGCGGGTGACGAATGCGTGCAGCGGCCGTACTGCGAACCGGGGCTGAGGAAGACGTACGGCATCGACATCACCGGCATCGACCCCAAGGGCGTCGGCACCACCCAGGCCAAGCAGGCGGTGCAGAGCGGCCGGGACCAGATGGTGCTGACCACGACCACGGACGCCACCCTCGGCGACTTCGGCCTCGTCCTGCTCGCCGACGACCGGCATCTGCAGAACGCCGACTACATCGTCCCGGTGGTCAACCGCGCCCGGGCGGGCGGCGCGGGCGCCACCAAGGCCCTCGGCCGGCTCAACACCGTACTGACCACGGCCGACCTGGCGTCCCTGAACCAGCAGGTGGACAGCTGGCGCCGGCTGCCCGCGGACGTGGCCAGGTCCTACCTCAGGCGGAAGGGGCTGCTGAAGTGACCGGGCACCGCAGCCACCGCCGTACGCCGGCGGCCGTTCGCTACGCGTCCGCCACGGAGTCGAAGCGCACCTGACCCCGCGCGACGCCGCGCGCGTCCGCGTCCACCGACCGCCGCAGCGCCTCGTGCAGCTTCGCCGGGGTCAGCACACCGAGGAAGCGCGAGCCGTCCAGAACGGCGACCCACCCCGCGTCGTGCTGGAGCATCACGCCGAACGCCTGCTTCAGGGGCGCGCCCACGGCCACCCAGGCACCCATCCGGTGCGCCAGGTCGCCGACGGAGCCGCCCGCGGCGAGTTCGTCGAGGCCGACCCAGCCGTGCAGGTCGCCGGAGGCGTCGAGCACAACGGCCCAGCGGGCACCCCGGGCGCGCATCCGCCCGGCGGCGAGATCGGCGGGCTCCTCCGGACGGGCGACCGGCGGCTGCTCCAGGTCGTCGGGCTCGATCGGGGTCACCGACAGCCTCTTCAGCCCGCGGTCGGCGCCGACGAACTCGGCGACGTACGGCGTGGCCGGGGTGCCGAGCACCGCCCCGGGCGTGTCGAACTGCTCGATGCGCCCCTGCCCGTAGACGGCGATACGGTCGCCCAGCCGCACCGCCTCCTCGATGTCGTGCGTGACCAGCAGCACCGTCTTGCGGACGGCGGCCTGCATCCGCAGGAACTCGTCCTGCAACTGCACGCGCACCACCGGGTCGACCGCGCCGAACGGCTCGTCCATCAGCAGCACCGGCGGGTCCGCGGCCAGCGCCCGCGCCACCCCCACCCGCTGCCGCTGGCCGCCCGACAACTGGTGCGGATAGCGCGGTCCGTAGACCGCCGGGTCCAGGCCCACCAGGTCGAGGAGTTCGGCCGCCCGCGCCCGGGCCCTGGCCTTCTTCCAGCCGATCAGGGCGGGCACGGTGGCCGTGTTGTCGAGCACCGTGCGGTGCGGGAAGAGGCCCGCCTGCTGGATGACGTAACCGATCCGGCGGCGCAGCCGCACCGGGTCGAGCCTCGCGATGTCCTCACCGTCCACGAGGATCCGCCCGGACGTCGGCTCGATGAGCCGGTTGACCATCATCATGGTGGTGGTCTTGCCGCAGCCCGAGGGGCCGACGAGGGTGGCCAGCTCGCCCTCGGCCACCTCGAAGCTGAGGCCGTCCACGGCCGTCGTACCGTCCGGATACCGCTTGGTGACCTGCTCGAACCGGATCATGTCCTCACGCTAGCCGCGCGGATCCCGTCCCGCGTGTTGCCAGCACCACCTCCAGGGTCCGCGGCCCGTGCACCCCCTCCACCCGGTCGAGTTCGATGTCGCTGGTCGCGGAGGGACCGGAGATCCAGGTCAGCGGACGGGTCGGGTCGAGGCGGGCAAGGGCCTCGGGGACGGAGGAGACGACCTGGTCGGGGACCCGGACGACGCAGATGTGGTGGTCGGGGACGAGCGTGATCCGGCGCCGGCCCTGGTCCGGGGCGCCGTCGAGGACGATCGTGCCGGTCTCGGCCACGGCCACCGTGCACCCCGTGACCACACTGTCGACCCGGTCCAGCTCATGCGGTGTGCTGTCCGGGACGTCGGGGACCCGCGCGACCTCGCAGTCCGCCAGCCAGCCCGCGTCGAGTCCGGGCGGGACCAGGACGGACGCCGAGCCCCGTCCGGCGAGCAGCCGGGCGATCACGCCGGGCAGCTCCTCGCCGTCGCACCGGTGCACGACCGCCCGGTAGTCCGCGAGGTTCTCGGCCAGCAGATCGACCGTCCGTGCGGCAGTCCGCTCGCCGTGCTGCCGCAGGTAGTTCCGCTCGACGGCCTGCTCGTACGGCGTGTCGTCCGGTGGCACGTCCGCCAGCGCACGCCGTACCCGGCCCAGGATCCGGTCCCTGCTGCTCACTTCGCGGCTCCCTCGCCGTCGGTCCGGCCGTGCGTGCGCTGCCACCAGTCCCGGAACGGCTCCGCCGGTACCGCGGGCAGGTCCCGCGTGCCGCTCCACGCCCGGCCGGGGCCCGGCAGGGTCCGCGGGTGGAAGCGGCGGGTGCCCGATACCAGGCGCTGGCCGGTGCGGAGCACCCGCGGGTGTGTGAACGCCCACCGCGCCGCCCGCATGGCCGCCCGCTCGGCCGCGTGCCCCCTGGCGGGCCTCAGCACCACCTTGTTGCCCCGGCGGGTCACCGGGCCGCCCTCGGCCACCCGCTCCCGCAGGTGCACCAGTACCTCGGGGATGTCGATGGCGACCGGGCACACCTCGTAGCAGGCGCCGCACAAGGACGACGCGTACGGCAGCGAGGCGTCGATCTCGCTCGCGGTGCCGCGCAGCTGGGGGCTGAGGATCGCGCCGATCGGGCCCGGATAGACCGAGCCGTACGCGTGCCCCCCGGCCCGCTCGTACACCGGGCAGACGTTGAGGCAGGCCGAGCAGCGGATGCAGCGCAGTGCCTGGCGGCCGACCTCGTCGGCGAGCGTGTCGGTGCGGCCGTTGTCCAGCAGCACCAGATGGAAGGTGCGGGGCCCGTCCCCGGCGGTGGTGCCGGTCCACATCGACGTGTACGGGTTCATGCGCTCGGCCGTCGAGGAACGGGGGAGCGTCTGCAGGAACACCTCCAGGTCCCGCCAGGTCGGGACGATCTTCTCGATGCCGACGACCGAGATCAGCGTCTCGGGCAGGGTCAGGCACATCCGCCCGTTGCCCTCGGACTCCACGACCACCAGCGTGCCGGTCTCGGCGACCATGAAGTTGGCGCCCGAGATGCCGACCCTGGCGCGCAGGAACTTCTCCCGCAGGTGCAGCCTGGCCGCCTCGGCGAGTTCGGCCGGTGTGTCGGTGAGACCGTCCGGGGCCGGCCGGCCCCAGCGCTTCATCTCGGAGCGGAAGATGTCCCGGATCTCGCCGCGGTTGCGGTGGATCGCGGGGACCAGGATGTGCGAGGGCCGGTCCTGGCCCAACTGGACGATCAGCTCGGCGAGATCGGTCTCGTAGGCGCGGATGCCCTCCGCCTCCAGCGCCTCGTTGAGCCCGATCTCCTGCGTGGCCATCGACTTGACCTTGACGACCTCCCTCTCCCCGGTCTGCCTGACCAGGCCGGCCACGATCCGGTTGGCCTCCTCTGCGTCGGCCGCCCAGTGCACGGTGCCGCCCGCCGCCGTGACCGCACCCTCCAACTGCACCAGATAGCGGTCCAGATGACGGAGCGTGTGGTCCTTGATCCGCCGGCCGGCCTCCCGCAGGGCCGCCCAGTCGGGCAGTTCGGCGACGGCCTGCGCCCGCTTGGCGCGGATCGTGTGCGTGGCATGGCGCAGGTTGCCGCGCAGGGTCTGGTCGTGCACCGCGTCGCGGGCCGCCTCCGGGAAGGCCGGCATCCCTACGAACGTACCGCTCATGCCGCCGGCTCCTTCTCCGTGCTCGCCAGGATCTCCGCGATGTGCACCGGCCGCATCCCCGAGTCCAGGCGGGCCATCGTGCCGCCGATGTGCATCAGACAGGAGTTGTCGGCCGCGCACAGCACCGGAGCACCCGTCGACTCGGCGTTGCGCACCTTGTCGGCGCCCATCGCCGCCGAGACGTCGGGGTTCTTCACCGCGAAGGTGCCGCCGAAGCCGCAGCACTCGTCTGCCCCCGGCAGCTCGACCAGCTCCAGCCCCCGCACGGCCCGCAGCAGCCGCAGGGGACGGTCGCCCAGACCCAGGCCGCGCAGTCCGTGGCAGGTCGGGTGGTACGTCACCCGGTGCGGGTAGTACGCCCCGACGTCCGTCACCCCGAGCACATCCACCACGAACTCCGTCAGCTCGTACGTCTTGGGGACCACGGGGGCCAGGGCGAGCGCGAGAGCGTCCCCGCGTCCCTCGGCGCGGGCCCGCTCGCCCATCCGCGGATACAGGTCCCGCACCATCGCCCCGCATGATCCGGACGGCGTCACAATGGCCTCATAGCCACCGAATACATCGGAGAAATGACGGGCGAGCGGCTCCGCCTCATGCCGGTAGCCGGTGTTGTAGTGGGCCTGCCCGCAGCAGGTCTGGGCCATCGGGAAGTCCACCTCAACGCCCAGTCTGGTCAGCAGTTTCACCACGGCGCGCCCGGTGTCCGGATAGAGCGTGTCATTGATGCAGGTCAGGAACAGGGCGACACGCATCGCGGCTCCTTGTGCTCGGTCATCGGATGAGTACTGCGGCATCCCCTGGGCGTTCAGCCTAGTGGGGGACCAGCCGGAGGGGCCGTTCCCGGAGAGGGGGAGATGCGGCCGCACGCCGGGACCTCGGTGCTCCACGTCGTCGACTTCTCCCCGCCCGCCCGACCAGTCCGGTGTGCGGTGGGACGACGGTAATGTGAAGGCCCTCCCGCCGCCCCTCTTTCACCTGGAGGTCTCCGCCCGATGACCCAGTCGGTGGGTATCAAGGACGTCGCCCGCGCCGCCGGTGTCTCGGTGGGCACCGTCTCGAACGTCATCAACCGTCCGGAGACCGTCGCCACCGAGACCCGCGCCCGAGTACTGTCCGCGATCGACCGGCTCGGCTACGTCCGCAGCGAGTCGGCGCGCCAGCTGCGGGCGGGCCGCAGCCGGATCATGGGGCTGCTCGTCCTCGACATGGGCAACCCCTTCTTCGTCGACGTCGCCCGCGGCGCCGAGCGGACGGCCCGTGCTGCCGGGCTCGGTGTGATGGTCTGCAACAGCGCCCAGAGTCCCAGCGAGGAGGCCGAGCACCTGTCCCTCTTCGCCGAGCAGCGGGTGCGGGGCGTCCTGCTCACCCCGGCCGACGCGACCGGACGCAACATCGCGCTGTTCCGCCGCCACGGCATCCCCTTCGTCCTGGTCGACCGGGTTGCCGAGGGCACCACCGAGTGCTCGGTGTCCGTGGACGACGTGACCGGCGGCGCCCTCGCCGTGCGGCACCTGGTGGACGCAGACCACCGCTCGATCGCGTACGTCAGTGGCCCGCCCGGCCTCCACCAGGTCCGCGACCGCCGTACCGGCGCCCTCAACGCGCTCGCCGAGGCCGGTCTCGGCCCCGGCGCCCTGCGCGAGCTGCCCACCGAGCGCCCCGATGTGGCGGCGGGGCGGGACGCCGGGGTCCGCCTCCTCGGCCTCGCCGACCGGCCCACGGCCGTCTTCTGCGCCAACGACCTGCTCGCCCTCGGCGTTCTGCAGGCCATGTACGCGGCCGGGGTCGGCGTCCCCGACGACCTCGCCATCGTCGGTTACGGCGACATCGAGTTCGCGGCCGCCGCGGCCGTCCCGCTCACCTCGGTGCGCCAGCCCGCCGTCACCATGGGCGCCCTCGCCGCCGAGCTGCTGCTGGAGGAGACGGACGCGCAGCGGTTGTCCGGGCCGCACCGGCACCGGCGGGTGGTGCTCCAGCCGGAGCTGGTGGTGCGCGGCTCCAGCCTGCCCGCCCACTGAACCCCGATTCAGTAAGATTTCATGATCCCAGGGGTCGGACGGCGGACGGACTTGTGCTGAACTGGGACGCGGCCGTAATCCGTCCGTCCCGGGAGATGCGTTGACCGTCACCTACCGCCAGCCAGGCGTCGCCCTCACCGACCGCCACTTCACGGTGCCCCTCGACCACGACCGCCCCGGTGGGGAGACGATCGAGCTCTACGCCCGTGAGGTGGTCGCCGTCGACAAGGCGCACCAGGACCTGCCGTGGCTGATCTACCTCCAGGGCGGCCCGGGCTTCGGGGCGAACCGTTTCATCGGCCGGCAGGCCTGGCTCGACCGCGCGCTGCAGGACCACCGGGTCCTGCTGCTGGACCAGCGCGGCACCGGCCACTCCACGCCCGCCAACCGCCAGACGCTGCCGCTGCGCGGCGGCCCCGCCGAACAGGCCGCGTACCTGACCCACTTCCGCGCGGACGCGATCGTCCGCGACTGCGAGGCGATCCGCGGCGAGGTCACCGGCGGCGCACCCTGGACGGTGCTCGGCCAGAGCTTCGGCGGCTTCTGCACGGTGAACTACCTGTCCACCCACCCCGAAGGCCTGACCGCCGCCGTGATCACCGGCGGCCTGCCCTCCCTCGACGCGCACGCCGACGACGTCTACCGGGCCGCCTATCCGCGCATCGAGCGCAAGGTCACCGCCCACTACGCGCGCTACCCGCAGGACGTCGAACGCGCCCGCCGCATCGCCGACCACCTCCTCACCCACGACGTGGTGCTGCCGAACGGCTACCGCCTCACCGTCGAGGCCTTCCAGTTCCTCGGCCTCATGCTCGGCGGCGGGGACGGCAGCCACCGCCTGCACCACCTTCTGGAAGGCGCCTTCGTCCGCACCCCGCAGGGCCCTGCCCTGTCCGACGCCTTCCAGGAGCACGTCCAGGGCCTGCTGTCGTTCGCGGGTCACCCCCTGTACGCCCTCGTCCACGAGTCGATCTACGGCCAGGACGCCCGCCCCACCGCCTGGTCGGCCGAGCGGGTGCGCGCCGAGTTCCCCCAGTTCGACGCCGCCAAGGCGCTCGCCGGGGACGGCCCGGTGCTGTTCACCGGAGAGTCCGTGCACCCGTGGATGTTCGACTGCGACCCGGCGCTGCGCCCGCTGCGCGAGACCGCCGACCTGCTGGCCGCCCGCACCGACTGGCGGCCCCTGTACGACCCCGCCCGGCTCTCCGTCAACGAGGTGCCGGTCGCGGCGGCCGTCTACCACGACGACATGTACGTCGACACCGCCCACTCCCTCCGGACCGCGCGCGCGATCCGTGGCCTGCGCACCTGGGTCACCGACGAGTTCGAGCACGACGGTGTGCGGGCCGGCGGCCCCAGGGTGCTGGACCGCCTGCTGGCTCTGGCCCGTGACGAGGTGTGACACCCGGCCCCCCTCCGTCCTGGGGAGGTGACCCGCGGCGGGCCGACGTGTTTTGATCGAACGGCTTTCGCACACTGCGCAGACCGAACGGGGACGGCATGGGGGACGGTACGAACGACGTCGACCGGCTGGCCGGACGATTCGAGGAGCACCGCGGGCACCTGCGTGCCGTGGCCTACCGCATGCTGGGTTCGCTGCCCGAGGCCGAGGACGCGGTACAGGAGACCTGGCTCAAGCTGGGGCGCACCGACGCGAGCGCCATCACCAACCTCGGCGGCTGGCTGACCACCGTCGTCGGCAGGGTGTGCCTCGACATGCTGCGCTCGCGCAGCGCCCGCCGCGAGCAGCCGATCGACGACACCTATGTACCGGACCCGGTGATCCGGCCGCTGCCGCACGTCGACCCGGAGCAGGAGGTGCTCCGGGCGGACTCGGTCGGCCTCGCGCTCCTGGTGGTGCTGGAGACGCTGGAGCCGGCCGAGCGCCTCGCGTTCGTGCTGCACGACATGTTCGCGGTGCCCTTCGACGACATCGCGCCGATCGTGGAGCGCAGCTCGGCCGCGACACGGCAACTGGCCAGCCGGGCGCGGCGCCGGGTCCAGGGCGCCACGCCCTCGGCGGACCCCGATCCCGGCCGGCACCGCGCGGTGCTGGAGGCCTTCATGGCCGCCTCCCGGGCCGGCGACTTCGACGCGCTCCTCACCCTGCTCCACCCGGACGTGGTGCTGCGCGCCGACTCCGGTGCGCTGGTCCGGGGCGCGGCCGCGTCCAAGGTGGTCCACGGGGCCAAGCAGGTCGCCGAACAGGCGCTGCTCTTCCGGCAGTTGGCGCCGCTCGCCCGGCTCGCCCTGGTCAACGGCTCGCCCGGGCTGGTCACGGCGCCGGAGGGGCAGCTGCTGTCGGTGATGGCCGTCGACGTCCGCGACGGCCGGATCACCGGCATGTACATCCTGTCCGACCCCGAGCGGCTCGCCCGCCTCGGCTTCGCCGCTCAGGAGGCCTGAACCCGGCCGTCCGGCCGGTGGGTCAGGCGGCCACCGCCAGCGGGCCGCGCACGCGGTGCGGGTGGATCACCCGTCCGTCGGGCAGGAGTTCACCGGTGTCGTCGAAGACGATGGTGCCGTTGCACAGCAGACTCCAGCCCTGCTCGGGGTGGGCCGACACGGTCACGGCCGTGTGGTGGTCCGGGCCGTCGGCGGTGGGGCACGGTGGCTGGTGGCTGCACATGGCGTCTCTCCTCGATGCGTCGGGCTCCTGCCTCTGCCGGCTGCTCTCCCCAGTGGTAGCCGAGCTTGTTGTCCGTTGTATGAGGAGACCCCCACAACGCAGGAAATTCATCGGTGAGTTCGGCTCGCCCGGCGAGTCGGCCACCGGGTCGTATGCGGGGGACGTGAGCGGCCGGCGCCGGGTGGCTGAGCCGCCGATGCCGCATGGCTGAGCCGCCAAGGCCGGGCGCGTCAGCCGCCAACGCCGTTGGCCGGGCCGGAAATTCGATTGCTGCCGCCGATCACCGCTGGCAGGGGTCGGCACCATGCCGGCCTACTCCGCGCAACGCGGCTCGCCGTCCGGAACGCGTCGGACGGCTCGCGCTGATCCCCCCGAGCGGCATGGCCGTCGGCATCAACGTCCCCGCGGACGTACGGCCGGCAACGGGGCGGCTGCGCGAGGACGAGCCGTGGTTCCCGGCGGGGTTCGCGGCCCTGGAGGAGATCGTGGCGGGCCGGGCTGTTCCCGCACGCCGAACCGACCGTGCGGCCGGGGGCGGGGCACTTCCCGCGGCTCGACGACCCGGCCCGCTTCGCGGCGGCCGTCGCCGCCTTCCTTGCCTGACCGGCCGGTGCGGGGGACCGTCCGTGGGTTTGTAGGGTAAACGTCATGCCAGATGAGACTGCCGGCCGCACGGACCTGCGCGGCGACTGCGCGCGCTGCTTCGGACTGTGCTGTGTGGCGCTGCCCTTCGCCAGGTCCGCGGACTTCGCGCACGACAAGCCCGCCGGGAAGCCCTGCCCGAATCTGGGCGCCGACCACCGGTGCGGCATCCACGCGCAGTTGCGGCACAAGGGCTTCACCGGCTGTACGGTCTACGACTGCTTCGGCGCCGGGCAGAAGGTCTCGCAGGTCACCTTCGGCGGCCAGGACTGGCGCACCGGATCCCCGGAGCACACCCGGCGCACGTTCGAGGTCTTCCCGGTGGTCCGGCAGCTCCACGAACTGCTCTGGTACCTCACCGAGGCGCTCACCCTGCCCGCCGCGCGGCCGGTCCACGCCGACCTGCGCCGGGCCCTGGAGGAGACCGAGCGGCTGACGCTCGGCTCGCCCGGGGAGCTGGCCGTGCTGGATGTCGGCGCGCACCGGCAGCGGGTCAACACGCTCCTGCTGCGCACGAGCGAGCTGGCGCGGGCCGGAGTGCGCGGCAGGAAGAAGGACCGGCGGGGCGCCGACCTGATCGGGGCCCGGCTCCGGGGCGCCGACCTGCGCGGGGCCAGTCTGCGCGGTGCCTATCTGATCGCGGCCGACCTCACCGGCGCCGACCTGCGCGGCGCGGACCTGATCGGCGCCGACCTGCGCGACGCCGACCTCGCGGACGCCGATCTGACCGGCGCGTTCTTCCTGACCCAGCCGCAGCTCAACGCCGCGCGGGGCACTGCCGGCACCCGACTGCCGGGATCAGTCGCCCGCCCGGTGCACTGGACGGCGCGGGGCTGAGACACCGCCGTCGTCCGGGACCGTCAGCGGCGCGGGGGGAGCGACGGCCGGGCGGCGTTTTAGGCGCAACCGCAGCCCCTCACAGGCCCATGCGCACGGTTCCGCGCCTTCCACCGTGCCGACGCGGCGGGGGACCAGGCCGTGCGCCGCGTCTACCAGCGCGCCCTCGCCGCCCAGGAGCAGCAGATCCTGGCGGCCCTCGCCGCCGACCCGGAGTTCGGGCCGCTCACCGCTCAGCGCCCGGAGGCCGGGGTCGCCGTCCGCGGCTGGCTCGCCTTCACCACCGCCGTCTGTCTGGAGTGGCTCCGCGGCTCGGACCTGGCGCGGGAACAGGTGCGAGACCTCTGCGCCCGGGCCCTTCCGGGTGTCCTCGCGCCCTGAGCGCCGCCCGGTCGGGTCACCGGGATTCTCCTCGCGACGGCGCCCGGTTGGCGTGCGCGCCGATCTCCGATAAGTTAGGCGAGCCTTACCTAAGGAGGTTTCGGATGGGTGACAGCCGGACGTGGGCGGCCGGGCCCGGGGCGGCCGAGCGGGCGCGGTCGTTGCTCGCCACCGCATGGTCGTGCGCGGTGATCGCGCAGGGCGCGCGGGAGGAACTCGTCGGCGCGCACGCGGTCGCCGAGGACGGTCGCGTACTCCTGCACGTGCCAGACGACAGTGCCCTGCTCGCCGCCGCGATCTTCGCGCCGCGCGGTGAGCCGTCCGCGGTGCTGGAGTTCGCCGACGTGGCGCCCGTCCCCATGCGGCACCGGATCCGGGCCCGGCTCTGGCTCGCCGGGCGGCTCGTCCCCGCCACGGAGCACCTGGCGTTCCACCCCGCCCGCGTGGTGCTGCGCCGGCCGTCCGGCGCGGTCGTGGTCGACCCCGGGGAGCTCGCCGCCGCGGCGCCCGACCCGCTGGCCGCGGCCGAGGCCCGGCTGCTCACCCATCTGGCCGACGCCCATCCCGACGCGGTGGAACGGCTCACCCGGCTCGTGGGCCCCGACGGCCTGTACGGCGCGGTGCGCGTCCGGCCGCTCGCCGTCGACCGGCACGGCCTGACCCTGCGCATCGAACGCGCCCGCACCCACGGCGACGTCCGCCTGCCGTTCCACGCGCCCGCCGACAGCGTCGCCCAGCTCACCGAACGCATGCACGTGCTGCTCGTCCGGGCGAGCGCCGCCTCCTGCCGCCGCGCCCTACAGCGGCAGCGCGCAGACGGCGACGGGTGAGGCGAACGGCTCGCCCGCGAGCCGCAGCGCGCCGCTGGTGCGCTCCACGTGGAAGACGGTGACCGTGCTCGACTTCTGATTCGCCGCGAACAGCAGCCCGCCGTCCGGCGAGAAGGCGATCTGCCGCGGGAAGTCACCCTCGACCGGCACCGTGTCCAGCAGCCTGAGCCGTGCCCCGCCGGCCTCGACGGCGTAGCGCGCGAGGCTGTTGTGCCCCCGGTTGGCGAGGTAGGCGTATCCGCCGTCGGCCGTCACCAGGATCTGCGCCGGGTAGTTGACGCCCCCGCCCGAGCCCGTGGACTGCGGGCTGCCGACGGTCAGCCTTCCGGTCGGCGGGTCGTAGGCGCAGACCGCCACGGTGTCGTCCACCTCGTTGGCCAGATAGGCGTACCGGCCGCCGGGGTGGAAGGTCAGATGGCGGGGGCCCGCGCCGGGCCTCGTGTGCGCCTGGGCCACCTCGGTGAGCGTGCCCGTGCGGGTGTCCAGACGGTACGTGTAGACCGTGTCGGTACCGAGGTCGACCGCGAGGACGTGACCGCCGTCCGGGCTGGTGACGACCTGATGGGCGTGCGGGCCCTGCTGGCCCGGGCCGGGCGGCGGGCTGGAATGAGTGACGAGGTCCGTGCGCTCGCCGAGCGCGCCGGAGGCATCGACCGGATGCACCGCCACGCTTCCGGACTGGTAGTTCGCGCTGAGCAGCCAGCGGCCGGTGGGGTGCACGGAGAGGTGACAGGGCCCCGCCCCGCCCGTACTGCGCATGCCCAGCGTCTTCCGGTCGGCCAGGCGTACGGCGGTCACACCGCCCTCCGGCCGCTCGTCGACCGCGTACAGCGTGCGGCCGTCCGGGTGCAGCGCGAGATACGACGGGTCGCCGATCCCGCCGATCGCGCCGCGGCCGGTGACGGCGCCCGTCAGGGGGTCGTACACGGCCGTCCCGATGCCCGTGCCACCACCTTCGACGGAGGTGTAGGTGCCGAGGTACAGCGGACGCGGGCCGGGCGGCCGGGCCGCCGGCCGCCTGCCGCTCGCCGACGCCCGGGCAGTGGCCGGGGCGCGCGAGCCGGGTTCGCCGCCGGGCGACGCGGGTGCCGGAACCGCCGCCACTGCGGCCACTCCCGTCAGGGCCCCGACGAACCGGCGCCGGCTCCAGCCGCCCCGCGACGCTTCCGCACCACTGCCCATGCCCGCACCCCAGGTCGTCGACTGCCTCGGCCGTGACAGCCACCTTGGCGTGGACCACCGGACAAGGGCAAGTGCGGCAACATGCGTTGCGCGAGGTGCAACGCCCCGGGGGGCCTACCAGTCCCCGTCCTCCACCGGCTTCCCCGGCGCGTCCTTCAGGGGCGTCACCTGCCCGGACGCCGGCTCCTGCCACGGCTCGTGGTCGTCGCCCAGCCAGTCGCCGACGGGCCGCACCGCCGACAGGGTGTCGGACGGCACGAGATCCTCCGCGTCCTCGTCGTAGTAGTCGAACCAGGGAAGTCCCGCCCTCGTGTACGCCGCGCGGTCCACGGGCGACGGCGGCGGAGCCTCACCCGTGATGCGCCGCCACTCCGGTGGCGTCACCAGGTGCACGAACACCCGCCCGGCGGGTTTCCCGGCCCAGTCGCCCAGCGGCCGCTCGTCCCGGTACACCTCCTGGCGCATCGAGCCACCCACGCCCAGCCCCATCGCTGCGGCCGACCGCCGGCGGGCCGGGGCGGCCGCCGGAACCGCCCCGGGTGCCCCGCCGGGCGCCGGGGCCGCGCCGGGGGCGGGCGGTGCCGCCATCGGCATGGCGGCTCCGTAGCCCCCGGCCGCCGAGCGGGTCCGCCACGCCGACCGGCGTCGCTCCTCCTCGCGCCACCGGGCCAGCTCCACGTCGTTCAGCGG
The DNA here is from genome assembly GCF_040646295.1 of Streptomyces sp. NPDC046197. Classification (NCBI taxonomy): domain Bacteria; kingdom Bacillati; phylum Actinomycetota; class Actinomycetes; order Kitasatosporales; family Streptomycetaceae; genus Streptomyces; species Streptomyces sp. NPDC046197. The sequence continues at coordinate 245,762 of NZ_JBEYZY010000008.1, read as the reverse complement.
GAACGACTGCAACTGGACGCCGCCCCAGACCTCCTCGCCCGTGACCTGCCCCTCGACCGTCGCGCCGAGTCCCAGCGGCACCGCGACGAACTGGCGGACTGTGCCCTTGCCGGAGTTGATGCCGTCGAGCCAGGGCTGGCGCGGCAGCACCACGTAGTTCTGCGGATGGCGCCAATCGCGGTGGAGCCGGTCGCTCCAGGGCCTGCCCGACACCGCGCACACCTTGCCCACGCCGACCTGCAGGGCGGCGGGCTCCGTGGTCCCCGCGAAGCTCAGCCACATGGCCTCGCGCAGATACACCGGCAGCATCACGCCGCCGCGGGCCCGCCACTGCTCGGGCACCGTGTCCGGGTAGTCGGCGACCCGTCGGACGGGGAACTCTCCCAGTCCCGGCGGCAGCGGATGCGTGCCCGTCTCGGGCAGCCGCAGGGTGCGCACGAACCGCACCGCGACACCGCCCGGCAGCCGCAGTGTGTTCCCGTCGATCCGCACCGTCGTATCGGTCATGCGCACCATCCCTCCGTCGTGTGGCAGCGCCCCGCACGAGCGGCGCCCGCCCCGCCCCGGTGACGTCGTCCCGGGCCGCCGCCCGGCGACCGGGGCGACGACCTCCGTCACAGAGAACGCCGCGCGGCGTCCTGGCGGTTCCGGCGCATCCCCTCCGGCACCCCCAGCCGCTCCCGCAGCCGGGTCAGCCGCGATATGCGCTCGCGCCGCTCCCGGGTCTGGCGGTCCAGCTCCTCCAGGAGCCTGCGCGAGCGGTGCTCGGTGTCCATCTCGTCGATGATGCGGTTGACCTCGGTCAGCACCGCGCCGTACAGCTGCCAGTGGCGCGCGTCCCGCTCGACCTCCTCCAGCAGCAGCTGGGCCAGCTTGTCGCGGGTGGCCGCCGCCTGCCGCAGTTCGGCCGCGAGCCGGGACTCCGCCGACTCGGCGCTGACGCTGACGTCGGTCGTGACCAGCACCGCGAAGCTGACCACGGCGTCACCGAGCTCGGACAGCAGCTGCTCCACAACGGCGCCGGTCTGCGGCGAGAACAGCGGCTCGGGATCCCGCGCCTTCGCCAGGTCGGTGAAGGTGCGCGCGAGCACCCGCAGCACCACCGTGCAGATCTCCACGGTGTCCAGTCCGGTGCGCAGCACGACCCGGTGCAGCAGCCCCTCGCGTACCCGCGGGTTCAGCCGGAGGCTGTCCTCGGCCTGCCGGAGGGCCGCGTCCACGTCGGCGATCTCGTGGTCCAGGCGGCGCGCCTCGTGCAGGCGTGCCGCAGCGTCCTCGACGGTGATGCGGCCGGCCACCTCCTCGCCCATCCGCAGCATCAGCTGCCGCACCCGGCGTGCCAGGTCCTCGATCGACTCGCCCGCCTCTTCGGTCCACACCGGGGGAGGGAGCAGCAGATTGCAGCCGAGCCCGACGAACGCGCCGATCAGGGTCTCCACGATCCGTGCCCAGGCCGAACTGCTCACGGACGTGACCCCGAGGATCAGCATCGCGCTGATCGCGACCTCGGGAACGAACTCGTCGACGCGCACCAGGTGCCCGACGGCCAGCGCGACCAGGATCACCAGGGCCAGGCTCCACCAGGTCAGACCGACCAGCAGGGAGAAGGCGATGGCGACGAGGACGCCGGCCACCACGGAGTTCACCCGGCGGATGCCCGTGGTCAGCGTGGCGTAGAGCGTGACCTGGACGACGAGCAGGGCGGTCAGGGGGGCGGTCAGCGGCGCGGGCTCCGGACTCAGGTGCAGCGCGATCACGTAGGCGACCGTCGCCGCCGCCGTGGACCGGAACGCCTGGACGACCACGGGGTCCCGGTACCGCTTCACCAGCCGCACGAGGAGGGAGCTCCACTCACGTACATCTTGCATCTCTTGCGCTGTTCCCCTTCCCCCCGCGTCACGAACGTTCCCCCCGTGCATCGAACGCTCGCCCGTGCCTCGAACGTCCTCGGGCCGGGGCCGGAACCGGGGCCTGCGCGTCAGGCGTCCAGCTTGTCGAGGAAGGCGGCCAGGTTGCCCGTGGTGCGGGCGATCTGCTCCTCCAGTGTGAGACTCTCCTCGAAGCGGACCCCGGAGTCGGGCACCTTCTTGCCGCGCACATACAGGGAACAGGCCAGGTCGGTGCACATGTACAGGCCCACCGAGTTGCCCTCGCGGCCGGCCACGCCCGCTTTGCGGGCCGTCATCAGGGACACGCCTCCTCCCCGATGGGTTGTCAGGCACAGCGAGCACATGCTGCGGTGCAGGAAGCCACGCTGCGACGAGGGGAAGCGCAACGCCACCCCGGCCAGCCGGCCTCCCCGCTCGGTGACGAGGTAGCTGCGGTCCGGGGCGCCGGGATCCCGCCAGCCGAGGAAGTCCAGGTCGTCCCAGGGGCGTTCGCCGAGATCGCGGGGGAGTGGCAGCCTCTTCGACTCTCCCTTCGAGCAGTTGACGAACGAGTTGCGGATGTCCTGCTCGGTGAGTGATCTCATGACAGCCTCCTGGGAGTCGCGTCAAGCGGGTGGTCGTGAACCTAGGGGTACTAGGTTCGTGGCTAGGGTAGGCAGGCCACTGGAGGTGGTCCAAATGGATTTCGACGGTGTACGTGCACGGCCGGCGCGGACCACGCTGATCCTGTCGTGGCGGTCTCCCCGGGTGGATCCACCCTGAAATCCTCATCACGTCTTAATTTATTACGTAGACTAAGCGTCCTGAGAAGTCGCGCCAGGTTGCCTGCGGGGGTATGTTGCAGGTCGGGCAGGGCCGAAGGGAGCCACATGGCGGGGCGGAACGGGCGCACGGTGCGCGATCTCAGGCGGGGCAACCGCACGGCCGTGCTGCAACGGCTGTACTTCGACGGTCCGCTCAGCCGCTTCGAACTCGGCCCGGCGACCGGCCTGAGCTCCGGCTCGGTCAGCAACGTCGTCGCCGACCTGGTCGCGGACGGGCTGGTGGAGGAGGCGGGCAGTGTCGACTCCGACGGCGGCCGGCCGCGCACGCTGCTGCGCGTCGCCCCGGGCAGTGGCCACATGATCGGCGTCGACGTCGGAGAGACCCGGGTGCGCGTCGAGCTGTTCGACCTCACCCTCACCGAACTGGCGCGCACCGAGCGGCCGCTGGAGGCGCAGCGCTACGACGTCGAGGTCATCACGGGGCACATCCGGGACGGGATCTCCGAGGTTCTGGCCGCGGCGGGGCCGGCGCCGCAGCGGCTCCTCGGCGTCGGCATCGGCGTCCCCGGCATCGTGGAGCACACACCGGACCGCGGCGCCGTCGTGCACGGCCAGACCATCGGCTGGGACGCGGTGCCGCTCGAGGCGCTGCTTCGCGCGGGCTCCCAACTGCCCGACTTCGTGCCGTACTTCATCGACAACGGGGCCAAGACGCTGGGCCAGGCCGAGATGTGGTTCGGCGCCGGACGCGGCGCCGGGAACGCCGTGGTCGTGCTCTTCGGCTCCGGCGTCGGCGCCTGCCTCGTCACGCCCGAGGTCGAGCACGGCCGGGCGGTGGAGTGGGGACACCTGACGGTACGGGTCCGGGGCCGCCGGTGCCGGTGCGGTGCGCTCGGCTGCCTGGAGGCGTACGCCGGGGCGGAGTCGCTGCTGGCCCGCTGGCGCGAGGAGGGCGGGCGGCCGCCGCGCGACACCGACGAGGAGACCGCGCTGACCGCCATGCTGGCCTCCGCCTATCCGCCCGAGGGCACCGCCGCAGACCCCGTGGCGCTCGCCGTGCTGGAGGAGACCGCCGAGTACCTGGGCGCCGGCCTGTCCGACCTGATCAACCTCTTCCAGCCCGAGCGGATCCTCATCGGCGGCTGGGCCGGCCTCCAGCTCGGTGCCCGCTTCCTGCCCGCCGTACGCCGGCACGCCACGGCGTACGCGCTGCGCCACCCGGCGCAGAAGGTGACCATCGACCTGGGCCGGCTCGGGCCGGACGCGGTCACCGTCGGCGCCGCGATCCTCCCGCTCGCCGACTTCTTCGCCCGCGGCGGCCGCCGTACGGATCCGGTTCCCGAGACCCACCTTCCGGCCTGGCAGACGGCGTTGGAGGAGCGGAGGTCCTAGTAGGGCGCCGCGGCTTCCCCGCTACGCGGGCATCGCCCCCCCGGGTCGCACCCCGGCGTGTCGTGGCGGGGATCATGGATGCGTCACCCCCTACCGGGCCGTTCGAAGGAGCCTTCCGTGAGCCACGACATCGCCGGCGTCCGCGCGCAGTTCCCCGCTCTGAAGGCCGGATGGGCGCTCTTCGACGGGCCCGGCGGCAGCCAGACGCCGCAGCCGGTGATCGACGCCATCGCCGAGGCGCTGGCCGCCCCGCTGGCCAACCGCGGCCGCGAGACCGCGGGCGAGCACAACGCCGAGGCCTGCGTCGTCGCCGCCCGGCAGGCCATGGCGGACCTGCTGGGCGCCGAACCGTCCGGCATCGTCTTCGGGCGCAGCGCCACCCAGCTGACGTACGACTTCTCCCGCACCCTGGCCAGGACCTGGGCGCCGGGCGACGAGGTCGTCGTGACGCGGCTGGACCACGACGCCAACATCCGGCCCTGGGTGCAGGCCGCGCAGGCCGTCGGAGCCGTCGTGCGGTGGGCCGACTTCGACCCGGCCACCGGTGAGCTGACCGTGGAGGACATCCGGGCCCAGCTGTCCGACCGCACCCGGCTGGTCGCGGTCACCGCCGCGTCCAACCTGATCGGCACGCGTCCCGACGTGCCCGCGATCGCCGACCTCGCCCACAGCAGGGGTGCGCTGCTCTACGTCGACGGTGTGCACCACACCGCGCACGGCCCGGTCGACCTCGCACGCCTGGGCGCGGACTTCTTCGTGTGCTCCCCGTACAAGTTCCTCGGCCCGCACCTCGGCGTCGTGGCGAGCCGCCCCGGTCTCCTGGACACCCTGCACCCCGACAAGCTGCTGCCGTCGACGGACGCCGTGCCCGAGCGTTTCGAACTGGGCACGCTGCCCTACGAACTGCTGGCCGGCACCCGCGCCGCCGTGGACTTCCTCGCCCGGCTCGACCCGGACGCGCGCGGCACCCGGCGGGAACGGCTGCTCGTCTCCCTGGCCTCGCTGGAACGCCATGAGGACGGCCTGCGCCGCCGCATCGAGGCGGGGCTGGCCGCCTTCCCGGAGATCACCGTGCACTCGCGGGCGGCCCGGCGCACCCCCACCCTGCTGCTGACCATCGACGGCCGCAGCACCGCCGACGCCTATCACCACCTGGCCGAACGCGCCATCGCCGCACCGGCGGGCTCCTTCTACGCCGTGGAGGCCTCCCGTCACCTCGGGCTGGGCGACACCGGAGGGCTGCGCGTGGGCCTGGCTCCCTACAGCTGTGAGGAGGACGTCGAACGGCTGCTGGAGGGCCTGGCGGACTTCCTGCGGGCGCCGCGGTAGAGCGGCCGCCGCGGTGCGGAGCCTGCCCCGCGGGCGGTGGGCCCGGCGGGCGGTGGGCCCCGCGGGCGTCGGCTGCCGGCCCGCCGCCGCGGCGTCAGGGCTTGCGGGCCACGCCGCCGTAGATGTCCGTGGGGTCGGGCTCGACGCCCGGCTCCGGACGCCACAGCGGGCAGGACACGATGCCCGGCTCCAGCAGTTCCAGGCCCCCGTAGTAGGCGGCCAGTTGCTCCGGGCTGCGCAGTACGTAGGGGACCGCGCCGGTGTCGTCGTAGCCCTGCTGGGCCTGCTTGAGGGCCTGGTCGGTATCGGTACTGTCGTAGTGCACGAAGTAGCTGCCGGAGGGCAGGGCGGCCTGGAGGCGGCGGACGATCGACTTGGCCTCCTCGTAGTCCTGGACGTGACCGAGGATGCCCATCAGCATCAGGGCGACCGGCCGGCCGAAGTCCAGGATCCCGGACGCCCGCTCGATGATCTTCTCGGGCTCGTGCAGGTCCGCGTCGATGTACTCGGTGATCCCCTCGCGGGTGCTCGTGAGGAGCGCCTGGGCGTGGCGGAGCACCAGCGGGTCGTTGTCGACGTAGACGATGCGCGCCTCGGGGGCGATGCGCTGGGCGACCTGGTGGGTGTTGTCGTAGGTCGGCAGCCCGGTGCCGATGTCGAGGAACTGGCGGATGCCGAGTTCGCCGGCCACCAGGGTCACGGCACGGATCAGGTACTGCCGCGAGGCGCGGGCCATCGTCTCGATGTTCGGCGCGACCTCGCGGTAGGCGTCGCCCGCGATCCGGTCGACCTCGTAGTTGTCCCTGCCGCCCATCCAGTAGTTCCAGATGCGGGCCGAGTGCGGCACCCTGGTGTCGATCTTGGACAGCGCGTCCTGGTCGGGGGCGCTGGACTGGCCGTCTGCCATGGGGTGTCTCCTGCCGTGCGTCACGCGGTCTGGGTCAAACCTATCGCCAACGTCCTTCTGCCAGGCCCGAGTTCGGTATGTCCGCGGGATGCGGAGGGAGCCGGCCCACCATGCGGCGGCCGGCCTCCTCCCTGCCCGGCTCAGGCGATCAGGAAGTCCGCCAGTCCGGCCTTGGCGCCCTCCAGGAACGAGATCATCTCGGCCCGGGTGTAGACCAGTGCGGGCCCTTCGGGGTCCGTGGACTGGCGGAAGGCGACGCTGCCGTCGGGCAGGCGCTTGGCCTCGACGCAGGAGCCGCCGTTGGTGCCGCTCCAGGGCTTGTGCCAGCCCTCGGTGCCGAGTTCGGCGGCGGGCATGCCGTTGTGGACGGTGTGGTTCGATGCCTTGGATCCCATGGGTCACAACTCCTTACGCAGTTCAGCCAGGATGTCCCCGGTTCGTGCGACCGGTTCCGCCTGGACGGACATCCGGTCCAGTACTTCGAGATAGGTGACGACGTCCTCCGGGCGGTCGTAGTAGACCGACCCGGCGAGGTTCTCGGTGTAGACGACGTCGGGCAGTTCGGAGAACCCGAAGCGGAAGTGGTGGAAGGGGCCGTAGGCGCCCGGGTGGGCGCCCACGGAGTAGCGCATGACCTGGATGCGGACCTTCGGAAGTTCCAGGACCTCGAGGAGCCGGTCCATCTGGGCCCGCATCACCTCGACGCCGCCGACGGGGCGGCGCAGCACCGTCTCGTCCAGGATGGCCCAGACGACCGGGGCGTCCGGCTTGGCGATCAGGTCCTGACGCTTGAGGCGCAGGGCCACCCGGCGGGCCGTCTCCTCCGTCGACTCGTTGGGAAAGCCGATCCGCATGAGCGCGGTGGCGTACTCGGACGTCTGCAACAGGCCGGGGACGTAGTGGGGTTCGTACAGACGGATGACGCTGGCTTCGCTCTCCAGGCTCACGTAGGCGCGGAACCAGTCGGGCAGCACGTCGCGGAACTTGTACCACCACCCGGGCCGGTTGGCCTCCCTGGCCAGGGTGACGAAGTCGTCGATCTCCGCCTGCGGGACCCCGTAGGCGCGCAGCAACTCCTTGACGTACGGGATGCGCAGGCCGACCTCGGCCTTCTCGATCCGGCGGACCGTCAAGGGGGTGACCTCGATGGCCCGGGCGGCTTCCTCGAAGGAGACTCCGGCCCGTTCCCGCAGCTGTCGCAGGCGCTTGCCGAGAACCATTCGCAGGACGGTGGGTGCACTGCCGCCAGAGCGGTTCTCACTCACGTCCTGCCTCCCGGAGTGGCCGTCACAGCGTGCAGTGTGCCACGGCGTCGACGACACAGACAGGGTGGTGCGGCTCCTTCTGAAATTATCAGGACGCAGGTTGCGAGGTGAGTGTGCCGGAGACCATAGTGATCCGGGGAGCTGCCGTACCGCCGCCGCGTCGGCGGTCAACTGGGCACGGTGGCAACGGAACTGATGTTCCGACAGGTGCGGCCCGTCCGCACCGGACCGCGAGGCGAGACCGGGATGGCCACCGTGACCGACGGACAGTCGAGGAGCCCGAGAAAGGGCCCAGCCGTGGGCGAAAGCGACTTAGCGGCTGCGGGCGAGAGGGCCTTGGCGGTTGCGCTCGCCCGGCCGGTCCCAACGGAGTCGGCCCCCTTCCGGGGCGGAGCAATGGATCACTCGGATCCGGCTCTCGTCCGGGGCGGAGCCACCCATCGCCCGGAGCCTGCGCCGGTCGCTCGTCGTCGCCGAAGCGTTTCGCCGGTGCCGCATGCCCCCGCCGTGCCCGCATCCGGACACTCCCGACATCCCTTGGTGCGGTGCCGCGCGGGACGATCGGCCGCCGGAGCCGCCGGCCGCGCGTCCACCACCGTGCCGCACACGAAGGAGGACCGATGACGGCATCCAGGGCCCAGCGCCGCGGGCCGTCGCGCTCACTCGCGGACAGCGGGGACGGGCGGGAGGGCCATGGGGCGAGCCTTCGTGCCGGACCCGAGGAGGTGCCGGTGGGCGAACCCCTGCGCCTGTGCTCCACCGTGCCCGCGCATCCCTCCTGGGGGTCCGCCGTGCGCCTGCTGCTCACCCGGCACCTTGCCGGAACGCGGCTGCCGGCCGGCCAACTGGACGACGCCGTCCTGGCGGTGGGAGAGCTGTTCGCCAACGCGGTCAAGCACGCGAGTACCGACCCCCGGGACACGGTCACCGTCACCCTGGAGTCGAGCGCCCGCACCCTGCGCGTGACAGTCGCCGACCACTCGCCCGCACTGCCGCAGCCGTGCGCGGTGGACGAGGTGGCCGAGTCGGGACGCGGGCCGGCCATCGTGGCCGCGCCGGCCGACGACTGGGGCATCGCACCGCCCGAGCCCGGCAGCCCGGGCAAGAGAGTGTGGTTCGTCCTGCACCGGCGAGGGGCGGCGCCATGAGGGACACCACGAGGCGCCCGGACCGGAACCCGGAGGGTTCCGCGTCGGAGGAGGACGTGTTCCCCGCGACGGGTTCCGTCTCCGGGGGCCGGGGGCCCGCGGCGAGGGGGGCTGTGTCCGCTGCTCGTGGGTCCGGCGCGCGGGGTTCCGTGTCTGCGGTCCGTGGGTCGGGGGCGGGTGGCGGTTCCGTGTCTGCGGTCCGTGGGTCGGGGGCGGGTGGCGGTTCCGTGTCTGCGGTCCGTGGGTCCGGGGCGAGCGGCGATTGCGTGTCCGCGTCCCACGAGTACGGGGCGACCGGTTCCGTCTCCCCGGTCGGTGCGTCACGAGAGACGGAGGCTCCGCCCGCGGTCGGCGTGTCCCCCGTCGTGGATCGTGCGTCTGCGTCTGCATCCGGCGGGTCCGGGGCCGACGCGGCGGCGGCCGGCTCCGGGGAGGTGCCGCTGTCGCCCGCGCTCGCCTCCGCCGTGGCGGCCGAATTGGTACGGAGGGCCGAGGCGGACCGGGAGCTGACGCGGCAGGCCGCGGCCGGTCCCACGCCGCAGCGTCGGCGCCGTGTCGTCGAGTGCCGTCGGGACAACGCCGAGGCGCTCGCGGCAATCGTCCGCCGGCACGGGTGGCCGAGCGCCGATGTGGTGGGCGCGGCCGCGTCGACGGCGGCGTTGATGATCCTGCTGCACGCTCCCGACCTCGACTTCCGGCTGCGCTGCCGGGACCTGATCGCCCAGGCCACGGCCGACGGCCACTGCCCCGCGGTCCACCTGGCGTACATCGCCGACCACTGCGCCGTGGAACTGGGCGAACCGCAGTTCTACGGGACGCGGGTCAACCCCGTGACGCTGCGCCCGTACCCGGTGCGGCGGCCGCAGAGCGTGGACGAGCGCCGCCGGGACGTAGGACTCGGTCCCCTGGAGGAGCAGATGCGGGCGCTGCGGCTCCATGGCTGAGGCGGGTTTCGCCGGTCAGCGTGGAGGTACTCGCGCGTCGCTCCGACGACCGGAAGGGAGTACGCCGTGGTCGACCATCGCGACGAGGCGCCCGGCGAGAATGGCGCGCCCGTGCCCCGGGACATGCCGGATCAGCAGTCCGGCGCCGGTGAGGACCCCTGGGAGGTGACACCCGAAGGCGAAGGGGCCGAGGCCGAGGAGGAGGATCACGGGAGCGCCGGACCCGCGGACGACGTCCCCGACACCGATGTGGCGGGCACGGGCCGGAAGGGTGCCGCGCACTCGGGCGCCGTGCACCCGGAACACCCCGTGCCGGACGAACCGTCCGACTGACCCCGCCCCAGGCCCCTGCCCCTGGACCCCACACCCCGACCCCTGCCCCGTCGCCTGGTCCCTCCCGCGTCAGGTGGCGGGGCGTGGGGACGCTCGCGGCGCCGTGACCATCCCGGCGCCGCGAGCGCCGTGACACCCTTTTCCCGCTTTCCCGCTTTCCCGCTTTCCCGCTTTCCCGCTTTCCCGCACCGCTCCCCAGCGGCCGTCGGTTCCGCCGTGTACGTACGGGGCGGGTCAGCCGACCTTGCGGCCCCGCATCGGTTCCGTGGCCGCCCCGTCGCCCTGTTGCAGGCCCTGCAGGAACTCCTGCAGCACCTCGGTCGCCGTCCGCTCGGGTCGCCATCCCAGTTCGGTGTGGGCGCGGGTGCAGTCCATCAGGGGGAGGCGGAGCACGGCGTCGAAGAGGTGCGGAGAGGCGGGGAGCAGATGCAGGCCCCAGGCGGCGGCGATCGCCGAGCGGGCCGCGGTGCGCGGCAGGCGCACGGGGCGGGCGCCGAGCAGTTCGCCCAGCATCTGCGCGTCGATCGGCGGCTCGGCGGCCAGGTTGAAGGCGCCCCGGACCCGGTGCCGCAGGGCCAGCTGGTAGGCCCGGGCGGCGTCGTCCGTGTGCAGGGCCTGCACCCGCAGCCCGGGAATGTCCGGCAGGAACGGCAGCAGCTCGGGCCGGGCCAGTGGACCCGGAAGGAAGCGGCCGGCGAAGATCCGGCGCTGCTCGCCCGCCGACTCCCGCTTGAACAGGAAGGCCGGACGCATACGGACCACCCTGGTACTCGGGTGATCACGTTCGAAGGTGTCCAGAGCGCGCTCCAGATAGGCCTTCTCCCGGCAGTACGCGGCGTCGGGCCACCCGTGGGTCGGCCACGACTCGTCCACCGCGCGGTCCTTCGGCCCCGGAGAGTAGGCACCGACCGACGACGCGTGCACGAGCAGCGGGACCCGGGCGGCGGCCACCGCCTCGAAGACCCGGATGCCGCCCAGTACGTTGGTGCGCCAGGTCGTCGCCGGGTCGTGTGTCGGCTGGAACGCCCACGCCAGATGGATCACGGCGTCGGCGCCCGCGAACTCCCCGGCCAGACCGGCCTGTTCGGACGCGACGTCGACCGCCGACCACTCCGTCTTCGGCGGCGACCACTGGGGGATCCGGCGGGCCAGACCCCGTACCGACCCGACCTCCGGGTCCTCGGCGAGAAGTCGCACCACGCTCGTGCCGACATTGCCGGTGGCGCCCGTGACGACGATCCTGCTGCCCGACGCGTTGCTCACCCTCGGCTCCTCTCGGCGACGGCGGACACTGCCGCCCTCGAGTACCCGATCCCCGGCGATGCACGCGACGGCCGCCCGGCAGGCCTGACGTGCGGGTGGGCGGCGCATGACCTCGGAGGTAATCGACCCGTCCGGCTCCGCCCGGAACCATTCGAGGCGTACCCGGGAAGCCCGCCACCACCGGAATCCGAAAGGACCCGCCATGCCGTACTTCACCAGCCCCGCCGACGGCACCCGCCTGCACTACGTCGACTACGGGCCGTCCGAGGGACCCGTGGTGGTCTTCGTGAACAGTGCCTATCTCGGCACCGAGATGTGGGAGTTCCAGATGCTGCCGCTGGCCGAGGAGGGCTACCGCTGCGTCGGGCTGGACCGGCGGGGGCACGGGCGGTCCGAGGACGTCTGGCACGGATACGACCTCGACACCCTCGCCGACGACCTGCACGGGCTGCTGGACCACCTGGACCTGCACTCGGTGAGCCTCGTGGGCCACTCGATGGGCAGCGTCGAGATCGTGCGCTGCCTGACCAGGCACGGTGCCGCCCGCGTCGCCCGGATCGCCCTCGTCGCCGGTATCGCGCCGAGTGTGGTCCGCTCGCCCGACAACCCGGGCGGCGCGGACCCTGCCGTCGTACGGGCCGGCAACGAGGCCTCCCGCCGTGACCGGGCGGCCTTCTTCGAGCGCGGGGTCGACGCCTTTTTCGCCCTCGACCGGCCCGGCAACGACGTCTCCCCGGCCTATGTGCGCTACCTCGTCGGCCGGTGCCTGGGCGCCACCGCTCGCGCCACCGCGGCCGTCCAGGAGCTGGTCGCGGCCGTGGATGTCGCCCCTGAGCTGCCCAAGCTCGACCTGCCGGTCCTCGTCCTGCACGGCACGCACGACACCTCGGCCCCCCTGGACGTCACGGGCCGCCGCGCCGCCCGGCTGTTGCCCGACGCCGACCTGAAGATCTACGACAACGCGGGCCACGGCCTGTTCATCACCCACGCCGAACAACTCAATGCGGACCTCCGCGAGTTCATGACAGCGCGCTGACACCCTGGCCACGGCCCCCGCTTCCAGGGAATGATCAGCAACCATGAGCGAGATCATCCTCATGTCCGACGCCCGGGTCGCCGCCGTTCCGGTGGAAGAGTGCGGTGAACCACTCGTCGACGTGCGCGGCGCACTGCGGGTCGACGACCGCAAGCACAAGGACTCCCATGGCGCCGAGGTCCTGCTGCGCCAGGGAGTCCTGGACCGCCTCCTCGCCGCGCAGGCCCTGCTCCCCGAAGGCCTGCACCTGCTGTTCGTGGAGGGCTACCGGCCACCGCCCCTGCAACGGTTCTACTTCGAGCGGTACGCGGACGAACTGCGCGCCCGGAATCCGCGGTGGCCCTCCGACCGGGTGCGGGCGGCCGCCAGCCGGTATGTGTCGCCGCCCGAGATCGCCCCGCACTCCGCCGGGGCGGCAGTCGACCTCACCCTCACCGGCCCCGACGGCCGCGAACTCGACCTGGGCACCGCGATGAACGCGAGTCCCGAGCAGAGCGACGGGGCCTGCTACACCGGCGCCCGGAACATCTCCGACGAGGCCCGGGCCAACCGCGAGGCGCTGGGCGCGGCACTGACCGCGGCCGGCCTGGTCAACTACCCCACCGAGTGGTGGCACTGGTCGTACGGAGACCGCTACTGGGCCCTGGCCGCGGGCGCGCCCGCGGCCCTCTACGGCCCCAAGCAGCTCGACACCCCCCAGCCCTAGGCGCGCCCGCGAGCGCCCTCGAAGTCGGCCCGGGCCAGGCCGGACATGAGAAAGCCCCGACCGGACGGGGGAATCTCGGTCGGGGCCGTCGGGGCCGTCGGGGCCGTCGGGGCCGTCGGGGCCGTCGGGGCCGTCGGGGCGGTCGGCGTGGGCGCGTATGGCGGTCGCCTCTCGGCGAGACGCTCCACAGGGCTTAAGCCGAACGGTGTTCCGGTGTCTGCCACGTTTTGTGGTGATCCGTGTCACTCTCGCGCGATGCCCGGTACGGCCTCCGCCCAGAGGTTCTCGGCCTGGAGCAGCATCGAGCCGAGCACCGCGGTGCGTGCCGCCTCCCGCCCCGCGTGCTCCCGCAGCCGGGCCTGGAGCTGCGCGTGCAGGTCCCGCCTCGTCTCCTCGGCTTCGTCGTCGGCCGGGCGCCGGGCCCTCCGACCGTCGAGCAGGCGCCCGGCCTCCGCATGGCAGGCCTCGGCGATCAACGACAGCAGACGCGCGTACGGGCGCAGTACCGCCGGGTCCGGCGGGGCGGGCGCGCGGCGGTCGTCGGCCGCGACCGCGAGTGTCCGGGTGAGGGTCCGGACATGGCCGGTGATCCGGCTCCAGCGTTCGTCCTCCTCCTCGGACGGCACGTCCGAGGGGACCCGGCGCAGGGCACGCAGGGGGCGATCCGTCAGGCGCAGACTCTCCCGGCTCCAGGCCCGGGCGGCCCGCAGGGTTTCCAGGCGGTGCTCCAGCCGGTCGGCGCCGTGCGACCAGTCGGCCGGCGCCTCCCGGTCCCCGTCCTCCCGGCCCAGACCGGCCGCGATGGCGTCCAGCACCTCACCCGCCTCCCGGGCGAGCGCCGCGAGGTTGTGCCGGACGTCGCGCAGATGGACCGGCGGCAGGACGAAGGCGTTGACGGCGACACCGATCACCGCGCCGAGCGCCGCCTGGCCCAGCCGGTGCCCCACCGCCGAGGCCGAGACACTGCCCGAAGCCAGTACGAACACCGCCGTGGTCGCTCCGTAGACCCCCTGGTCGCCGAAGCGGGGCCAGTTCGCCAGCAGCATCAGAACCGGAACGCACAGGGCGAGCGCCCCCGTGGTGTCACCGGTGACCGCCTGTGCCGCCGAGCCGAACAACGCCCCGGCGCAGATGGCGGTGAACTGCTGCGCCGCCTGCATCAGTGAGCTGTACACCGTCGCCTGGACCAGGACCAGCGCCACCCAGGGCGCCATCAGGGCCATCGGGTCGTCCAGCCAGACTCTCGCCACACACCAGGCCAGCAGTGCGGCGGCCGCGGCCTTGAGCGACTGCACGACCATGTCCCGCTCCCGGCCCGGGCCACGCCAGGCCTTCCGGGCCGCCCGGGCGACCGCGCGTGCCTCCGCGCACACCAGCCCGACCGGCCGGGCGCCGGCCGAGCGGCCCATGGCTGCCACGTCCTTTCGCAGAGCCTCCGTCCCTCGTGTCATGCCGTGCGGGTATCCCCAGGCCGGCCGGTCCTAAGCGGCGGGTGACCGAAGGCACGGGCCGGCGGCGTGCGAATCGTCCCGGTCGGCAGGTGACGCCGTCAGCCCAGCGGGCCGTCCGCCAGGGACGCCAGCAGCTGCGCGGGATCGTCGTAGATCACCTGTGCGCCGGCCTGCTCGAGGTCGGCGCGGGGGATCCCGCCGCACAGGAGGCCCACGCAGGTCACCCCGGCCCGGCTGCCGGCCCGCATGTCCCAGACCGTGTCGCCCACGAACACCGCACGCCCCGAAGGCACCCCGGCCAGCTCCAGCGCGTGCTCGACGGGCTCCGGCGACGGCTTTCCCGACTCCACGTCGTCGGCGCTCGCCGTCGCGGTGATGGCGTCGTCCGCGTCGATCGCGCGGCGCAGCGCGCTCAGCTCCGGGCCGCTCGCCGAGGTGGCGAGCACCACCTTCCAGCCGTCGCGGTGCAGGCGCCGCAGCAGCCGGCCGGCGTCCTGCAGGGCGGGCAGATGATCGAAGTACTGGGCGTACAGCACCTTGTGGGCGGTGCTGAGAGCGGCGTCCTGCTCCTCGTCGCGGTCCTCGCCGAGCAGGTGCGCGATCAGATCGGTCGAGCGGAGCCCCACGGAGCGGTGGATGGCGTGCATGGGCACCCGGTGACCGGCCTGGCGGAAGGCCTCCCACCAGGTGGTGACGTGGAGGTGATTGGTGTCCACGAGCGTTCCGTCGACGTCGAACAGCGCGGCACGGTCCATCCGTAGGTCCTTTCTCTCGTCTCGCACGGGTACCACGCCGGGCTCACGCCACCCGTGACGGCGTGCGGCGCTCCCGGGTCCAGGCCAGCAGCTCCGCCCGGGACCAGGTGGTCACCACGCGCTCGGGCGGCACCCCGCACTCCTCGGCCCGCGCGCAGCCGAGGATCTGCCAGTCCAGCTGGCCGGGGGCATGCGCGTCGGTGTCGACGGAGAACAGCACGCCGGCCTCGACGGCCCGGCGCAGCAGCCGACGCGGCGGATCCAGCCGCTCCGGGCGGCTGTTGATCTCCAGTGCCGTACCGGTCTCGGCGCAGGCGGCGAACACCTCGTCCGCGTCGAACTCCGACTCCGGCCGCCCCCGCCCGGTCACCAGCCGTCCGGTGCAGTGCCCGAGGACGTCGGAGTGCGGATCGCGTACGGCGGCCACCATGCGGCGGGTCATCGAGCGGGCGTCCATCCGCAGCTTGGAGTGCACCGACACGACCACGACGTCGAGTTGCTCCAGCAGGTCCGGCTCCTGGTCCAGGGAGCCGTCGTCGAGGATGTCGCACTCGATGCCGGTGAGCAGCCGGAACGGGGACCAGATCGCGTTGAGCTCCGCCACCACCCGCACCTGCTCGCGCAGCCGCTCGGCGGACAGCCCGCGGGCCACCGTCAGCCGCGGCGAGTGGTCCGTCAGCGCGGCCCACTCGTGCCCGAGGCGCGCGGCGGTCCGGCCCATCTCCTCGATGGGGCTGCCTCCGTCGGACCAGTCGGAGTGCAGGTGGCAGTCCCCGCGCAGCAGCGACCGCAGCCGCCCGCCGGCCTGTGCCGGCCGTTCCCGCTCCGCCTCCGCCTGCAGTTTCCGCAGATAGCCGGGCACCTGCCCGGCCAGCGCCTCGCGGACCACCTGCGCGGTCTTCGGGCCGACGCCCTTGAGCGTCTCGAGCGTTCCGTCGGACGCCCGCTCGGCCACCTCCGACGCGGGCAGCCGGGACAGCACCCCGGCGGCCGTACGGAAGGCGCGCACACGGTAGGTCGGTGCCAGGGACCGCTCCAGCAGGAAGGCGATCCGGTCCAGTGCCTCGACGGGGTCCATCGCCACCTCCACCACTCCGAGTTCCCCCGCACTTCCGGACCGCACCAGGGCGGTCCTGGCCGACCGGGACGGCGGACCCACCGGTTTGCCGTTCCCGCCCCCGGGTACTGCGATGCCTCGTCCGCGAGGGTCCCGCGATGATTCCGCGAGGAGTCCCCGAGGAGTCCCCGAGGATTACGTGAGGAACCGCCCAGCAGGAGGCCTGCGATGTCCGCCCCCACGCCGTTCGCACCCGAGGTGGCCCTGATCACCGGCGCCGACTCCGGCATCGGCCGCGCCACCGCCGTCCGCCTGGCCGAAGCGGGGATGGACATCGGCATCACCTGGCACAGCGACGAGAAGGGCGCCGAGGAGACCGCCGAGGAGGTTCGCGGCCAGGGCCGCCGGGCCGCGGTCGCGCAGATGGACCTCACCGTGCTGCCCGCGGCCGCCGACGCGGTCGACGAGCTGTGCCGGGAGCTCGGCCGCATCGACGTCCTGGTCAACAACGCGGGTACGGGCACCATGACGCCCTTCCTCGACCTCGGCCTCGACGACGTGCGCCAGGTCCTCGACGTCGACCTGGTCGGCCCCTTCCTGTGCGGGCAGAAGGCCGCCCGGCAGATGATCCGGCAGGGCCACGGCGGCCGGATCGTCAACGTGACCTCCGTGCACGAGCACCAGCCGCGGGTGGGCGCGGCCCCGTACTGCGCGGCCAAGGGCGGTCTGGGCCTGCTCACCCAGGTCATGGCCCTGGAGCTGGCCGAGCACGGCATCACCGTCAACGCGGTGGCACCCGGCGAGATCGCCACCCCGATGACCGGCCAGGAGGACACGGACGTGCACACCGAGCAGCGCCACGGCGTCCCGCTGGGCCGCCCGGGTGACGCCCGGGAGGTCGCCGCCGTGATCGCCTTCCTCGCCGGTCCCGAGGCCTCCTACGTCACCGGGGCGTCCTGGGTCGTGGACGGCGGCATGCTCCGGATGGGCCCGCAGGCCGGGTCGCACCTGACCAGCGACGACTGGCGGCGTCCCTGAGCGAGCCGTGGTGAGACTGCGTACCAGTTCCTGCGACCGGCCCGGCTTCACCCCGGTCCGCCGCGGCCGGGGCTCCTGCTACGAGGACATCGACGGCGAGCCGCTCACCGGCCCCACACCGCCCGCATCCGTGCCCCGACCGAGCAGGCCAAGCACGAGCACGTGCGCCAGGTGGCCCGCGCCCTGCCCGAGCCGCGCGCCCGGGTCGCCCTCGAACTGACCGGCCGGGGCCTGAGCCGGGCCCGGGTCACCGCCTGCGCGGTGCGTCTGCTGGACCTGGGCTTCTTCCGCATCGGCGCGCCGACCTCAACGAGGCACCGCGGCGGCTGTCCGGCACCGACATCACCGCCAAGGACTTCCGCACCTGGCACGCCACGGTCCTCGCCGTCGTGGGGGTCGCCGTCCCCACCAGGCAGGCCTAGGCGACGGCCGCGGCACGGCGTCGGCAGGTGGCCCGGGCGGTCCGCGAGGTCAGTCACCACCTGGGGCAGCACGCCGGCGGTGTGCCGGTCCTTCTGCATCGACCCGAAGGTCTTCGAACTGTTCGAGGCTGGGCAGACGATCGCCCCCGCGCTCACCCGGCTGGGTGAACACGGGGATTTCGGCCGTCCGGCCACGCAGGGGGCCGTGGAGGCGGCGGTGCTCGAACTGCTGGACGGATGACGTGCAGGGCGTCGCGGGGGATTCGCCGACACGCGTGGCGATTTACCCTTTATGACATGACCGAAGTCGCGAGTCCCCGCATCTCCCAGCCGCGGATCCTGGTGCACGGAGTGCAGCCGGGCCGGCCACCCTTCCGTGTCGTGGAGATCGACGGTCAGGTGGTCGGGGAGGCGAAGACTGTCACGGACGTCCTGCTGGCAGCGGCAGCGTTCGGCATCGTGGTCCACGACCTGGACGACCCGGACGTGGTCCGCTGGGTCGGCGGCGACAAGTTCACCTGGACGCTGCACTAGGGACTGTCTGCGGTTGTGATCAGTGGGCTTTCAGGAGGCTGCGGATCCAAATGGTCGCTGCGCGGAGATGGAGTCCGGCGAGGTAGCTCTCGGGCGACTTGTCGTGGCGGGTGGCGATGCCTCGCCAGTCCTTCATCTTGTTGATGGCCCGCTCGACCGTGTTGCGGTCGCGGTAGAGGCCCGGGGCATGGGTGACGGGCCTGCCGCCCCGGCTGCCCTTCTTCCTGCGGTTGGCGGCCTGGTCCTTCTTCTCCGGGATGACCGCCTTGATGCGGCGTTTGCGCAGGTGAGCGCGGTTTGCGCGGGAGGAGTAGGCCTTGTCGCCGGCCACTGCTGCGGGCCGGGTGCGGGGACGGCCGACCGGCAGGCGAACCCGCACCTTGTTCAGCACCGGAATGAACTGAGGGCTGTCGGCGGCCTGTCCGGCGGTCAGAAGGATCGCCATCGGCCGACAGCGCCGGTCGGCGGCCAGGTGAATCTTGCTCGTCAGCCCGCCGCGGGAACGGCCGAGCAGGGCGGCCTTCAGCCTAGCCTGCCGCCTGCGGCGGATGCCCCGTCGCTCGGCTTGAAGAGGGCCGTTTCCACCGTCCCGTCCGCCTTGTTCCTCGCGCGTTCCCCCTTTGAGGAGGCCGCTTCCCCGAGTGCGGCCAGGGTGTCCTCGCTGACCCGCATGCCGGCTGCGTCGTGATGAGCCCGGGCCGTGGTGGAGTCCACGCTGACCAGGGACATGTCGATCTCGTCCCTGCGGGCGGCCTCGGCGATCGCCTCTTCCAGCAGGGCCTGGAACACGCCCGCATCCCGCCATCGCATGAAGCGGTTGTAGACCGTCTGCCAGGCGCCGAACCGCTCGGGCATCTCCCGCCACTGACTGCCGGTGCGGAACCCCCAGATCACCCCCTCGAACTGCTCACGCAGCCGCTCGGGGTACGGTCCGAACCTGCCGACCGGCAGGAACGGTCCGATGAACTCCCACTCCTCGTCCGTGAGTTGCGCACGTGTCACACCGAAGTCCTACCGCACCGGCACCCCAGCCAGGACCCAAAGCCCAGTTTTGATCACAACCGCAGACAGTCCCTAGTGCCCCAACAGGCAATGTTCGCCCCGTCGCGACGCCGCCCTTTCACGGGTAAACATGCCTGCCGGGGCACTGGGCTCGCGCCCCGCCCGTCGCTGCCGGTCACCGGGCCGACCGTCGGCACACGGCCGCCTCAGCCGACCGTCCACTTCTGGTTGGCGCCGCCGGTGCAGGTCCAGATCTGCAGCCGGGTGCCGTTGGCCGAGTTGTTGCCGGTGACGTCCAGGCACTTGTCGGCCTGCGGATTCACGATGTCGTCGGCCGAGGAGACCACCCACTTCTGGTTCGGGCCACCGGTGCAGTCCCACAGCTGGACGGTCGAGCCGTCGGCGGTGCCGTTGCCTGTCACGTCGAGGCACTTGCCCAGTGCGCGCAGCGTGCCGTCCGCGCCGGCCGTCCACTGCTGGGCCGCGGTGCCGTTGCAGTCGTAGAGCTGCACCGGGGTGCCGTTGGCGGAGTTCGCGCCGGCCGCGTCCACGCACTTGCCGGCCAGGCCCCGGATCGCGCCGCCGGTGGGGGTGTTGCTCGTGGTCACCGACACCGAGTCGACCACCAGCTGCTGAGGGAACCGGGTGGAACCGTCGGGGTCCCCCGGCCAGTAGCCGCCCACCGCCAGGTTCAGGATGAGGAAGAAGGGCTTGTTGAACACCCAGGTCTTCCCGCCCAGGTCGGCCGGCGTGCGGCGCTGGTAGACGTTGCCGTCGACCGACCAGGTGATCGAGTCGGGCGCCCAGTCCACCGCGAACGTGTGGAAGGCGTCCGCGAAAGCCTGCCCGTTGGGCAGTGTGTAGGGGGCGCCTATGCCGCCGGAGCCGGAGTAGCCGGGGCCGTGGATGGTGCCGTGCACGGTCGAGGGCTCGTAGCCGACGTTCTCCATGACGTCGATCTCGCCCGAGTCCGGCCAGTTGACCGGCGTGCCGAGCATCCAGAAGGCCGGCCACATGCCCTGCCCGCGCGGAATCTTCATGCGGGCCTCGACATGGCCGTACTGCGCGGCGAACTTCCCGGAGGTGTTCAGCCGGGCCGAGGTGTACTGACAGGTGCCGTACCAGCACTGGTAGTTGTCCGGGTTCTCGCGGCGGGCGGTGATCACCAGGTGGCCCTGGCCGTCCAGGGCGGCGTTCTTGTTGCCCGACGTGTAGTACTGCCGTTCGTGGTTGTTGACGTTGTCGCCGGTCTCCGTCTGCCACTTGGCGGAGTCGGCGGCCGCGCCCGCGGGCCCGTCGAAGGTGTCGGAGAACTCCGAGAACTGCGAGGCCGTCACCGCCGCGACGGATGCGCTCGGCGTGTCCGCCCGCGCGGGGCCGATCGCGGCCGAGCCGGCCAGCACGGCGGACAGGGCCGCGACGAGACATCTGCGGAGCAGGCGTGGAGAAGCCACGACTCTCCCTTCCCGCGGCGGCCCGGGGCGCGGGCGCGCCGCACCGTTGTGGGGGGTGAAGGCGATGCCTCTTGATTTAAGGAGTGAACTAAGGCCTCGTCAAGAGTTTGGTACGGACCAGCCGCCCGTTCATGCCCGCTGCTTGCGCGCGTGCACCGCGCGGAAGAGCCGGCGCCCCAGGAGCAAGTAACCGACCAGCGCGCCAGAGGTGTTGAGGATGACGTCGTCGATGTCGAAGGCACGGCCGGTGATCAGGGCGCCCTGGGCGAACTCCACCAGAAGCATGACGGTCGCGGTCAGCAGCAGCACGCGCAGCGCCCCGCGCGCCCGCGGCGCCACGATCGGCACCAGCACCCCGAACGGAACACCGAGCAGCAGGTTCCCCCCGATCTGCTTGACCGCGTCCCGCAGCCCCGGCTCCTGAAGATAGGCCCGTAGCGAGCGGCCCGGATGAAGGTTGGTGTGGGCGATGGACGCCGAGGCCGGCGACGGCTCCAGCGTCAGCCGGGCCAGCACGACGGCGAAAGCCACCATGAAGACGAAGGCGCACAGCATCGCGAGCACGCGCAGCGGCCAGGCGAGCGGCCGGCGTTCTCCGGGGGACGGCCGGCGCGCGCCGGAAGCCGGCCGTCGTGCGCTTTCGGTCCGGGGTTTGCGGGGGCGGAATCTCCTGCGCGGGCGGAAGACGGTGTGCGAGCGCAGCGCCATGCGGGCCATGGGGTTCTCCATTCGTCAACCTGACTGAGTGCCAAGGCGGTTACCCGCGAACCGGCCGAGGATGCCGCGGCCCGGGGCCGGGCGGGCGCGGCCCGGGCGGTTTCCATTGCTGCTGTCGGGGCAACCGGGCTGTGACCCGCGCGCCGTCGCCCTCCCCGTCCCCGGGGCGGTGCTTGGATGCCGGGAAGCGGTGCACGGGGCGTGCGCCGGACATCAGAGAACCAGCCCGCGGAGGTGGCGTTGTGAACCGGCATACGGCGCTTCTCGCCGTGGGCGAGTTCCTGGCCTGGTGGGGCGCGCTCCTCGTGCTGTGGCTGGTCCTCATCAGCCCGGTGTACCCCCTCGAACTGGCCGTCGGCGCGGGCGCCGCAGGGGTGGGGGCGCTCGTGGCGCGGGCCGGACGGCGGGCGGTGGCGGGACGGTGAACGGCTGGATCCTGGCGGCGACGGTGGTGCTGGCCGGCGGCCTCGGAGCGGCCCTGTGGGGAGTCGCCACCGGTCCGCTGTCGCGCAGGGTCGTCGCCCAGAACCTGTCCACCGCCGTCGCCTGCCCCGGAGTCCTGCTGCTCGCCCAGGGCTACAGCCGCACGTCCTACGTCGATGTGGCGCTGGTCCTCGCCCTCCTCGGCCCGGTCGGCACCCTCGTCTTCGCCCGCCTGCTCGCCGGCGAACTCGCCGACGACCGGCCCAGCGCCTGGGGTCTGACCTGGGCGGCCGCCGCGCTCGGCGCGGTGGTGGTGCTGGTGCTGTGCGCCGTCACCGGACCCGGCCGGGCGATGGTGAAACTGCTGGTGATCGGAACGCTGCTGATCGGGGGCAACCTCATCGGCTCCCGAGCGCTGTCCGGCGGCTTCGCGGGGGTCCGCCGTGGCTGACGTGGTCATCGTCGTCGCGCTGCTGCTCGTGGCCGCCTCCGCGACCGCGGCCGTCGCCAACCGTGACCCCGCTCGCCAGGCCCTCGTACTCTCCCTCCTCGGCGTGTCCCTCGCGGTGCTGTTCACCGTGCTCCAGGCCCCGGACGTCGGGCTCTCGCAGCTGGCCGTGGGTTCGGCCCTGACACCGCTGCTCATCATGCTCTCGGTCCGCAAGGTCAGACGGCGGGCCGCCCGCACCCGGGACGGCGAGCGGTGACCCCGCGCACGAGGCTGTGGCTGGTGGCCGTGGGCGGCGCGGGGCTCGCCGCGCTGCTGGTCGCCGCCTGCCTGCAACTTCCCCCCTTCGGCGGCTCGCGGCACCCCTACGGCGACCGCGCCGTGCACGCCTCGCTGTCCCGGCACATCGCCAACACCATCGCATCCGTCAACTTCGACCAGCGCGCCTACGACACGCTGGGCGAGATGACGATCCTCTTCACGGCCGTCCTCGGCTGCGTCGTCCTGCTGCGACAGACCCGCGACGAACACCGCGCCCGGCCCGAACCCGCCCAGGTCGCCCGGCCCGTACGCCGCTACGCCCTGATCGTGCTGCCCGTCGCCCTGCTCAGCGGCCTCTACGTGGTCGCGCACGGGCAGCTCAGCCCCGGTGGCGGCTTCCAGGGCGGAGTCGTCGCCGCCACCGCACTGCACCTGATGTACGTGGGTGCGGACTACCGCGCCCTGGAACGCATCCGCCCGGTCGCCCTGTACGAGGTCGGCGACGCGCTGTCCGCCTCGTCCTACCTCGTGCTGGGCCTCGCGGGCCTTCTGGCGGGCACCGCCTTCCTGGCCAACACGTTCCTGCCGTACGGCACGTTCAACACGCTGTCCTCCGGCGGCACCGTCCCCCTGCTGAACGCGGCCATCGGCATGGAGGTCGCCTGCGCGGTCGTCGTACTGCTCGCCCGCTTCCTGGACCAGGCCGTCGAGATCGAGGAGGAGAGCGGGGAGTGAGAGCGCCGTGACCGCCGTCATGCACGTCTTTCCGTACCTGGTCGCCGTGTGGGTGTTCCTGACGGGCTGTTACGGCCTGGCCACCAGCAGGAACCTGATCCACGCCGTCGGCTGTCTGGCGGTGTGCCAGTCCTCCACGTACGTCCTGCTGCTGGCCGTCGGATACCGCGAGGGCGGCACCGCACCCGTCTTCTCCGACATCGCACCCGGCTCGCGGCCCCTTGTCGACCCCGTGGTGCAGGCGCTCGCCCTCACCGACGTCGTCGTCGGCGCCACCGTCACCGCCCTGCTGCTCGCGCTGGTCATTCAGGTGGCCAAGCGGCACGGCACGGTCGATCCGGACGAGCTGAGGGAGCTGCGCGGCTGATGCACCACCTGCTGCCGCTGCTGGTCGTCATCCCGCTGCTCGGGGCTTCGCTCCTTGTCGCCGGAGGCCGCCGGATGCCCCGCGCCGTCGCCGAGACGGTCGGCTGCGCGGTGTCCGGCGGCACCGCCGCGCTGGCCGTCGTCCTGCTGCTCAACTCCTCGCCGCCGCTCGTGGAATGGGTCGGCGGCTGGCTCCCGCAGGGCGGCGAGAGCGTCGGCATCGTCCTGACCGGGGACGGGGCCGGCCTCGGCATGGCTGCCCTCGCCTCGCTGCTGACGCTGTCGGCGCTGGCGTACTCCTGGCGCTACTTCGACGAGCCGCCCCGCGGCCACGCGGGGTCCTTCCCGGCCCTCATGCTGCTCTTCCAGGGCGGCATGTGCGGCTTCGCGATCGCGGGCGACCTGTTCAACCTGTTCGTGTTCTTCGAGCTGATGAGCGTCGTCGCCTACGCGCTGACCGGATACCGCATCGACGAGGCCAAGGCGGTACAGGGCGCGCTCACCTTCGGCGTCGTCAACTCCCTGGGCGCGTACGGCCTGCTCCTGGGCATCGGCCTGCTCTACGCCCGCACCGGCGAGCTGGCCATGGCGAAGATCGGGCGGGGGCTGGACACGGCGGCCGTCCCCGGCGGGCCCGACGCACTCGTCCTGGCCGGATTCGTCCTCGTCATGACCGGCCTGCTGGTGAAGGCGGCCGCGGTGCCCTTCCAGTTCTGGCTGCCGGACGCGCACGCCGTCGCCCCCACGCCCGTATGCATGCTGCTGTCCGGCGTCATGGTGGAACTCGGCGTGTACGGCGTCTGGCGCGTGTACGGGACCGTCTTCTCCGGGCCGGGCGGGATCCCGGCGGCCGACTTCACGCGGGCCATGGTGGTGCTCGGCGTGCTGACGGCGGCGGCGGGCGCGGTCATGTGCTGGTTCCAGCGGCACATCAAGCGGCTGCTCGCCTTCTCGACCATCGCCCACACGGGCCTGTTCGTGGTCGGCATCGGTGTCCTCAGGCCCGAGGCCGACGACGGCATCGCCCTCTACGTCCTCGGGCACGCGGGTGTGAAGGCCGCCCTGTTCGCCTGCGCCGGCATCCTGCTGGACCGCTACGGCAGCGTCGACGAGCTCGTCCTGCACGGCCGGGGCCGGCGGCTGCCGGGCGTCGCCGTCATGTTCGCCGTCGGCGGTCTCGCCCTGGCCGGACTGCCGCCGTTCGGAACGGGCCTGGGCAAGGCGGTCGCCGAGGAGGCCGTGGGTGGCCCGCTGACCGTGCTGTACGTCGCCGCGTCGGCCGTGACCGGGGGAGCGGTGCTGAGGGTCGCCGCCCGGGTGTTCCTCGGGCTCGGCCCCAGGCCCGAGGAACACCGGGAGTACGAGACGACGGGCTCCGGCGAGGAGCCGGAGACCGGGCACCGGATCACCCGGGTGCCCGACACCATGATGTGGGTGCCCGCGCTGCTGCTCGCCGCGGCGTTCGCCGTCGGCGTGGTGCCCGGCTTCGCCCGTCTGGTGGCGCACGCCGTCAACGAGGCCGGATCCGGGGGCGTCGTCACCTCCGTGCACTGGACGCCGGTCGGTGTCCTCCTGGGTCTGCTGTCGGCCGTCCTGGCCGTGGGGCTGGCGGGCGCGGCCGTCACCCGCCCGGCGCTGCTGACCGCACCCGGCTGGGTCCGGCCGCTCAGACGCCTGCAGTCCGGGCACGTCGGCGACTACGTCGCCTGGATGCTGCTGGGCACGGCACTGATCGGGGCGCTCGCCCTGCCGGGCGTGCTGGGCGCCTGATCAGGAGCCGTAGACGACATGCACCTCCTTGAAACCGAGGGACTTCAGCAGGCCTTCGAGCATGCCGGTGGTGTTGGTCTCGGCGCGCGCGGTCAGCCCGCTGTCCCTGGCCGCGTCGGCGATGTGCCGCACCGCGAGCTGCTGCACGGCGTGCTCGCTGTCGGGGTTGTCCGAGAACAGGTCGCCCAGACGGTCGAGCAGGCCGCGCTGCTTGGAGACGGCGTAGGAGTGGTCGGCGTCGAGGGCCGGCCTGCCCAGCCGCGCGTGCGGCAGCCGGAGCGTGGCCGAGGTGCGCTCGCCGTTGACCGTCACATCCTTGCCACCGACCCTGCCGAGGTCGACGTAGGCGTCCACGCTCCCCGCCCCGACGTACAGGGTGCGGGTGCCACGGATCGCGTCGGGCAGGTACTTGGAGTCCTTCTCCAGGTCCACGACGACCTGGAAGTCGCCGGACGCGGCCTCGTACCGGCTGAGGTCCTGGATGGACCTCAGCAGCGCGGGGCCCGTCCGGTCGTGCGTCTCGGTGCCGAACAGGTCCTTGATACCGGGGAGTACGGCCAGCCGGATGCCGGCGAACAGCACCGCCAGCACCACCACGAGGGCGCTCACCGCCTTCGCCCAGCCGGGCATGCGCCGGGGCAGTCGCCCGAGGGAAGTCGTCATGCGACGGTTCCTCCTTCCTCTCTTGGCCTCTCTTGGCGCATGCCCGCCAAAGCCCTTGCCAGACAGCCCCGTTGGCCGACGATGCCCTCCGCGCGACGGCCGCCCTCCGGCGCCGCAGGGCGCCGCGTGTTCCGGTCCGTCGTGGCGCGTCCGTGGCGGCGTGCCGGGAAGGGACCGGGCCTGGTCAGTAGCATGAGCCCGGCAGGCGGAGTGATCATGCGAGGAGCGGATCGTGCGAGACATCGCCGTGTTCAGCGGTAGCGCCCACCCCGAGCTGGCGGCGGAGGTCTGTGCGCACCTGGGCGTGCCACTGAGCCCCACCCGGGTGAGCCGGTTCGCCAACGACTGCCTGGAGGTGCAGCTTCAGGCCAACTGCCGTGAGCGGGACGTCTTCCTGATCCAGCCGCTGGTCAAACCGGTGCAGGAGCATCTCGTCGAGCTGCTGCTGATGTGCGATGCGGCCCGTGGTGCCTCCGCCGGGCGGATCACCGTCGTCATGCCGCACTACTCCTACGCCCGCTCCGACAAGAAGGACGCCCCGCGCATCTCGCTCGGCGGACGTCTCGTGGCGGACCTGCTGGTGGCCGCGGGCGCGGGCCGGGTCCTTGCCATGACCCTGCACGCGCCGCAGGTGCACGGCTTCTTCTCGGTGCCCGTCGACCACCTGCACGCCCTGCGTGAGCTCGCCGCGCACTTCCGGCAGTACGACCTGTCGCGCACCACCGTGGTCTCCCCGGACCTCGGCAACGCCAAGGAGGCGGCCGCGTTCGCCCGGATGATCGGGGCGCAGGTGGCCGCCGGGGCCAAGCAGCGGTACGCCGACGACCGGGTGACCATCAGCTCCGTGATCGGTGATGTGTCCGGGCGTGATGTCATCGTGCTGGACGACGAGATCGCCAAGGGCAGCACGGTCCTCGAGCTCCTGGACCGGTTGCGGGAGTCGGAGCCGCGCTCGATCCGCATCGCCTGCACCCACGGGCTGTTCGCCGAGGGCGCGCTCAAGCGGTTGGCCGAGCAGCCCGACGTCCTGGAGATCGTGTGCACCAACACCGTGCCGGTGCCGGTCGAGGAGCACTACCGGGACACCGGGGACACCGGGGACACCGGGGACACCGGGAACACCGGGAACACCGCGGACCGCTCGGACCCCGCGGACAAGGCCAGGCTGCGGGTGCTGTCCATCGCCCCGGCGCTCGCCGAGGCGGTGCGGCGCATCCACAACGGCGAGTCCGTCAGCGCCCTGTTCGACGCGCCGCGGAGCAAGCCGGCCCGGGGCGGTGAGTGACAGGGGGGCCGTGCGGGAGCGTCACACGGAGCCGGACGTGGCCTCGGGCTGGCCCAGGGCCGCGTCCAGCGTGGGGCGCGGCGGCAGCAGCCGGGCCAGGCCGGTGGCCTTGAGGATGCGCAGGGTGAGCGGATGCGCGCACACCAGCTGCAGCTCTCCGTCCCGGTCGAGCACCCTGCTCCGGGCCCGGTACAGCAGGCGCAGTCCGGAGCAGTCGAAGAAGTCGACCTGGCTGAGGTCGATTACCAGCCGGGCGCCGCGCCGCGCCGTCACCCGGTCCAGATACGGGGCGATCTGGGTCGCCGCGGCGATGTCGATCTCGCCGCGGAACTCCAGCACCGTGTGTCCGCGGTCCCGGTGGATGCGCAGATGCCGGGTGAGGGGCGCGGGTTCTTGCTGCACGACGACATCGCCTCCAACCGGGCGCTGATGCGGCGGGGTTCGGGCCCACCGGGGAGCAAAACCCTTCCCCGCCCTGCAAGTTACCCTCGTTGGAGTGAATTCCAGCATGTTCGGTTGACATATGTCTTCGATTTACGGCCGAGTCTTCCTGTGACTTGCGGGAACAGGCCCCCGAAGAGGCCTGCCACCCTCGGCCCCCGGCCGTCGCCTTCCGGCCTTCCCGGCGGCCGAGGCCACCGACTCCCGGCCTTCCCGGCGGCCGAGGCCACCGACTCCGGACCTTCCGGGCCTCCCCGGTCTCAGTCGACCAGAAGCACCAGCTTGCCCGCGGTGCGGCCGGTCTCCCCGAGCGCGTGTGCCTTGGCGGCCTCGGCCAGCGGGAAGGTCCCGGCGATCGTGGCGCGCAGCTTCCCCGCCTCGACCAGCTCCGCGATCGCCCTCATGCCGTGCTGGTCGGCGTCGACGAGCATCCGGATCGCCCGCACGCCGAGCCGCTCGGCCTCCTCGTGGAACTCCTCGGAGCCCACCGGCAGGATCGAGACCACGAGCCCACCCGGACGCAGCACCCGCAGCGAGCGGACGGAGGTGTCGCCGCCGATCGTGTCCAGCACGACGTCCACGTCCCGCACGGCCTCGGCGAAGTCGGTCGTGCGGTAGTCGATCACCTCGTCGACGCCGATCTCGCGCAGGAAGTCGTGCTTGCCCGCGCTCGCGGTGCCGATCACATGCGCCCCGCGTGCCTTGGCGATCTGCACCGCCACATGGCCGACCCCGCCGGCCGCAGCGTGGATCAGCACCCGCTGCCCCGCTCGCACCTGCGCCCGCTCCACCAGCGCCTGCCACGCGGTCAGGGACACCAGCGGCAGCGCACCCGCCTGTTCGTGGTCGATCCCGGCGGGCTTCAGCGTGAAGGCGCGGGCCGGACCGGTGACGTACTCGGCGTGCGACCCGTGGCCGAACGGGTAGGGCAGCATGCCGAAGACCTCGTCACCGGGCTTGAACAGGGCCACGCCGACACCCGTCGCCTCGACGACGCCGGAGACGTCCCAGCCGAGGACGAAGGGCGGCTCGCCCAGGAAGCCGCCGGTCGCCCGGTGCTTCCAGTCGGTCGGGTTCACCCCGGCGGCGCGCACCCGCACCAGCACCTCGTTCGGCCGCGGCGCGGGCCGCTCCAACCGTACTTCCTCAAGGACCTCGGGACCGCCGAGGACGTCCTGACTGATCGCGCGCATCGTGTTCTCATCGCTCATGGTCACTCAGGCTGCCCGGGCCCGCCCGGCAGGGAAATGGCATGATTGCCAACCTTCGATAGGATCGTGCCATGCGGAAGACGGAACGGGTCGTGGTCCTGGCCCTCGACGGCGCCTACCCCTTCGAACTGGGCATCCCCAGCCGGATCCTCGGCGCGGCCGACGGCCGGTACGAGGTGCTCACCTGCACGGTCGACGGCCAACCGGTGCGAACCAACGCGGACTTCTCCGTCACCGTCGACCACGGTGCGGACATCCTGGCCACCGCGGACACCGTGGTGATCACTTCCGTGCCGCCCGCGCGCCTCCCCGACGAGCTGTCGGGCGAGGTCGCCGCCGCGCTCGCGCGGATCCCCGCCGCCGCGCGGGTGGTCTCCATCTGCACCGGCGCCTTCGTCCTCGCCGCGGCGGGCCTGCTCGACGGTCGCAGGGCCACCACCCACTGGCAGGTCGCCGACCGCTTCCGGCGCACGTTTCCGCGCGTCACCCTCGACCCGGACGTGCTCTTCGTCGAGGACGGCCGCTTCCTCACCTCGGCGGGCGCCGCCTCCGGCGTGGACATCTGTCTGCACCTCGTGCGCTCGGACCACGGCAGCGAACTGGCCAACACGGTCGCCCGCCGCTGCGTCGTCCCGCCGTTCCGGGACGGCGGCCAGGCCCAGTACATCGAGCAGCCCGTGCCCGAGCAGGGCGCCGCGAGCACCGCCGCGACCCGCGCCTGGGTCCTGGAGCGCCTCGGCGAACCGCTCACGCTGGCCGACCTCGCCGGGCACGCCCGGATGAGCCTGCGCACCTTCGCCCGCCGCTTCAACGACGAGGTGGGCCTCAGCCCCGGACGCTGGCTCATCCAGCAGCGCGTGGCCCGGGCCCGCCATCTGCTGGAGTCCAGCGACCTGTCGGTCGACCAGATCGCCGGCCAGGTCGGCTTCGCCACCGGCGCCTCCCTGCGCCAGCACCTGCACTCCGCGATCGGCGTCTCACCGCAGGCCTACCGGCGTACGTTCCAGGCGGCGCGCCAGGCGCACTGACCGCGGCGCGGAGCTCCGCACCCGGGGCACCGACCCCGGCACAGGACTCACCGGCGTGCCGTGTGGCGGGCCCGCTACGCCCGGCTGCCCGCCGACACCCACCCGCACATCGCCGCCACGGCCCGTCATCTGGTCGCGGACATGCGGCACAGCGCCTACCCGGCGGCCCTGGACCTGCTGCTGAACCCGACGGCGGCGCGCCTGCGGGAGATCGGCTCGGGTGGGAGGTCCTGACGGTCACACTGGAGGACGTCCGGCCGTCATGACCGTACGACTGTGTTCCGTACGAAGACTTTCAGGAGGCTGTCCGACGATGACCCCACCCCCCGCACGTCCCGCGAGGCAGCGCAAGCTGGACACCCTGCACCGGCTGGAGCACGACGTCGACGCCTGGGTGGCGACGGCCGGTGACCGGGGCGCGGCCCCGTACCTCGTGCCGCTGTCGTTCCTCTGGGACGGCGCCACCCTGCTGGTGGCCACCCCGGCCGCGAGTACCACCGGCCGCAACCTCCTGGCGACCGGCAGGGCGCGGATCGGCATCGGGCCGACCCGGGACGTGGTCCTGGTGGAGGGTACCGTCGTGGCCGTGCCGCCCGCCGAGCTGCCGGAGGAGGACGCCGAGGTCTTCGCCGGCAAGACCGGTTTCGACCCGCGCCGGCTCGCCACCCCCTACCTGTACTTCCGCATCCTCCCGCAGCGCGTGCAGGCCTGGCGTGAGGCCGACGAGCTGGAGGGGCGTGAACTCATGCGGGACGGACGGTGGTTGGTGGCCGACTGAATCCGCGGGGCCGGGATATCCGCAAGGTACGGGGCGGCGGGGCACGACACCGCCGCCGGATCTCTCGGAGGAGACATGCCACTGGTGACCGCGGGTGTCGTGGTGCTCGACTGCGCCGAGCCCGAGAAACTCGCCGTGTTCTACAAGGAGTTCCTCCAGGCGGAGGAGATCGGGGCGACCGCCAATCTGGTGGAGATCAGGGGCGCCGACGGGATGCGCATGGCCTTTCGCCGCGACGCGAACGCGACCCCGCCGAGCTGGCCGCGCCCCGAGAACTCCCTCCAGGCCCATCTGGACTTCCTGGTGGAGGACTTGGACGCGGCCGAGCGACGGGTCGTCGAACTCGGCGGGCGCCTGCTGGAGGCGAAGGACGCGCCCGGCCCGTACGAGGAGCGCGGCTGCTCCGACCCGGCCGGCCACTCCTTCACCCTCCGCCGCGCCCGCCCGGCCGGCCCCAAACGGGGCTGAGACACGGGCCGTACCGCTCACGTCGTGCGGACGGCTTGGCGTCGAACCGGCGCCTCAGCCCGTTGCGGGTTGAGGCGGCGTCGGTTCACGGGGCTCGGCCCCGGGCGGGACGGGGGGCGTCAGTCCCGGCCGCCCCTGTCCTTGGTGGGCCACACTCCGGTGGAGCGTTCGATGGCCTTGGCGCCCGCGCGGTCCACGGCGCTGCGCACGACGGCGAAGATGGCGCCCTGAACCGCTGCGGCCAGCAGGATCTCGCCCCAGCGACGGTTCTCGTCGAGCGCGTCGGGGGCGTCGTCCTCGTGCCGGATGGCCTTCCACGTGGCGCGGAACGCCATCCCGGCCAGCGCCCCACCGGCCCAGCCCAGCACGAACCCGACGGGCTGGTAGGCGAGCGAGAGCTTGTTCTTCTTCTTGGCCACTTGGTTCTCCTTCGCGTATGTGTGCGGTCGAGTCGGGAGAGCGGGGCGCTGGTCAGGGCCGGCCCCGCGCGGGCACCTCCTCACCGGCCCGTACGGGACCGGGCGGTGTTCCCTCGCCGAAGGGACGGCCGCCGAGTTCCTCGCGGTGATGCGGTGTCAGCCAGCCGGACAGGTCCGGCCCCAGGGGCACGATGCCGGTCGGGTTGATGCCGGTGTGCACCTGGTAGTAGTGCCGCTTGATGTGGTCGAAGTCCACGGTGTCCCCGAATCCGGGCGTCTGGAACAGGTCACGCGCGTACGCCCACAGCACCGGGTTCTCCGTCAGCTTCCAGCGGTTGCACTTGAAGTGTCCGTGATAGACGGGGTCGAAACGGACCAGAGTGGTGAACAGCCGGATGTCCGCCTCGGTGATCGTGTCACCGACGAGATAACGCTGACCGGCCAGGCGCGAAGCGAGCGCCTCCAGCCGGCGGAACACGTCCGCGTACGCGGCCTCGTAGTCCTCCTGGGTGGAGGCGAACCCGGCCCGGTACACGCCGTTGTTCACGTCCCGGTACACCTCCGCCATCACCGCGTCGATCTCGTCGCGCCGGGCCGGCGGGTACAGGTCGGGGGCTCCGGGCCGGTGCAGCCCGGTCCACTCGGTGGCGAGGTCGAGGGTGATCTGCTGGTAGTCGTTGGTGACCAGCCTGCCGCTGGGCACGTCGACGATCGCGGGCACGCTGACGCCGCCCGGGTAGTCCGACTCCCGGCGGTCGTAGGCCTCGCTCAGGAAGCGGATGCCCAGTACGGGGTCGCGGCCGTCGGCGTCGAGGGTGAAACGCCAGCTGCGGTCGTCCTGCAGGGGATCGACGATCGCCAGCGACAGCGCCTCCTCCAGGCCGAGCAGCCGCCGGGACACCACCGCGCGGCTCGCCCATGGACAGGCACGGCTGGCCACCAGACGGTAGCGACCGGCCTCCACCGGCCAGCCGTCCCGGCCGTCCGCGGTGATCCGGTCCGCGAAGTGGCTCCTGGACCGTTTGAAGGGCTTGTGCCCGTAGGCGCTGTTGCCCTCGCGCCCCTCGCTCATGTGTCCTCCCTGCCCCTGTTCTGCCCCAGTTCGTACCTGTTGCCCCGGTGATTCTGTCTTGGGGCACGCCTTCCCCGAATTCCCCGGACGGCACGGTGTGAGCCGCGACGGCGCGGGCATTCGGCGAACGTGAGCGGTACACCCACGGAGCACACGACGGACGGCGGTACGCAGCGGGACACGGAAGGGACCGCGCGGGCGACGGCAGGAGGGACGGCAGGAGGGACGGCAGGGCGGGGATCGGACCACCGGACACGCGTCACGGTGCTGGTGGCGCTCACGGCGAACCTGGTGATCGCCGTCGCCAAGGCCGTCGGGGGCCTCCTCGCGCACTCGCCCGCGCTGCTGTCGGAGGCGGCCCACTCGGTCGCCGACAGCCTGAACGAGGTCTTCCTGCTGGCCGCGCTGCGTCGCAGCCGGCGCCCGGCGGACCGGCGCCACCCCTTCGGTTACGGCAAGGAGCGGTTCTTCTGGTCGCTGCTCGCCGCCGTCGGGATCTTCGTCATGGGTGGCTGCTTCTCCGTCTTCCAGGGGTTCGAGGCCCTGCGCGGCGGTGCCGGGGAGAAGTTCGGCGGCTATGTGGCGGGCCTGATCGTGCTCGGCGTCGCCCTCCTCGCCGAGGGCGTGTCCCTGCTACGGGCGCTCCACCAGGTGCGCCGGCAGGGCGGCGGCCTGCGCGACCCGGCCCTGCGCACGGTCGTCGCCGAGGACGGCACCGCGGTGCTCGGCGTGACCCTCGCCCTGATCGGCATGGCGCTGCACATGGTCACCGGACAGGTCGTGTGGGAGGCCTCCGCGTCGCTGGCGATCGGCGTGCTGCTCGGCTACGTCGCCTACCGGCTGGGCCGCGACGCGCGCGACCAGCTGATCGGGGAGGCGGCCGACCCGGCACTGAGCGGCCGGATCAGGAGCCTTCTGCAGGCGCAGCCCGAGATCGACAGCGTGGAGGCGCTGTTCACGATGAAGATGGGCCTCGACTCCGTGCTGGTCGCCGCCCGCATCGACCTGGCGCCCGGCCTGGACAGCGAGTGGGTCGAGGAGGTCGCCATGCGCATCAAGGGCTCGATCGCCCGCACCGTGCCCGAGGCGGACCAGATCTTCCTGGACGTGACCGACCGGCCGGCCGGGAACGAAGGCGAAAGCCCCGCCGCGACGGGGGAACGCGGCGGGGCCTAGCCGTCGCGTGCCCGGCGGTCGCCGGTTCATGCCTCCTGGGCCCGGACAATTTTTCGGGCCATTTTCCGGACCACTTTCCGGGTTGTTGTCCGGGCCGGCCCGGACCGGCCGGAGAAGCCCGGACCGGGCCGGAGAGGCGGGAACCGGAAGGGATCGATCAGTGCCCGTCGGCCGGTTCCAGCACGAAGACCGGGATCTCCCGCGAGGTCTTCTCCTGGTACTCGGCGTACGGCGGGTAGGCGGCCACGGCTCGCTCCCACCACTCGGCCTTTTCCGCTCCGGTGACCTCGCGGGCCGTCATGTCCTGCTTGGCCGGCCCGTCCTGGAGCTCGGCCCGGGGGTCGGCCTTGAGGTTGAAGTACCAGACCGGGTGCCTGGGCGCGCCGCCCTGGGAAGCCACCACGGCGTAGCGTCCGTCGTGCTCCACGCGCATCAGCGGCGTCTTGCGGATCCTGCCGCTCTTCGCGCCCCGGGTGGTCAGCACGATGACAGGCATCCCCGTGTCCATCAGTGTCGTGCCCTTGGTGCCGCCGGAGCTCTCGTACAACTCGACCTGCTCGCGCACCCACTGGGTCGGGCTGGGCTCGTACTCACCCTGGAGGGGCATGTCGTCCGTCCTCTCGTCGCATGCTGTGACTGATCCGGCACTGCCATTCAACATCGGTCCCGGCCCGTTTCATCCCTGCCGCGTGCACCGGACGGCGGTGCCGGGCGGCCGGACACCGCCTCACGCCGGTGGCACCAGCATCCGCACCGCCAGCACCGTGGTCACACCGCTCGACACGAGTGCCGTGACCAGCCTGCCCCGACGGCCCGTCAGGACTCGTCCGAGCAGCGCGCCGCCCCCGGCGATCAGCAGCTGCCAGCTCGCGGAAGCGGCGAAGGCGGCCAGGACGAACACCCCCTGATCCAGCGGCCGGCCGGCGACCGCACCGCCGGAGCCGAGCACCAGCGCCGCGAAGTAGATCACGGTGGTGGGGTTGAGCAGAGTGATCCCGAGCAGCCCCAGGTACGCCCGGACCGGGTTCGGCGGGGCCGGGTCGGACCGGCTGGCGAGCCGGCGCTCGCGGTACTGCCGCAGGGCGGTCGTGGCGCCCCGCACGGCCAGCGCGGCCAGCACCAGGGCCGAAGCCCAGCGCAGCGGCTCGAGCACCGGCCGCAGCGCGGCGGTCAGGGCGAAGCCCCCGAGCGTGGCCAGCAGGGCGTACACGCCGTCGGCGGTGGCGACGCCGAGCGCGGCGCAGCCGCCGGTCCGCAGGGACGTACGGGCGCTCAGGGAGACGAGGTAGGTCGCGACGGCGCCGACGGGCACGGCGATGCCGTACCCCGCGACGAGTCCCGCGACGAGCGGCGCGGTCACGACCGCGCCGGACCGGGCCTCCACGGGCGGCCGGGCTGCTGCTGCCGTTTTGCCAAGGAGGCGGCGGCGGACACCAGCGGCAGGGACACGTCGATCGTGGGCATGGCCGGATCATGCGCCCCGCAGCGCGCCGGAGGCAACCGGATTACGATGCGGAAGAGGCGCTTCCAAGCCAGATCCCGCAGGTCGCCGATCTGGCCGAACTTCGCGTCGCCCTATAGGTGCCTCGGGCATCTAATGAAGATCGGCAAGCCGAACTCTTCGCCTGCGAGGTCTTCCATGACGGAACTGTCGCAACCCGTCGCCTTCCCCCAGTCGCGCACCTGCCCCTTCCACCCGCCCGCCGGGTACGACCCGCTGCGCGCCACCCGGCCGCTCGCCCGCATCGCCCTGTTCGACGGGCGCCCGGCCTGGCTCGTCACGGGACACACCCTCGCCCGGGACCTGCTCACGGACCCCCGCCTGTCCACCGACCGCACCCGTGACGGCTTCCCCGTGACCACGCCCCGCTTCGCCGCCGTCCGCGACCGCAGGACCGCGCTCCTGGGCGTCGACGACCCCGTGCACCGCACCCAGCGGCGGATGATGATCCCCCGCTTCACGCTCAGGCGCGCGACCGAACTCAGGCCGCGGATCCAGCAGATCGTCGACCGGCTGCTGGACACGATGATCGCCCAGGGGCCGCCCGCCGAGCTGGTGAGCGCCTTCGCGCTGCCCGTGGCCTCCATGGTGATCTGCGCACTGCTCGGCGTCCCGTACGCCGACCACGAGTTCTTCGAGGAGCAGACCCGACGGCTGCTGCGCGGCCCGACGGCCGCCGACACCCAGGACGCGCGGGACCGGCTGGAGGAGTACCTCGGCGCCCTGATCGACACCAAGCACCAGAAGCCCGGCGACGGCCTGCTGGACGAGCTGGTCCAGCAGCAGGGGCGCGACGGCACCCCCGACCGCGCCGAACTGCTCGCCCTGGCGATCATCCTGCTGGTCGCGGGCCACGAGACCACCGCGAACATGATCTCGCTGGGCACCTACACCCTGCTCGAGCACCCCGATCGGCTGGCCGAGCTGCGCGCCGACCCCGCCCTGCTGCCCGCCGCGGTCGAGGAGCTGCTGCGGATGCTGTCCATCGCGGACGGACTGCTGCGGCAGGCCACCGAGGACATCGAGGTGGCCGGAGTGACGATCCGGGCCGGTGACGCCGTGGTCTTCTCGACCTCCGTCATCAACCGCGACGCGGACGTCTACCCGGCGCCGGACACCCTGGACTGGCACCGCCCGGCCCGCCACCATGTCGCCTTCGGCTTCGGCATCCACCAGTGCCTCGGCCAGAACCTCGCCCGCACCGAGCTGGAGATCGCCCTGAGCGCGCTCTTCGACCGGCTGCCCACGCTCCGCCTGGCCGCCCCGGCGGACGAGATCCCGTTCAAACCCGGCGACACGATCCAGGGGATGCTGGAACTCCCCGTGACCTGGTAAGAGGCTGCCGCCATGCGCATCCACATCGACAAGGACCGCTGCATCGGAGCCGGCCAGTGCGCCCTGACCGCCCCGGGCGTGTTCACCCAGGACGACGACGGCTTCAGCACCCAGCTGCCCGGCCGGGAGGACGGCGGCGGCGACCCGATGGTGCGGGAAGCCGCCCGGGCCTGTCCGGTCGGCGCCATCACGGTGTCGGAACCGGCCGAGTGAGGCCGGGTTCCGGGACGTCCAGCATCCCGCCGGAGTCGGCGCAGCCGCTCCGGGGCGGC
Source organism: Streptomyces sp. NPDC046197 (assembly GCF_040646295.1). Lineage (NCBI taxonomy): Bacteria > Bacillati > Actinomycetota > Actinomycetes > Kitasatosporales > Streptomycetaceae > Streptomyces > Streptomyces sp. NPDC046197. The sequence continues at coordinate 208,704 of NZ_JBEYZY010000008.1, read as the reverse complement.
GACCACCTCGTAGGAGACGATCCGCCCGCCCTCGCAGGGACGCGAGGCCGCGGGGCCGGGCAGCCGCGGGTCCGGACGGGGGGAGTGGCCGGGCGGAGGAGTGGCCGTTCTGGGGGTGCGAGGGGGTTCGAGCCGGTCGGCCCGGCCTCAGGCCCGGCCTCGGTCGGCCCCGAGCAGGAGCCGGGCCGCCTCGCGGGCCTCGCGGGCCGGTTCGCTGCTCGCGGACATGCCCGCGGTGACCATCGCCCCCTCGGCCAGCAGGTACAGCTGCCCGGTCAGCGCGGCAGGCCGGCCCGCCTCCGTCACCAGCCCGGCGAGGTACTCCCGGAACGCCTGCTTGTGCGCCCGGACCTGAGCCGCCACGCGCGCCGAGGTGGCGCCGAGCTCGCCGTAGGAGTTGACAGGCGCAGCCGCGGAAGTCGTCCTCGGCGAACCACCGCTCCAGCCAGTCGAACACGGCCAGGATCCGCTGCACGGGGTCCTCCTGAGGCGACGCCGACGGCCGGTGGTGGCGGTCGTACGGCAACGAGCTGTGGGAGTTCGACGAGCACGGCCTGATGACCCGGCGCGAGGCGAGCATCAACGACGTGCCGATCGAGGAGCGGGAGCGGCGCATCCTCGGACCGCGCCCCGAGGCGGAACACGGGCGGTCCTTCCCACTGCGGTGAGGCCGGCGGCCGTTCAGTAGGGTTCCCGGGTGACCGAACAGGCCGAGAATCCCTTCCTCTACGTCGTCGTATGCGGCGCCGGTGTCGCAGACGACGTGAGCAAGTTGATCACCGCCGCGCAGGAACGGGACTGGGAGGTCGGTGTCATCGCCACTCCGGTCGCGATGGGCGGCTTCTTCGACACCGCCGCCGTCGAGGCGCAGACCGGCCGCCCCGTCCGCTCCGCCTGGCGCGCCCCTGGCGACCCGCGCCCCTTCCCGGCACCCGACGCGGTGGTCGTCGCGCCCGCCACCTTCAACACCGTCAACAAGTGGGCCGCGGGCCTCGCCGACACGCTCGCCGTGGCCACCCTGTGCGAGGCCTGTGGCCTCGGCGTCCCGGTCGCCGCCCTGCCGTGCGTCGCCGATGCGCTGGCCGCCCACCCCGCCTACCGGGAGAGCCTCATACGACTGCGCGGGATGGGCGTCCGGTTCGGGGAACCGTACTCCGGCGAGACCGAAGAGGGCGGTCTCCGTCCGGAGTTCGGCTGGGAACGGGCGCTGGACCTGCTGGACGGGCGTTAGTGCGGCGCACGGGCGTGGCACACGGACCCGCATAGGCTCTTCCTGGTAGCACCGCCGAAGGCAGGAGGAGCAACGATGCAGTACGTGAAGCTCGGTTCCACGGGCCTGGACGTGTCGCGGATCTGTCTGGGCTGCATGACCTACGGTGTGCCCGACCGCGGAGTGCACGAGTGGACCCTCGACGAGGACGCGGCACGCCCGCTGATCCGGCGGGCACTGGAGGCGGGGATCACCTTCTTCGACACCGCCAACGTGTACTCCGACGGCACCAGCGAGGAGATCGTCGGCCGGGCGCTGCGCGACTTCGCCCGCCGGGACGAGATCGTGCTCGCGACGAAGGTGCACGGCCGCATGCGGCCCGGACCCAACGGCGGCGGGCTGTCCCGCAAGGCGATCATGACCGAGATCGACCACAGCCTGAGCCGCCTCGGCACCGACTACGTCGACCTCTACCAGATCCACCGCTGGGACCCCGGCACGCCGGTCGAGGAAACCATGGAGGCGCTGCACGACCTGGTGAAGGCGGGCAAGGTGCGCTACATCGGGGCGAGCTCGATGTACGCCTGGCAGTTCTCCAAGGCCCAGTACACGGCACAACTGCACGGCTGGACCCGCTTCGTCTCCATGCAGAACCACTACAACCTCCTCTACCGCGAGGAGGAGCGGGAGATGCTGCCCCTGTGCGAGGACCAGGGAGTCGGTGTGCTGCCCTGGAGCCCGTTGGCCCGCGGCCGCCTCACCCGGGACTGGGGCACCACCACCGAGCGCAGCGAGCGCGACAACTTCGGCAGCCGGCTCTACCCGGAGGGCGACCGCGCCATCGTCGAGACCGTCACCCGGATCGCCAACGAGCGGGGCGTGCCGCGCGCCCAGGTCGCCCTCGCCTGGCTGCTGCACCAGGAGGCGGTGACGGCGCCCGTCGTCGGCGCGGCCAGGCCGCAGCACATCGAGGACGCCGTGGCCGCCGTCGACCTGCAGCTGAGCGACAAGGAGATCGACGCGCTGGAGGAGCCCTACACCCCGCACCCGGTCAGCGGCCACTGAGCCCGGGCGTGTTCCCGGGAACGTTACGGAATGCCACCCTGTGCCTACCGTGCAGCCCACGGCGCCGTATTGAGCGAGGTCTGAAAAGGTACGGGAGGGCCCGAATCCGCCACCGCAATTGACATACCGATCCAGGCGTAATGGCTTAGGCCCTTCTTATTGACGGATGGTCAATTGGTCGCTCTCGCCCGTGCAAAGCGCGAAAGTGCCGGATGTCTTGTTCCACTCCGCTGACCTGTGCAAAGGTGTGTGTTGTCGGCGCGCAGACCATGGGTGCCCGCTGTGCGCAGCAGGCCGCTCCCCGCCGCCACGCTTCACAAGGGCTTTGGCAGGCGGACGTTCGCGATGCCGCCACCTACCCCCTGGTATGGACTGTTTCCGCGTTGCGTCTGGAGGAATACGGCCGTGAATGCCCCGGGCCTGTCGAATTCTCCGAAGCCGCCTCGCCCGTTCGAGACCACGGACGAGCAGCTGAGCGCCGAGCTCAGGAAGTGGACGGGCGCCACGCCCGCACTCCACCCCGTCGGCGAACTGCTGGACCGGCACTGGGAAGCGGCGTTCGCCTACGCACGGCTGTGCACCGACGGCCCGCGCCCCGCGGGCATGCTCACCACCGCCGCGTTCACGCGCCTGTTCGGCGACTCCCTGCGGCAGTCCGGACCCGGGGCGGCATGGCGGCCGCAGCTGCTGGTGACCGTGCGGCGCATCGCGGCCGAGTGGGGCGCCGACCACCGGCGGGAGATGCTGCACCCGGATCTCGTCTCCGCGGCCGCCGACGGTGACCGCATTGCCGCACGGCTGCTGCCGCCGACCGGCCGGCGCCTGCTGTCCCGCGCGTTCCAGCGACTGCCCCAGACGGGCCGCGCCCTGCTGTGGCACACCGAGGTCGAGGCCGAGCCCCTCGTGACACCGGCCGGGCTGCTCGGCCTGGACGAGGAGGCCGCGCGTGTCGAACTCCGGCGGGCCCGCGAGCGGCTGCGCGAGGAATTGCTCCAGGCCCACCGCGAACTCGCCCCCGAACAGGACTGCCTGCGCTACTTCCGGCTGCTGGACGTGACCTACCGGCGAGGCGGCGTCCACGTCGATCCCGATCTCGACCAGCACCTGGCCGGGTGCGCCCACTGCCGGTACACCGCAGACCAGTTGGGCCAGTTCAACACCGACCTCGGCACCGCACTGGCCGAAGGGATGCTCGGGTGGGGCGCGCGGGCCTACCGGGAGCTCTGCCTGGGCGGCGTGGAGGCGGCCGCACCCGCGACCGACGCGGAGCCGGTGGAGACCGAGCCGGCTCCGGCCCCCACCATCGGCGAGCTCTTCGCGCCCTCGCCGCCCGCCGCGCCGATCGGCGGTGAGTCCTTCACCTCCGCACGGTCCGCCGCGCCCACCGGGGGAGAGGCATTCGCGTCCGCCTGGTCGGACGTGCCGACCGGCGAGGAGATATTCACTTCGGCACGGTCCGGCGCGCCTGCCGGGGAAGAGACATTCGCTTCGGCATGGTCCGGCGCGCCCACCGGGGGAGAGACGTCGGCGTCCGGATGGTCCGCCGCTCCCGCCGGTGGGGAGCCCTTCGCGTCGGTTCCGCTCGCCGAGCCGGTCGGCGGTGAGTCCTTCACCCCCACTCCCTCCGGTGAGGCTTTCGTGCCCGGCCCGCGCGGCGCAGCCGCCGTGGACGAGCAGTTCACCGTCGGCGCCCCCGCCGCGCTCGCCGGGGCGACGGCATCGAGGGTGACGCAGGCCCCGGCGCCCGGGCGGCGCACCGCCGCCCGCAGGTCGGCTCAGCAGGCGGCCCGGCGGGCCGCCCGCCGCAACCTCACCCTCGCCGTGGCAACGGTGAGCGCACTGGTCGTCCTGCCGCTCGTCCTGTGGTCCGCCCTCGGCTCCGGCGACGGCCCCGCCCCGAGTCCCGACGGCCATCCCTCCGGCACACCCGGCTCAGCCTCCGGCACCTCCACCTCCCACCCCTCCCGGGTCGGGGCCGGCAAGGCGGGCCAGGGCACCCTGCGCGGGCGGCTGCACAACGTCGCGTCCGGGCTCTGTGTCGGCATCGTCGGGAAGAAGGCGGTCAAGGGCGCGGAAACCGAGCTCGCGACCTGCTCCTCGACGCCCGGCCAGCAATGGGTGTACGAGACGGACGGCCTGCTCCGCAGCGCCGCCGCTCCCGACCTGTGTCTGGACTCCCACCTCGGCTACTCGGTCCAGCTCGCCCCCTGCACCGGCGCCGCCCAGCCGGGCGGCGCGAACGTCCGCTACGACTTCACGCTCCAGGGCACCCTCGTTCCGCGCTTCGACCAGAACCTGGCGCTGACTCCGGCGGCCACCGACGGCGCCGGCGCCCTCGTACTGAAGAACCGGGCGAAGAGCGACGTCCAGCGCTGGACGATCGACACCTCACAGCCCGACCTCCGGATGGAGATGGTCAACTGGGGTGCGGGCAACGGCACTTCGACGCACCCGGAGCCGCCCGCCCCCGGCCCCTCCCGGTCCGGGCAGCCGTCGGCCCCGGCGACACCCTCTGCCGACGCGACACCGCCCGGCGCGCAGCCGACGTATGCCGCCCCGTACCCCACCGATGCCTGTCCGCCCTACGGCTACCCGTGCTCGTCCGACCCGCGCAGCGGCTGGCGCAGCGGCCATGGATACGGCTCCGGGTACGGCCGTCGCGGCCGCTGAGCGGCATCAGTCGTGCGGCATCAGCCGAGGCATTGTTTGCGGCATCAGCCGAGCGGCATCAGTGGTGCGCCGGTGGCGGAGGGGGCGGCAGCGTGGTGAGGTCCGGTGCGGGCTCCGGCCACACCAGGAGCACGGGGCGCGGCGCGTGGTCCACGGCGAACCGCGCCGCCGGACCCAGGCTCCGCGGGCCCAGCCGGTCGCGGTCGCCGTCACGGGCCAGCACCAGCAGGTCGGCGCTCTCGGCGGCCGCGACCACCTCACGCTCGACGGGTCCGGTGCGCTCCATACGGCTGCACGGACGCCCCAGCCGCGCGGCGGCCGCGCCGAGCAGTTCGGCCGCCGAGGTGCCCGAGAGGTCCGTCAGCCGGTCACCGGGATCGCTGCCCCAGCCTTCGGCCGGGTGGTGCTCCCGGGGGTGCCCCCGGCCGAGCAGCCCGGCGAACGCGCCGTGCGCCACGTCTGGCACCTCCGGCCCGCTCACGTGCAGCAGCACCACCTCCGACGCGTGTGGCGCGTACGTGCGTACGGCGTCGACACAGGCGGGCCAGGTGCCCTCGACGAGCCAGACGATCACGCGCACGGCGGCCTCCCTCTCCCTCCCTCATCCTTCTTCGAGTCTCACAGCACCTGCAGCGAACCCCACAGTGCCACCACGGCCGGGACGAGGGCGGCCGGTACGGCCAGCAGACCCAGCCGGGTGAACTCCTTCAGGTCCACGCCGTGTTCGTGCTGGTGTACGATCCGCCGCCACAGCAGGGTCGCCAGCGACCCGGCGTAGGTGAGGTTGGGGCCGATGTTCACGCCGAGCAGTACGGCCAGGACGGCACCCGGCCCGGCCGGAGCGGTCAGCGGAAGCAGCACCAGCACCGCGGGCAGGTTGTTGATCAGGTTGGCCAGGACCGCGGCCGACGCGGCGATCCCCAGCAGCGCGGGCAGCCCGGTGCCGGTGGGCAGGACGTGCCCCAGCACGTCGGCGAGCCCGTTGTCGACGACGGCGCGGACGACGATGCCGAGCGCCGGCACGAAGGCCAGAAAGGCCGGTGCGGCGGCCCGCACCAGGCTCAGCGGGGCGGCCCGCCGCCGCACGACGGCGCGACCGGCCAGGACGAGCGCCCCCGCCAGCGCGGCCCACACCGGTTCGATGCCCAGCGTCGAGGCCACCACGAACCCCGCCAGCGTGCAGGCCACGGTGACCAGGGCGAACAACGGCAGTTCGGGCGGCTCGGCGGAAGCGGACTGCGGTGCCGAGGCCGCCAGGTCATGCGCGAAGAAACGGCGGAAGACCAGGTACTCGGCACCGATCGCAACCAGCCACGGCAGTGCCATCAGCCCGGCGAACCCGGTGAAACTCAGCCCGCTCGCCGCGAACGCCAGCAGGTTGGTGAGGTTGGAGACCGGCAGCAGCAGCGACGCCGTGTTCGACAGGTGCGTGCACGCGTACACGTGCGGCCTGGGCCGTACGCCGGTCCGCGCAGCGGTGGCGAACACGACCGGCGTCAGCAGCACGACGGTGGCGTCAAGGCTGAGGACGGCGGTGATCGCCGAGGCCAGCGCGAACACCGCCGTCAGCAGCCGCACCGGCCGGCCCGCCGCCCTGCGGGCCATCCACGCCCCGCATGCCTGGAACAGCCCCTCGACGTCGCAGAAGTGGGCGAGCACCAGCACCGCGGCCAGAAACCCGACCACCGGGCCCAGCCGCTCCGCCTCCTGCCGCGCGTGGTCAAGCGGGATCGCGCCGCTCGCGATCACGATCCCGGCGGCCGGTACGGCCATGACGGCCTCCGGCCATCCGAAGGGCCGGACGACGGCCCAGGCCAGCACGGCGACGAGCAGGACGACGGAGAGGGACTCGGCCAGCGGGGTGTTCAGGACTCGGTCCTCCGGACGCGATCAGGTGGTGCACGCCCCAGCAAAGCAAACCGGTGCGGGAGCTCTACGAGGACCGTGTGCCCGCAGTGCCGAGGAACTCCCCCCACCCGCCCGTCGGGGCCTGCCCGGGGGCCAGCGTGCGCAGCTTGCGCAGCACGGCCGGATCCTGCGCGTCCAGCCACTGCACCAGCTGCCGGCGGAGGGCAGCGGTGTTCGCGGTGGGGGCGGGGCGGGGATCGCGATGCGTCCCCGGTGGTTCAGGCTCCGGTGCCGGGGCTGAAGACCGTCAGGAACACCGAGGAGGCGTTGCCGCCCACCGGCACCTGGCCGGCCGTCCACGTCACCGTGAGGTGCGCGCGCTCGTCGGGTGGTGTGACGATCAGGGCCGAGGGTGTGGCCGTCCTCGCCCCGCTGACCTCGGGGTTGGAGAACGTCAGGCCCGCCCAGGCACTGCGGCCCGGCTTGAGCGTCACTGTCGTGGGTGTGCCCGCCGAGCGCTTCGGGTCCGGGCCGAGCTGCTTGCCCGAGGCGTCCACAAACGCGGCCCCGGGATAGCCGCGCACCGTGCAGGTACGGCCGGAGGTGTTGGTCAGGACGACGGGGAAGTTCTCCTGCCCCGCCCCCGGATTGTTGCGGCCCACCGACGCCTTCAGCTCGGAGGTGTGGCAGCGGGTGCTCTTGGCCGCGGTGGTGGTGCCGGTGCCGGTCGTGCTGCCCGCGGAGGAGCCCCTTGCCGTGCCGCTCGGCGCGGCGCCGCCGCCGGACTCGGCGTCACCGGTGGGCATCCCGCCGGAGGAGGTGTCACCGGAGGCGGGCGCGGCGGTGCCCGACACCTTCTGTGGAGTGTTCGCCGTGCCGTCGCCGTTGCCGCAGGCGGTCAGCAGACCCAGCACGGCGACCGCGCTCGCGAGCAGGGCCGCCCGCTGGAGGGACTGGGACGTGTGCGCCATGTTCCACACTCCTGGAGGTCACCGCACGCGATCGGCGCGTGCGTCCGGCGCCTCGTGCGCCGTCATCAGTGTCCGATGCACGGGCCGGGCGAAAGGTTCGCGGGCCGCCCGCCTTTTCCTCGTACGTCTTCCGGCTCTCCGCACGGGACAGCCCACCGCAGGCAGTACTGCCCCGCAGCAGTCCACCGCACGCGGTGCCGCCCCGCACGTGGTGGTGCCCCGCACGTGCGCCCGTCCGTACGTCGGTCAGGTGACCCGCAGGGAGCGGAGTATGCGGTCGGTCGCGTCGTCGCCGCCGTGCTGACGCACTTGCACGTACACCTGGGGCTGCTGGGCGCCGTTGGCCGCAACGAGCGCGGTCTCCGTCAGCCGGCCGCCGCCGGAGCACGCGCTCCAGGCCCGGATCCGCCCGTGCCACTGGGCGCTCGTGTAGGCGCGGCTGCCGTCGTAACGGCAGCCGGCGTGGGCGAGGGACGCGACCCGGGCCGTGACGTCGCCCTGCTCGCTCAGCCCGACGAACACCCCACTGACGTCCGCGCCGAGGTCCTGCCACCGGGCCAGGTCCCCGGCGACGGCCAGCCCCGGCTCGTGCCCCGGGCGAAGCCCCAGTGCCCTGGGATCCCAGCCGGAGTCCCGCAGTTGGCGTGCCCAGCCACCCGGCACGTCGACCACGACCCGGCCGGTCGCGTCCGTGACCCGGACATCGGGCGCCGTAGACGGCCCGTTCACCAGGACCAGGGCCACACCGGCGGCGGCGACCAGGCCCGCGGCGGCGCTCAGGAGCGCGGCCTTCCCGCGCCGTCGAGGCCCCGCGGCGGGCGGCCGGCACACCGTCAGCCGCTCCAGTTCGTCCGCGAACGCCTCCGCCGTCGGCCAGCGCCGCTCGCGGTCCGGTTCCAGCGCACGCATCAGGGCCCGCCTGACCCCGGGATCCAGGCCGGGGCTCAACCGGTCCGGCCGTACGACCTGTCCGGGCGCGGCGGGAACCGTGCCGGTGACGAGCTCGTATCCGACCGCGCCCAGGCTGTACACATCGGCGCGGGCGTCGATGCCCGCCCCCGGTTCGGCCTGCTCCGGCGGCTGGTACCCGGCCGAACCGGCCGCCAGGGTGAGCCCCGACGCCTGCGCCAGGCTCTTGGCCAGGCCGAGGTCGGCGAGCAGCACCCGCCGGGTGCCGTCCGGCGCGGTGCGCAGCAGCACGTTGCTGGGCTTGACGTCCCGGTGCACGATGCCCGCCTCGTGCAGGGCGTGCGCCGACCGGGCGGCCAGCGCGGTCAGCCGCAGCGCCTCGGGCACGGGCAGCGGCCCCTGCTCCGCCAGGTCGGCGAGGGTGCCCCCGTCGGCGTACTCCATGACGAAGTACGGCCTGCCGTCGGGCAGTTCACCGATGTCGTAGACCTGCACCACGCGGGGCGAGTCGGCCTTGCGCAGCAGGCGCGCCTCGGACAGGAACCTCTCCCGGACGTCGAGACGGTGCGACCAGTTCTCGGCGAGGACCTTGACGGCCACCGGGGCGTCGAGCACATCGTCCTGGGCGAGCCACACCGTGCCGAAGGCGCCGGTGCCCAGGCGCCGTTCGAGGCGGTAGCGCCCGATCCGCGAGAGGGACTGCATGCGACTATCAGGCCTGGCCTGAGATCGACTCCAAGGGGGACCTCCGGTGCTGAACACGGCGCTGACCGAAGACCTCGCCCGGCGCGCCGCCGCCGGCGACGGGGCGGCGCTGGAGGAGCTGCTTCAGGAGGTACGGCCGGAGGTGCTCCGGCGCTGCGGGCGCTTCCTGCCCTGCCGCGAGGACGCGGAGGAGGCCGCCCAGGACGTGCTCCTGCAGATCGCGCGGAAGATCTCCACCTTCGAGGGCCGCAGCCGCTTCGGCACCTGGCTCCACACCGTGGTGGCCAACTGCTCCCGGCAGAAGTACCGGGAGCTCAAGCGCCGTGCCGCGGAGCAGCCCGCCACGATCGAGCCCTCGCAGTACGTCGACCCGCGCACCACCAGCGTCATCGCCGGATCCCGAATCGACCTCCTGGAGGCGCTGGACCGGCTGGAGCGGGAGCACCCGCACCTGGTCGCCCCGCTGGTGTACCGGGACATCTGCCAGCTGGAGTACGCCGAGGTCGCCGAGCGGGTCGGCATCCCGCTCGGCACCCTGAAGTCGCGGCTGCACGAGGCGCGCCGCCAGGTCAGGCCCTGGCTGGCCGGCCCCTCCTGAGACGCCGCGGCAGCCTCACTCCTCGTAGGTGAGGCTCAGCTCCGCCCAGATCGTCTTGCCCTCGGTGGTGTGCCTGCTGCCCCAGTGGCGGGTGAGCTGCGCGACCAGCAGCAGACCGCGGCCGCCCTCGTCCCAGGTCTTGGCCCGGCGCAGGTGCGGAGCGGTGTGGCTGGTGTCGGACACCTCGCAGATCAGGTGCGCCTCGTCGTGGATGAGCCGCAGCCGGATGGGCGGGATGCCGTACCGGATCGCGTTGGTGACCAGTTCGCTCACCACCAACTCGGTGGGAAACGCGGCCTCGTCCAGGCCCCACGCCTCGAGCCGCTCCACGACCTGCTTGCGGATCGGGGCGACCAGCGACGGGTCGGCGGGGATGTCCCAGGTGGCCACCTGGGACGGCGCCAGGCCCCGGGTGCGGGCCAGCAGCAGGGCCACGTCGTCCGAGGCGCCGCCCGGCGGCAGCAGGGTGTGCAGGACGCGGTCGCAGCCCTCGTCGAGCGAGCCGGTCAGGTCGGCCAGCGCCTCGCACAGCAGCCTGTTGCTCGCGTCGGCGTCCCGCTCACGGCTCTCCAGCAGCCCGTCGGTGTAGAACGACAGGACGGTGCCCTCGCGCAGGTCGAGTTCGGCGCTCTCGAACGGCAGTCCGCCCCGGCCGAGCGACGGTCCGGACGGCAGCGTCACGCGGTGGGGCCGGCCGTCGGGCGGGCACAGCACAGGCGACGGGTGCCCGGCGCTGGCCAGCGTGCAGCGCCGGGAGACCGGGTCGTACACCGCGTACAGACAGGTCGCGCCGAACTCGCCGGGGTGGTCTTCGCCGCCCGCCTCCGCGGACATCCGGGTGACCAGGTCGTCGAGGTGGGTGAGCAGTTCGTCCGGCGCCAGGTCGATGTCGGCGAGGGTGCGCACGGCGGTGCGCAGCCGGCCCATGCTGGCCGAGGCCTGCAGCCCGTGCCCGAGGACGTCCCCGACGACCATGGCGACCCGCATCCCGGACAGCGGGATCACGTCGAACCAGTCGCCGCCCACGCCGGCCCGCGCCGGGAGATAGCGCGAGGCCGCGTCCACCGCGGCCGTGCGCGGCAGGGTGCGGGGCAGCAGGCTGTGCTGCAGGGCCAGAGCGGTCTCGCGCTCGCGGGAGTAGCGCCGGGCGTTGTCGATGCAGACGGCGGCGCGAGCCGTGACCTCCTCGGCCAGCAGCACGTCGTCGGGGGTGAAGGGCCCCGGCTGCCGGAACCGGGTGAAGACGGCGACCCCGAGGGTCACGCCCCGGGCCAGGATGGGCACCGACATCGTGGCGTGGATGCCGTACTGGGCTATCCGCCTGCTGCGCGTCGGATCCCAGGACAGCCACTTCTCCAGATCGCCCGTCTCCTTGGACACCACGATCGACTGCCCGGCCAGCAGGGAGGCGCCCTGGGGCGAGCTGCCGGGGAAGGCCTCCAGCTGCCCCGGCATGGTCACGGCCTCGGGGCTGCCCGGGGTGACCGACCGGTGGGCGGCGCGGCGCAGGCCGAGCGGCAGGCGCAGCGGGCCGATGTGGCCTTCGCCGCCGAGCTCCGGCGGGTCCAGCAGGTCGACGCTGACGAAGTCGGCGAGCGCCGGGACGCAGACGTCGGCGAGCTCCTGAGCGGTCCGTGCGACGTCGAGGGTGGTGCCGATCCGCACGCTCGCCTCGTTGACCAGCTGCAGCCGTTCCCGGGCCCGGTACTGCTCGGCGAAGTCGTGGACGGCGACGCACACGCCCCGCACCCGGCCCTCGTCGTCGGTGACCGGGGACATGCGGGCCAGCCAGACGTTGCTCCGGCTGTCGCCGCCGATCGGCACGTAGGTGCGCACGTCGTGGCCGCGGCCCGTGCTGAGCACCCGGTGCATGTGCCGTTCGATGTCCTCGCTCTGCGGGCGACCGCCGATCTCGGACATGCGCAGACCCCGCAGGCGCTCCCCGGGCACCCCGATCACCTCGGCCATGGCGGCGTTGATCCCGTGCAGGCGCAGCCGGTCGTCGTAGATGGCGACGGCGCAGGGGGACTGGGTCAGCCCGACCCGGGTCAGCGGGTCGTCCGGCCGTGGCGGACCGCCGCCGTCCAGCGGCGTGACCACAAGCCAGTCGCCGCCCTCCTCGGGTCGCCTGTGGTGGACCAGGACCCAGACGGACACGGTGCGGCCGTCGTGGTGGCGCAGGGTGAGCGTGCCGTTCCAGCGGCGCTCCTCGGGAAGGGTGGTGCGCGGGCCGCCGACCAGCAGATCCGCGGCGGGGCGCCCCACGACCTCCTCCGGTGACCAGCCGAGCAGCCGGCGCGCGCCCTCGTTCCACTCGACGAGGACACCGTGCTCGTCGACGACGGCCCGTGCCGTGGCGGCATCGTCGAACGGATACACCGGGCTCATCGTCGCCACTCCATCGCGCACACTCACGGTAAACAGGCGCGTCACTTGAGTTCCAGCCTAGTGCGTCCCGGCCCGGCGTAAACGGCAACCCCCTGCCGGAGCCGTCGAACCGCCCGAAAGGGGCGATGCGCCCGCCGGCCGACCGCCGATCACCTCTGTGACCGAAGTGCGCGTCGCACTCTTGACGGTCGCGTGTGCCATACCGTCAGAATCTGTTTGTTCGCGGTCAGTTGTGAGTACTTCTGGGCCCCGCTGAGGAGTGTAGGGAGAGCCGCATGACGGTGACGCGCAGATCGGTATTGATCGCCGGCACGGCAGCCCCGGCGGCCGGTGCGCTGATGGGTGCCCCGGCCGCCGAGGCCGCGGGGACCGCGGACGCCGGGAGGCAGGCGCCCGGGCGCAGCACCGTCGCCCTGCGCGACGGCTGGCGCTTCGCGCTGGTGAACCCGGGTGGCATCACCGATCCCAGCGGCGCCTACGCGGACGCCGCCGAACCGGGCTACGACGACTCGGACTGGCGCCGGGTCGCCGTGCCGCACGACTGGAGCGTCGAGCAGACCCCCACCACCGACCACGGGACCACCAGTGGCACCGGCTTCTTCCCCGGCGGCCTGGGCTGGTACCGCCTCGCCTTCACGCTGCCGCCCGCATGTGCCGGAAAGCGGATCTCGGTCGAGTTCGACGGCGTCTACATGGACTCGTACGTCTACTGCAACGGCACCGAGGCCGGCCGGCACCCCTACGGCTACACCGGTTTCGCGTTCGACCTCACCGACCTGCTGCACACCGACGGCACCACCGAGAACGTCCTCGCGGTCAAGGTCCACAACCAGCTTCCCAGCAGCCGCTGGTACTCCGGCAGCGGCATCTACCGTGAGGCCCGCCTGGTGATCACCGAGCCGGTGCACGTGGCGCGCTGGGGCACCTGCGTCACCACGCCCGACGTCACGGCCGAGCGGGCCGTGGTCCGGGTGCAGACCTCCGTCGTCAACGAGTCGGGGGCGACGGCCCAGGTGGAGATCGCGTCGACGGTGGTCGACCCCGACGGCCGGACCGTGGCCCGTACGGCCTCCACCGTCACCGTCACCGTCGACGGCCGGCAGACACAGACCCATGAACTGACCGTGACACGACCGAAGTTGTGGGACTTCGCCGCTCCGCACCGCTACCGGCTCAGGACCGAGCTGCGCGTCGGCGGCCGGACCACCGACACCTGCACCACCATCTTCGGCGTCCGCACCTACCGCTTCGACCTGGACTCGCTCGCGCGTGGCGGTGGCGTCCTCGGCGGGGCGGTGCAAGACCGACGACCACCTGGAGCGGGAAGACCAGTTCGCCGAACACGTCGCGGTGCAGGGCGTTCCAGTCGCCCTCGCCGTAGCGCAGCAGGATCTGCGCCGAGCGGTCCTGCCCGGCCGCGTGGCACCGGGCAAGCCACTCGTCGAGCCGGTCCGGCCAGGGCGCCGGGACCTGGCCGCGCTGTACGACGAGCCGGAGCTGTTCCGGACCACCGTCGACATGGCGCGCCACCGCTTCGGCTCCGGCGAGTACTGCTACTTCACCCACGACCTGCCCGCACCGGTCGCCGCCCTGCGCGCCGCGCTGTACCCGCGCCTGCTGCCCAGGCGACCCGGCGGACGGCCCCGTCGGTGGTGAGGGTCATGACCGGTGTCCTTCGTGTCGGTGGTCTGCTCGAGTCCCGGTCCTCAAGGCCGGTTCCCTTCGAGTCTCGCGCTGTACGGGCGGCGTCCCCGGCGGGAATCGGACCTGGAGTTCGATTCCTGCGGTACCGCATGGAATGGCCCTGACCTGGGGCTATTTACGAGTCAGTACCCGAGCGGTACCGTGAGGGGCATGCCAGCTCTCAATGTCGAGTTCAGTGACCGCGAGCTTGAGGACCTGCGGCAGATCGCCAAGGAACGCGGTACGTCGATGAAGGCACTCGTGCGCGAGGCGGCGGCGGCCGACATAGCCCGGCACCGCGCTCTGCAGGAGGGCGCCGAGGCCTTCCGCCGCTTCTTCACCGCGCACGCCGACGAATTCGCGGCGGCCTTCCCCGAGGACGAGCCGCCCAGCAGGGGCGAGGGGCGGGCCGCCTGACCGATGACCCCAGTCATCCACATCGACGTGCCCTGGTTGCTGCAGCGGCATGAGGAAGTCCTGCCGGACCAGCCCACGATCAACGACTTCTCGGCCCTGGTGGCCGCCGTCGCCCGCCATCGCGTCGACCCGCCCCGCCTGGGCGTGGACTCCGACCCGGCATGGCGGGCCGCCGCGCTGCTGCACACCCTGGCCGTGCTCAAGCCGCTGCCGTCGGCGAACGCCCGCTTCGCCTGCGCGACGGCCGTGGCGTACATGTTCGTCAGCGGTGTCGGCATCGACCCGCCCTACGGTGCCCTCGTCGACCTCGCGCGCTCTTTGACGTCCGGCAAGTCCGACGTCTACGGCGCCGCCGACCGGCTGCGTTCCTGGCAGATCTGAAGCCCGTCCGCGTCGGCCGCGAAGAATGCCGTGCGTCCCGTCCCATATGGGTTCAAGCTGGTCATAGATCTGCACAAGCTGGTCATGGATCTACATACAGCCGGTTGCGCCGCTCAGGGCCGGGCCGCTGGGGCAGGTGGGGGCGATCACCGTGGCACACCGCACCACTGGTGCGCGATCACGGTGGACGCAGGGCAAGGGAGAGAACGATGCGGGTTGGAGTGCTGACCGGAGGCGGTGACTGCCCCGGTCTCAATGCGGTGATCCGCAGTGTCGTACGCAAAGGCGTGCAGGAATACGCCTGGGAGTTCGTCGGGATCGTGGACGGGTGGGGCGGTGCGGTCAAGGACGTCACCAGGCCCCTGGACGTCCGGGCGGTGCGCGGGATCCTGCCCCTCGGTGGCACGATTCTCGGCTCCTCCCGCACCAACCCCCTCCGGCTGGAGAAGGGCATCGAGCGCGTCAAGAACACCCTGGCCGCCCACGGGATCGAGGCCCTCGTCGTCATCGGCGGCGAGGACACCCTCGGCGTCGCGCACACGCTGTCCGAGACCGGGATCGACCTGGTCGGCGTGCCCAAGACCATCGACAACGACGTGGGCGGCACCGACTACACCTTCGGCTTCGACACCGCCGTGGGCATCGCGACCGAGGCCATCGACCGCCTCCACACCACCGCGGAGTCGCACAAACGCACGCTCGTCGTCGAGGTGATGGGGCGGCACTCCGGCTGGATCGCTCTGCACGCGGGCGTCGCCGGGGGCGCGAACGCCATCCTCATCCCGGAAGTGGAGTTCGATCTCGACCGCGTGTGCGCCTGGGTGGAGAGACGCTTCGAGATCAACTACGCGCCGATCGTCGTCGTGGCGGAGGGCGCGGTGCCCAAGGCCGGGCAGATGGTCCTCAAGGACGAGTCGCGCGACGAGTTCGGGCACGTGCGGCTGTCCGGGATCGGCGACTGGCTGGCCCGGGAGATCGAGGGCCGCACCAAGAAGGAGGCCCGCACGACGGTGCTCGGTCACGTCCAGCGCGGCGGTACCCCCAGTGCCTACGACCGATGGCTCGCCACCCGCTTCGGTCTGCACGCCGTGGAGGCGGTCAAGGACGGTGACTTCGGCACGATGGTGGCCCTGCGCGGCACGGACATCGTCCGCATACCGCTCGCGGATGCGAGGACGAACAAACGCGTACCCGCGGAGCTGTATGCCGAGTTCGACGTGTTCTTCGGCACCTGAGTGCCTGAGTGCCTGAGTGCCTGAGTGCCTGAGTGCCTCAGCGCCTTAGCCCCTGGGCCACTGAGCACCCGGCACAGGGTCACGTGTGCGGTACGACGACCACCGGGCAGTGGGCGTGATGCAGGACCGCGTGGGCCACCGGGCCCAGCCGCCGCTCGGCCGTCCGCGGGCTCGAACGGCGGCCGAGGACGAGCAGGTCGGCTCGCTGCGAGGCGCGCACCAGCGCGTCGGCCGGGTGGAGGAGCACGACATCCGGCAGCACCGCGACCGACGGATACCTCTCCCGCCAGCCCTGGAGCACATCGGACAGCCGTTGGACCTCCTCGTCCTCCCACGCCCCTCGGTCCTCTTCCGGCACTCCGAGCACGGGCCCGGGCCAGGCCCCGCACAGCGCCCAAGCGTGCACCGCACGCAGCCGGGCACCCCGGAGCCGGGCGGCGCTGAACGCGAAGCCCAGAGGTGCCTCGGCCGCGCGTCCCACGTCCACACCCACGGACACCTCCGCGACATGGTGTGCGGCGGTGGGCCCGGTGCGCACGACGGCGACGGGACAGGAGGCGGTGCTCGCGGTGGCCAGCGCCGTCGAGCCGACCGCGAGACCGTCGAACCCGCCGTCCCCGCGCGCGCCGACGACGAGGAGCTCGGCCGTCCGGGAGGCCGAGAGCAGGACGGCCGCGGCGGAACCGGAGACCTCCACGCTGTTCATCGCCAGGCCGGGATACCCCGCGGCCAGCTCGACCTCGGCCCGTTGCAGCACTTCCTCCCCCGTCAGGCGCCATGACAGGGTGAGCGGCAGCTCGGTGACGTCACGGTCCAGGGCCGGCGCGACGTTCACGAGACGCAAGGGGAGACGTCGACGGAACGCCTCCTGTGCGCCCCACTCGCCCGCGACAAGGCTGTCCGGGGAACCATCGATGCCGACCACGACGGAGCGGGTCATCCTGTTCTCCTTCGCCGTGGGCAGCGGCCGGTGCGGTGTGAACGGTTCGCAGGCCGGACGACCATTGTCGGTTCGCAACCGTGGCGACACCACCGGAGGCCGCCCGCAGACGGACGGAACGACGACGGGCGTTCCGACGTGAGGCGTGCCGGCGGCGGGCGGCACGAGTGTGCGTGGGGCGCCGGTGTATGCGCGTGCTTCACCCGGGCGCGGGGGAGCACGAAAGCCGAGGCAAGGAATCCTGTGGTGCCGACTTTCTGAATTTCTGTCAACGCTGCGGATGTGGCCCATGCGCCTTGTTGGCCGTCACCGAGTTGTGCAAGGGTGAGCCACCCATGTGCGGTTCAATGGCCGGTTCTCCGTGGGAAGTTGGAGGGGCGAGTCGTTTGCCTGCCGGGTGAATTCGCGCCACTTCGCGCCGCATGAAAAAACAGGTACGCACCAAAGGAATCCGCTCCGTGCTCACCCCCCACCCCCCGCGTCCTCCCTACCCGCCGCCCGGCGGGATTCCGGGAGAATCCGATGAGTTGCTCGCCGGCCGGCTGAGAGGCAGTACGGACGGCGAGGTCGCCCAGTCCGTCGCACTGCTGATCGCGCGGCACTGGCAGCCGGTCCACGACTACGCGGTGATCTGCTCGCCTCCGCGGCGCAGATCGCCGCCATGGCCACCGCGGCCGCCTTCCACCACGTCTTCGACCGCCTGAAGCTGGGCGAACCGGGCGTGGCGCTGCGCCCGCGGCTCCTGGTGACCGTGCGGGACACCGTCCGGCAGTGGGCGGCCGCGGACGGCATGTCCGGTGTTCTCCCGGAGCTGCGCAAACCCGCCGGTGGCCGGGGCATGCGAGCTGCGGTGTCCATGACACCGGAAAATCGCAGGCTCGCCCAGTGGTCTTTCGAGGCTCTTCCCGCAGCCGCCCGTTGTCTGCTGTGGCACACCGAGGCGGAGGCCGAGTCCCTGTCCGTTCCGGCCGATCTGCTCGGCCTGGACGCCGACATCGCGGCGGCGGCTTGCGAAGAGGCGCGGGAGAAATTCCGCCAGGGTTGTGTCCGCGCCCACCGGGAACTCGCGCCGACCGACGACTGCCGCTTCTACAACCGGCTTCTGGACGTTCCCATTCGGCGCGGCGGCGCCCTGCTGCCCGATGTCCGGAATCATCTGGCGCAGTGCCGTTACTGCCGGGACGCAGCCGAACAACTGAGCCATTTCGAAAGCGGGCTGGGCTTGTTGCTGGCCGAGGCCGTGCTCGGCTGGGGAGCCCGCCGCTACCTGGACTCACGCCCGGGCCGCGGGCAGCACGGCACGCGACAGAGCGGATCCGCCCGGCACGGCGGCGGAGGTTCGTCGGGCACCGGCCGCCACCGGCTGCTGTCCCGGATTCCGGCGCCCGGCCGCCGGGTCCCCGGCGGGCCCCGGTCCTCCCGGGCGTTGCGCACGGGCCTCGGGCTGGCGTCGGCCGGGCTGCTCGCGACCGTGCTCGGCGTCAGCCTGTGGTCGCACGACGGCGGCGCCGCCCCGGCCACGACCAACGGGGTGACCGGCGGACACGGGACGGCACCCGGTACCGACTTCCATGCCCCGCCCGCCGGGTCCGCGTCGGCCGGGACGGCCGGGCCGTCCACGGCGGCCCGGCGGACGCGGCTGCGCAACACCGCCGCCGGCCTGTGCCTCGACATCCGGGGCGAGCCGAAGGCCGGGGCCGCCGCCCGGCTGGCGGCGTGCTCCGCTACGTGGACGCAGCAGTGGTCGCTGGAGAACGACGGGCTGCTGCGCAGCGTCGCCGATCCCGGCCTGTGCCTGGACTCCCACGCGGACGCCGGTGTCGTCATCATCGGCACCTGTGCCGACGCGGGCACCGGGCGGGCGCCGGACGTGCGCTACGACCTCACGGTGCGGGGGGAGTTGCTGCCCCGCTGGGACGAGGGGCTCGCCCTCACCTCCACCAGCGGGAAGCCGGACGCCGACATCGTCGTCAAGGTCCGTGACGGCTCCACCGCCCAGCGCTGGCTGGCCGAACCCGTACCGGCCGGGTCCCGTTCGCTGTCGATCGCCGGGACGGGCGTGCCGTTCAGCCGGCCCGGCGAGCTGCCGGACACCACCACATGAGCGGCCGTGGCCGCCGCCCGGTGTGCCGGCGGCGGCCCCACAGCTACCGGACGGGGTCAGGCAGGGTCCTCGACGAGGTCGCCGGCCCCGACGGTGGCCGGGGTGGCGTGACCCGACAGGGCGAGTGTGAGGTCGAACTCCGCGAGCAGACAGCGGATCACGTGCTCCACGCCCGCCTGGCCGTCGAGGCCGAGCCCGTACACGTACGGTCGGCCCAGCAGCACCGCACGCGCGCCCAGCGCGAGGGCCTTGAAGACGTCGTCGCCGGTGCGGACACCGCTGTCGAACAGGACCGTCAGCCGGTCGCCGACCGCCTCCGCGACCCGGGGCAGTGCGTCGGCCGCCGCCACGGACCCGGCCATCTGGCGGCCGCCGTGGTTGGACACGACGACACCGTCCACCCCGGCGTCCTCGGCCATACGGGCGTCGTCCGGGTGCAGGACGCCCTTCAGCACGATCGGCCCGTCCCAGTTCTCCCGCAGAAATGCCAGGTCCGGCCAGGTCTTGGACGGATCGGCGAACATGCCCACGAAGTGCGTCACCGCCGCGTTGGGGTCCTCCTGCACGGGCTTGGCCAGGCCCGCGCGGAAGGCCGGGTCGGAGAAGTAGTTGGCGGTGCCCACCCCGTGCAGGAAGGGCAGATACGCCTGGTCGAGATCGCGTGGCCGCCAGCCCAGCAGCGGGGTGTCCAGCGTGACGACCAGCACTGTGAACCCGCAGGCCTTCGCCCGGTTCAAAAAGCTCCGCGTCACCTCGCGGTCCTTGGCCCAGTACAACTGGAACCAGCGCTCGGCGTTCCCCATGGCCTGTGCGACCTGCTCCATGGGAGTACTGGAGGCCGACGACAGGACGTACGGCACACCCTGCGCGGCGGCGGCCCGGGCGGCCGCGGTCTCGGCGTCCGGGTGCATGATCGACAGTACGCCGACCGGCGCCAGCGCCAGCGGGGCGGGCAGGGGACGGCCCAGCACCGCGACCGACAGGTCGCGCTCGTGGACGTCCCGCAGCATGCGCGGCACGATCCGGCGCCGGGCGAGGGCCGCCCGGTTCGCGCGGGCGGTACTGCCGTCGCCCGCGCTGCCCGCCACGTAGCCGACCGGGCCCGGCCCGAGCCGCTGCTCGGTCAGCTCCTCCAGCCGGGTCAGATCGGTGGGCAGGCGGGGCACCGAGCCCGTCATCCCGTTCAGATAGATCTCGTACTGGAAGTCCGCCCAGTGCTTGGCCATCCGTTCCTCCCGCCTGAGGTGCCGAGCCCGCGTCGGCCCCGACGATACTGGCGCTTCTCCCGGAGCCGGGCGGTCGGGGCGGACCTGCTCCGCAGAGACGGACCTGCTCCGCAGGCTACCGACCGGCCCGCCCGAGGACGGACCCGCCTCACCGCTCAGCTCCCGGCCGCGGCCTCGTCGAGGACCCGGGCCAGCTCGCGCGGCCGGGAGAACATCGGCCAGTGACCCGTGTCCATCTCCACCAGCTTCCAGTTCCCGCCGGTGAGCAGTTCGGCCACGGCGGGCAGCGGCTCGCGCCCGTCCAGCACGCACTTCACGTACGTCGCCGGCAACTCGCCGAGCGGGCGCTCGAGCACGGCCGGCTCGGTGAGCGTGGCACCCGGGTGCGGTGTGCCCTCGGTGACGATGCGGTCGATCTGCTCGTCGGTCAGTCCCTGCCCGGCATAGGCGGCCGGCGGAAGGGGCGGCCAGACACCGCCGTGGGCGTCGAGGCCCTGCCGGACGTGCTCACTGGAGAAGCCCGCGAGGAACGACTCCCCGTCCCGCGGGACGTTGGAGTCGACGAACACCACATGCCGGAGCCGGCCGCCGATCCGCTCGGCCGCCTGACCGACCGGGATGCCCGAGTAGCTGTGCCCGACCAGGACGACGTCCCGCAGATCGTGGCGCTCGACGTGGTCGACGATGTCCTGGACGTGGGTCTGCTGTCCGGCCCGCACGTCCTTCTTCTCGGCCAGCCCGGACAGCGTGAGGGCATGCACCCCGTGCCCGGCCTTCTCGAGACCGGGCACCACCTCGTCCCACGCCCACGCGCCGAGCCACGCGCCTGCCACCAATACGAAGTCAGTCATGACTGCCAAGGTAGCGGGAGGGTCCGACAACGGCCCTCGCCCACCGGTCGATTCACGCGCGCCACCGCCCGCACCGGCGCTCCGTCCGCCGCCGGCAGCCGGAGCGGGAAGAGGAACACCTCGACGTCACCGGCCCCGATCAGCCGTTCCAGGCCGGTGAGGTTCTCCGCGACGACGCCGCCGCTCCCGCACAGCACCCGGTGGGCGGGCAGCCCGCACCCGGTGACGGGCTCACCGGGTGCGGGCGTGGGGTCGACACTCAGCGCGTCGACCGCCACCGTGCGGATCCCCGCCTCGACGAGGGCCTCGGCGGCCTGCGGGGTGAGCCAGGGGTGGGCGAGGTAACGGGTGCTGCCCCAGTGGGCCGACCAGCCGGTGGCGAGCAGCAGGATGCCGCACGGGGCCAGCCGGAGGTGACTCAGAGCGGGCGCCAGCAGGCCGGGTGTGATCGGTGTGCGGGCGGGCAGCCCGCGCACGTCGGCCACCACCGCGCGTCCCGCGAACCGGTCCAGGGGCAGCTCGTCGAGGCGGGGCCAGTCGTCGTCGACGTGGTAGGGGGCGTCGACATGTGTGCCGGACTGCGAACCCAGGTGCAGCCGCAGCACGTTCACCCCGTCTGCCGGCACCCGCAGGGCGGGAGCGACCGTGACCTCCGGGTCACCGGGATACACGGGCATCCCGGTGACCACGGGCACCGACAGGTCGAACCAGCCCGGCATCAGCGGGCCTCGGCGGCCGCCACCGGGGCGTCGGCGTCGGACCGGGCGCCGGGACCGGTGATCGGCGGCACCGGCACGTCGGCGGTGCGGGCCAGGCGCGCACCTTCGGGCCCGTAGGCCGCCCGGGGCTCGGGGAACAGCCGCAGCAGCGCCAGGAACAGCACCGCGGCCACCGCCAGCGACAGCGGCAGGCTGATGTCCACGCCGTTCGCCAGGCCGCCGAGCGGGCCCACGAACTGCCCCGGGATGTTGGTGAACAGCACTCCGACGACCGCGGACACCCACCAGGCGGTCATGCCGCGCCAGTTCCAGCCGTGCGCGAACCAGTACCGTCCGCCGCGCTGACGGCGGTTGAAGACCTGCAGCGCGTCAGGGTCGTACCAGCCGCGCCGGGTGTAGAAGCCGAGCATCATCACGACCATCCACGGCGTGGTGCAGGTGATGATCATGGTGGCGAAGGTCGAGATCGACTGCACCAGGTCCAGGCCGAACCGGCCGATGAAGATGAACGCGATGGACAGCACGCCGACCAGCAGCGTCGCCTGCACCCGGGACAGCCTGGGGAACACCGACGAGAAGTCGAGCCCGGTGCCGTACAGCGAGGTCGTGCCGGTCGACATGCCGCCGATCAGCGCCAGCAGACACACCGGCAGGAAGAACCAGCTCGGCGAGATCGCCAGCAGCCCGCCCACGAAGTCGGGGGCCGCCGGGTCGACGTACTTCGGGGCCTTGGCGGCGATGATGCTCGCGGTCGCCAGACCGAAGACGAACGGCAGCAGCGTCGCGATCTGCGACAGGAACGCGGCGCCGACCACCTTGCGGCGCGGGGTGCCGGCGGGGATGTAGCGCGACCAGTCGCCGAGGAACGCGCCGAAGGACACCGGGTTGGACAGGACGATCAGCGCCGCGCCGATGAACGACGGCCAGAACATCGACCGGGTCGCCGCGTCCGCCGAGGCGGTGAACACACCGGCGTACGAGGGGTCGAAGTCACCGGCGAAGGCGACGACGCCGAGCAGGAACAGCACGCTCGCCGAGGTCACCGCGATCTTGTTCACGAACAGCATGAAGCGGAATCCGTACACGCACACCGCCAGCACCAGACCCGCGAACAGCGCGTAGGCGACGACGTACGAGAGTGTGCTGCGCTCCAGGCCGAAGAGCCGGTGCGCACCGCCCACCAGTGCGTCGCCGGAGCTCCACACCGAGATGGAGAAGAACGCGATCGCCGTCAGCAGGGACAGGAACGAGCCGACGACACGGCCGTGCACGCCGAGGTGCGCCGACGACGACACGGCGTTGTTCGTGCCGTTGACCGGGCCGAAGACCGCCATCGGGCACAGGATCAGCGCGCCCGTGACGACGCCCAGGACGGTGGCCGCGAGGCCCTGCCAGAAGGACAGGCCGAACAGGATGGGAAAGGCGCCGAGGACACAGGTGGAGAAGGTGTTCGCGCCGCCGAAGGCGACCCGGAACAGGTCCAGCGGTGTCGCGCTGCGGTCGGCGTCCGGGATGCGTTCGACGCCGTAGGGCTCGACCTCGGTGAGCGAGGGAGCGGCGGGTGAGGGGGTGGGGGAAGAAGCGGGGGAAGGGGTGGACTGCGAGGACAAGGGGGGCTCCAGCGGGGAACGGCGGTGGAGCGCGCGTGGCGCGACGGCTGGACGGCCGGTCGCCGCCGTGCGGGGTGTGCGGCGGGGACGCATGCCGTCCTCGGGGGTCTGCCGACGTTATGGCGCCGCGCCGGACCACTACCAGAGGACGGTTCATCCCTCTTCGGCGCCACCGGTGGACGAATCGTCCATCCCGGCTTCACTCCTCGTCGTCGTGGTCGTCGTGGTCGTCGTGGTCGTCGTGGTCGTCGTGGTCGTCGTGCGTGTCCTGTGTGCCCTGCGTGTTGTGCGTGTCGTGCTTTTCGCGTGCGCTGCGGGGCTCGGTGTCCGGCCCCTGGGCCCTGACCCGCTGGACGTGCTCCAGGGAGTCCCGCAGTTCGGTGAGCCAGTCGTCGGTGTGGCGCTGGACCAGGCGCACGCACCAGGCGAGGGCGTCGCTGCGGCTGCGGGCGACACCGCCGGCGATGAGGGTGTCGAGGACCTGGCGCTCGGGCTGGCGCAGCCGGGTCATGACGGGCGAGGCCACCTGCGTGTACATGACCCGCTCGCCGGCGCACTCCACGCCCCAGGAGACCTTCCTGCCGAACCGGTGCTCGGCCTCGCGTGCCACCGCGATCCGGGCCTCCCTGGTCCGCTCCCGAAACTCCTGGACCCGCCCCTGGACGGCGGCCTCCCGCTCCGTGGCCGGGGCGCCCTCGGCCAGCCGCGGTGCCGGGATGCGGCCGATGACGGTGATCTCCTCGCGGTCGACCGTCACGTCGACCAGCTCCTCGTACAGGTCGTCCGGCAGGCGGCCGGCGAACCAGCCGCGCAGCTTCTGTCGTTGCTCAGTTGTAATCATGTAATGACCATTACTCGGACTCCACATGAACACAAGGGCCTGCGGAGGAGTCAGCCCAGAGCGGAACCGGAATGTTTCAGGACGATTAACGAGCGTAGGGAATCAAGCCATCCGGCCGGATTCAGTGATCGAGAACCCCGCAGTTTGGGGGTTGGAACGTTCGAATTCCGTGACTTCACGCCACTGTTTCAACACGCAAGGTTACTGAAACCCATGGGGTCGATGTGAGATTCGGCAGCGGACTCGGCAGACTCCCGCACGCTGGTCCGGCATCGACCGAGCCGGACCGGTCATCTCTCATCGAACTGAGCGGAAGGAAGCACACAATGCGGAACACCGCGCGCTGGGCAGCGACCATCGGACTGACGGCCACCGCCGTCTGCGGACCCCTCACCGGGTCCGCCCTCGCAGCCCCGGCCGCCCCCGCCTCGCTCTACGCCCCGTCGGCGCTCGTGCTCACGGTGGGCCACGGCACCACCGCGGCCGTTGCCACCCCGGAGCGTGCCGTCACGCTGAACTGTGCACCGGGGCCGTCCGGCACGCACCCCGCCGCCCCCGAGGCCTGCGCGGAACTGCGCTCCGTCGGCGGTGACTTCAGCGCCCTGAAGCCGCAGAGCGACGTCATGTGCACCAAGATCTGGAACCCCGTGGTGGTCACGGTCGACGGTGTCTGGCAGGGCAAGCGCGTCTCCTACGAGCGCACCTTTGCCAACGATTGCGTGAAGAACGCCTCTTCGACGAGCGTCTTCGCGTTCTGAGGGACCGGGGTCGCGCGGTCCGTGTGAACATCTGAAGGGCTCGTAACTGGGGAGTGCGAGCCCATGTCGCAAGGACCCCTGCGATCTCGCACCAGGGGCCGACCGGGCGGAGTGGGGCCGCCCGTCGGCCCCTGGTATCACGTCCGGGTCCGGCTGCGGTGACTGGTGTCGCACCACGGATAGCGGCGGCTGCGGCGGCAAGTGCACAGGGCCACGCGGAAGCGGTCGGAGCGGACGGTGGTGCCGTCCTCCAGTTCCACCTCCACGGGGCCGTCGACGAGAATCGGGCCCTGCCGCTGCATGGTGACCCGCCGGGGCGCATCGGGCCGGGGGTTGTCAGAGGGGACGTTCGGCACGGATGACCACCAGCTCTTCCCGATCGTCGGCCGCGGCCAGCAGACCGCGCTCCCGCAGCCAGCCCTCCCTGGCCCGCAGTACCGGGCCGAAGGCGATCCAACGGCGGCGCGCCACCGCGGCCTTCAGGCCCGCACCACGCAGCAGTGACAGGCTGCGGTCGGGGGCGCTCACTGCGGAGTGCACCAGCAGCAGGACGCCCCCGGGCCGCAGCAGGGTGGGAGCGTCGTGGCAGATCCGGTCCAGGACGAGGCGCCCGTCGCGGCCGGCGTCCCAGGCGCGGGACCTGCCGCGCGGCCCGTGCCCCGTGTCGGGGGCCGGTACGTACGGCGGGTTGGCGAGGATGACGTCGAACGACCGTCCGCGCACCGGGCCGAAGAGGTTCCCACGGTGGATGCGGACCGGAAGGCAGCGCAGCCACGCGTTGAGGCGGGCCGTCCACACCGCACGCCAGGACAGGTCCACCGCGGTCACCTCGGCACCCCGCCGGGCGGCCTCCAGCGCCAGCGCACCGCTCCCGGTGCCCACGTCGAGGACCCGCGTGCCCGGTTCGCAGCGTTCGTCGGACAGGGCTTCGGCCAGCAGCGCGGTGTCGTCCTGCGGGGCGTAGACGCCCGGAAGTACCAGTCGGTTCACACGGCGCTAGTACCCTGACATTCAGGAGATATGAGCTATTTCCCCAGGAAGTGGACTGTGCAGCGAGGACCGGCCGTCGCGCCAGGCGGCCAGCAGCCGTGCCGCGAGGCGGCTCTCCAGATACTCCGTGGCGTCGATGCCGAAGGCCACGTCGGCCGCCAGGTGCGGCTCGTCGGCGAGCAGTCCGCCGATCACGTCGTGGCGCACGACCTGCTCGTGCACGGCGTCCGCCTCCACGTGCTCGTCGTAGAAGAACTCCGCGGCCGGGCCCGCGCCCGTGCGGCGCATCGCCTCGGCAAGACGCCGGGAGCCGGGGGAGGAGGTGATCTCGACCGCGGCGAAGTGACCCACCAGCGCGCCGCGCAGCTCGCGGTGCAGACCGAGGAGTGACATCAGGTTGACCGTGGCCAGGAGCTCCGCCGAGGCGGCGTCCAGGTAGCGGCCGTACGCCGTGTCCAGGCCGAGGTCCGTCATCAGGTCCGCGAAGAGGCGCGCGTGGACGCGGTCGGGGCGGCCGCCGCCGTACTCGTCGAACTCCACCGCCGCCATCGCCGCCTTGGCCCGGCCCCACAGCCGCGGCAGCACCCAGGCGTGCGGGTCGGCCTCCTTGAGGTGGTAGAGGGAGCGCTGGGCCGCGTACTCGCGCAGCTGCCACAGCTCGCCCTCGTCCCGGAGGTAGTGGCTGACACCCGTGCCCCGGACCGGTTCGACGAGCAGGTCCGCGAGCGCCTCGTCCAGGCTGTCGTGGACGGGCGTGTCCGCGCGCAGGGCGGACAGGAAGCGATGCTCCAGCCCGGCCCTGACCCGCAGCAGGTCGGGGTCCCACTCACGCTGTGCGGCGACGCCCGCGAAGCCGCGGTAGTGGAGCTCGTAGCACAGGTAGAGGGCCAGCTGGAGGTCGTCGCCGTACGCGGTCGCGCGGTCGGCCTCCTCGGCGCGGGGCAACGGGCCGGCGTCCCTCAGGTACGCCGTCACGGCTGCGGAGACCGGCCCCCGGGCGGGGGGCAGCCCGGGTCCTCGACGATCGTGTTCCATGCGGCCCGGGTACCCGGAAGGTGCGCCGGTCAACTTCTTGCCGGGTCAGTCGCCCTCGGAGTGCTCCTGGGCCCCCACGTTGGGGGTGATGGCCTCTCCGGCCTCGCCGCGGTGGGACCGCTCCCGGGAGTCGTCCACGTCCGTTTCGGCGTCCTCCACCTCGCGCAGGACTTCCTCGAACGCCGTCTTCGGGCGGTCGTGCCGCTGCGCGTTCCCGCCGGGCACCTTGTTCCGGTCGGAACCCTCGTTCTCGTCGGACACGGTGGTCTCCTCTCTCGGCTCTCTGACGTCCGGCTCAGCCGGTGGCGGTCTCTGGCGTCCGGTGCAGCTGGGTGGCGGTCTCTGGCGTCCGGTGCAGCCGGTGGCGGTCTCTGACGTCCGGCTCAGCTGGTGGCGGTCGCGACGCGCAGCGGCACCGGGGCCGGGGGTGCGGGCTCCTCGTCCAGGCGGGAGATCTCCGCCCACCAGGACGGCCCGTCCTCGATGTGCCGCAGCAGAACCCCCTCGCGAATCGCCCAGGGGCAGATGGCGACCGTCTTCATACCGGTCAGCTTCATCACCGTGTGCGCGACCAGCGCACCGGCCAGGCTCTGGGCCGCGCGCGGCGCCGAGATGCCCGGCAGCAGGGCGCGTTCGGACGCGGGCAGCGTGGCCAGCCGGTCCACCGCCATGCGCAGCTCGGCACGGCGCAACTCCCGCTCGACGAACGGGCCGTGACGACCGGGCGCCGCCCCGCACAGCCGTCCCAGCTGCTGGAAGGTGCGCGAGGTCGCCGCCGCGGTGCGCGGCCCCTCCCAGCGAATGCGCGCGGCCACGTCCCGCAGTTGGTGCCGGATCCTGCGCCGCAGCGCCTTCAGCCGCTCCGGGGACGGCGGGCCGTCGTCCGGGAAGAACTCGCGGGTCAGCCGTCCCGCTCCTAGCGGCAGCGAGGCCGCGAAGTCCGGCAACCGGCCGCGGCCGAAGGCCACTTCCAGCGACCCGCCGCCGATGTCGAGCAGGGCGAGCGGGCCGGACCGCCAGCCCATCCAGCGCCGCGCGCCGAGGAACGTGAGCTCGGCCTCGACCTCGCCCGGCAGCGTGCACAGCGCGACCCCGGTGCACGCCCGGACCGTGCGCAGCACCTCCCGCCGGTTCGGGGCACCGCGCACCACGGCGGTCGCGAAGGCCGGCGGACCGGCCGCGCCCCACCGGGTCGCGGCCCGGCTCGCCTCGCCGACCGCCTGCACGAGCTGTTCCACGGCCTCCGGCGGGATGTCCTCCCCGGGTCTGACCTGCTCGGACAGTCTGAGCCGCCACTTGGCGGTGTGGACCGGCAGCGGCAGGCCGCCCGCCGCGTCCGCCACCAGCAGCCGGACCGTGTTCGATCCGACGTCCACCACGCTGATTCGCATGCGGCGATGGGTACCCCGCCCTGCGATTCCATGCGTGTTCCGGCGGTGCTCGCCGTCCCGCTTGCGGTGGTGCTTCCTGCGCCTTCGCGCGCCGGGGCCCGCCTTTGGCCGCCACCGCCCGCGGCACCACATCCGGGCCGGCGGAACGACAACGTTTCGCCGGAGAGGGTGAGATCGTGGAGGCGTGCGTCCGAGCGGGCCGAGCAGGTCCGAGCGAGGTCGGACGACGGCACGGAACCCTCCATCCGAAGGACTGATCCCCATGTCCGCCGAGATCACCGGTACCTGTCTGACGCTGGCCGACGGCCGCCCCGCCATCCGCTTCAGCCGCGTCCTCGCCCACCCGGCCGACCGCGTGTGGCACTTCGTCACCGACCCCGGCGAACTGGCCGAGTGGTTCCCCTCCCGCGCCGAGATCGAGCTGCGTCCCGGCGGCACGATCAGGTTCACCGGCGACCCGAACATGCCGGAGTCGACCGGACGGGTGCTCGCCGTGGACCCGCTCCGGCACCTCTCCTTCGAGTGGGGCGGCGACGAAGTGCGCTTCGATCTGGAGCAGGCCCAGGACAACCGCACCCGCCTCGTCCTCACCGACGTCCTGAGCGCCGAGAACACCGCCGCCCGCAACGCCGCCGGGTGGGAGGTGTGCCTGGCCGCCCTGGACGCGAAGGCGCGCGGCGAGCGGTCCGCAGGGCCGCACACCGGGGGAAGCGCGGCCTGGAAGGAGTTCTACGAGCGATACGTCGGGGCCGGAGTGCCCTCCGGCGCGCCGGTGCCCGGACTGGGCTGACCCCTCAGGCCAGTTGCCGCCGCACCAGTTCGTGCAGGCGCCCGCCGGTGTCCGCGAGCAGTTCGGCGGGCGTGCCCTGCTGGGCCACCTTGCCGTCCTCCATCACGACGACGCGGTCGGCGTCCAGAACCGTGGACAGGCGGTGCGCGATGACGATGCGCGTGGCGTTCAGCTTGCGGGTGCTCTCGATCACCGTGCGCTGCGTGTCGTTGTCGAGGGCGCTGGTCGCCTCGTCGAAGAAGAGGATCCGCGGGCGCCGCACCAGCGCCTGGGCGATCATCAGCCGCTGCCGCTGGCCACCGGAGACGGCACCGCTGCCCGAGACGATGGTGTGCAGACCCATCGGCATCCGCTTGATGTCCTCGGCCAGCCCGGCCATCTCCGCCGCCGCCATCGCCTCCTCGGGCGTGCACGGCTCGGTGCCCCGGATCACGTCCAGGATCGAACCGGTGAACGGCTGCGCGTGCTGCAGGACGACCCCGCACTGCCGGCGCACGGCGGACTGGTCCAGCGCCGCCAGGTCCTGGCCGTCGTACAGCACGCTGCCCGCGAGCGGCTTGTCGAACCCGATCAGCAACCTGAGCAGCGTCGACTTGCCGCAGCCGCTCGGGCCGACCACGGCCACGAACTCGCCCGGCCGCACCTGGAAGGACACGTCGTCGAGGACCAGGGGCCCGTCGTCGGTGTACCGGAACGACAGCCGCCTGGCCTCGATCGCGCCGGACAGCGGTCCCGGCCGGGTACTCGCCGAGCGCACCTCCGGTGCCGCCTCCAGCACCGGCCTGATCTCCTCCAGCAGCGGCAGCGCCGCCACCGCCGAGACGAACGCGCCGGTCAGCTGGGTGACCGACGTCAGCAGCATCGTCACCGAGGTGTTGAAGGTCAGGAACGCGGCCGCCGACATCGAACCGCGGGCCGGGCCCGCCAGCAGCATGAACATCAGCAGCGTGCACACCGGCAGGTACACCGCGCCCATCACCGTGGTGAGGTTCTTGATGCGGCCGGCCTTCTGCTGCAGCTCGCGGCTGCGCGCGAACTGGGACGCCCAGGCGGCGTACGCGTAGTTCTCGGCGGCCGCCACCCGCAGTTTGGGCAGCCCGCGCAGGGTCTGGAAGGCCTGGTTGTTCAGCTTGTTGGTGAGCACCACCAGCCGCCGCTGCCAGCGCACCTGCCACAGGCCGAGCCCCAGGAACACAGCGGCGATGACGACCAGCATGCCGATCGCCGCCAGCGCCAGGGACGCGCTGTACCAGAACAGCAGCACCAGGTTCATGAGACCCACCGTCACCGACTGGGCGACGACGGGACCGACTCCCGCCAGCAGCCGGCGGATCGCGCTGATGCCCATCGCCGCGCTCGCCAGCTCGCCGGTGGACCGCTCGGTGAAGAACTTCGTCGGCAGACGCAACAGCCGGTCCCAGACGGCCGGTTGGAGGGTGGCCTCGATCCGGCCCTCCAGCCGCAGGATGGTCAGGTTCTCCAGGAGCATGAATGCCGCGGCCACCACACCGCTGACCATCACGGCCAGGCAGACCTGCGCGATCGGCCCTTGCTGGGCCCTCGGCACGTACTGGCCGAGCACCTTGCCGGTCGCGACCGGCACCAGCGCCCCGACGACGACCGTCACCAGGCCACTGAGCAGCAGGTTGAACAGGTCGCCGCCGGTACCGCGCAGGGTGAACCGCAACAGGCCGAGCAGGCTCGGTCCGCGGTCGGGCAGCGGGCGGTAGAACATCACCGCGCGCGGCTCGAACTCTTCCGCGTTCGCCTTCTCGACCGGCGTCTGCCGTCCGGTGGCCGGATGCACCGCGACATAGCCGCCGCGCCGCCACAGCAGTGCGACTGGTGCGCCCGACAGCGCCCGGTGGCCGACCAACGGGCCGATGTCCTCCCGCCACCAGCGGTCCTCCAGACGGACGGCCCGGGTGCGCACCCGGGAGGCCAGCGCGATGCGTTCGACCGGGTCGAGGCGGTCGCTCTCGGTGCCGCTCTGCGCCGGTTCGGCGAGGCTGATCCCGGCTGCCCGGGCGACCAGCCTGCAAGCCGCGTAGGTGGCGTCGGCGTCGGCGGCCGTGGTGCGCCGCGCCGAGGAGCGGCCGATGGACGCGAGCAGCGTGCGGTCGGCCTGGGCACGCACCGCCTCGCCGGCCTTGATACCGGCCGCCGTGCGGGTCTCGTGGGTCCGCTCCAGCTGCTCGATCCAGCGGTCCAGCGTGGTCAGCAGCCGGTACTGCTGGTCGACCATGCTCTGCCACACGGCCGGATCCATCAGCAGGTCTGCGGCGGCCTCCGCGCCGTACAGCGCCCCGTACTGCACACTGCCGGGCGGCACCTGCATCCACAGGACGTCGTCGTCGGTGGGGGCGGCGGTCCGCTCGTCGGCCATCGGAGCCTGGAAGAGCACGGACAGGCTGCGGCCGACACCGAGCGCCAGGGCGTACTCCAGCGGGCTGGACGTGGGCGGCACGTACTGGGGATTGCCGTACTCGTCGTACGACCAGGTCTGGGTGTTGGCCGACTGGTACAGCTCGCGCAGACCGATGCGGCGCACCACGCAGTCGCGCAGCGGCCGTGCGACCAGGGTGTGCTGCGGGCCCGCGACCGGGCCGAGCAGCAGCGAGCCGGCCTCCAGCCGGCCGAGGTGGTGCCAGTGGCCCTGCTGCGCCGCGTCGACCGCGAACAGGTCCACCGCGCCGGCCGCGACCAGCCACAGCACCTGCGGGCCTTCCAGGTCCAGCCGGTTGAGCCCGCTGCAGTCGATCGGCGTGCCCAGGGTCCCGAGCGCGCCGAGGACCAGGTCGCCGTCGTGTCCCTCGTGGACGGACGTCATCTCACCGCTCCCTGACCAGCGCCGCGTAGGCGCCACCGCGCGCCACCAGCTCGTGGTGCCGGCCGCGTTCCACCACGGTCCCGTGCTGCAGTACGACGATCTCGTCGCTGTCGCGCACGGTGCTGAGCCGGTGCGCGATCACCACACAGGCGCAGCCGCGCCGCCGCAGGTTGTCCATGACCACCAGTTCGGTCTCGGCGTCCAGCGCGCTCGTCACCTCGTCCAGGACGAGGATGCTGGGCCGGCGCACCAGCGCCCGGGCGATCTCCAGGCGCTGCCGCTGACCGCCGGAGAAGTTGCGTCCGTCCTGCTCGACCCTGCTGTGGATGCCGCCCGGGCGCCGCATGACGGCGTCGTACAGGGCGGCGTCGCGCAGCGCCTCGACCACCGCGTCGTCCGGGATCGACGGATCCCACAGGGCCACGTTGTCGCGGACGGTGCCCTCGAAGAGGAACACGTCCTGGTCGACGAAGGACACGGAGGCGGCGAGCGCGCCGCGCGGAATGTCCTCCAGACGCCGGCCGTCGATGCGGATGACGCCCTCCCAGGGTGTGTACAGGCCCGAGATCAGGCGCGAGACGGTGGACTTGCCGCTGCCCGAGCCGCCCACCAGCGCCACCTGCTGCCCGGGGCCTACGGTCAGGTCGAAGCCGGTGAGCAGGGGCTTGTCCAGGGGGCTGTAGCCGAAGCTGATGTTCTCCAGCTCGACATGGCCGTGCAGCCGGCGTGTGGACCGGTCGGCACCGGGACGGCCGTAGAGCGGGTCCGTCCGGAAGCTCTCGACGTCCTTGAGCCGGGCCACGTCGGCGGCGAAGTCCTGGATGCGGCCCGCCACGCCGTTGAGCCGGGTCAGCGGCGCGGTGAAGCGGGTCACCAGCGCCTGGAAGGCCACCAGCAGGCCGACCGAGATGTGGCCCTCGATCGCGCGCATCCCGCCGATCCACAGGATCAGCGCGCTGTTGAGGGTGGCGAGCGTCGGGGCGACCACGCCCAGCCAGGCGCTGGGCACGCCGAGCCGCTGCTGCTCCTCCAGCGTGGTGGCGTGCTGCCCGGCCCACTTGCGGAAGTAGCCGTCCTCGCCGCCGGTCGCCTTCATGGTCTCGATCAACTGCAGCCCGGTGTAGGCGGTGTTGGTGAGCCGGGCGGTGTCGGCGCGCAGTTTCGCGGTCCGGGTCGCGCGCAGGCGTACGACGACCCGCATCGCGACGACGTTGAGCAGCGCGACGCCGATGCCGACGAACGTCAGCTGCGGGTCGTAGCTGTACAGCAGGACCGCGTACAGCACGACGACGACCGCGTCCACGCCCGCGGCCGCGAGGTCACGGGCCAGGGTCTCGGCCACCTGGTCGTTGGACTGCAGCCGCTGCACCAGGTCGGCCGGGCTGCGCTGGGTGAAGAACGTCACCGGCAGCCGCAGCAGATGGCGCAGGAAGCGGGCGCTGGACAGGGTCGAGGAGATGATGCGGCCGTGCAGCAGGTTGGCCTGCTGCAGCCAGGTCAGCACGACCGTGAGCAGTACGCACGCGGCCATCGACGCGAACAGCACGCCCAGCAGGGAGGTCTGACCGCCGATCAGGAACATGTCGATGTAGGTGCGGCTCAGCGCGGGCACCGCCGCGCCGACCGCGACCAGCAGCAGGCTCGCCAGCACCGCCGCGGGCATGGTGCCCGCGGTGCCGCGCAGCCGGGCCGGCAGGGTTCCCAGGATCCCCGGTCTGCGACCGCCCCTCTCGAATCCCTCGCCCGGTTCCATCACCAGGACCACGCCCGTGAAACTGGTGTCGAAGTCCTCCATGGGCACGAAACGGCGGCCCTTGCCGGGGTCGTTGACATACACCCCGCGGCGGCCCAGACGGCGGCCCATCCCGTCGTAGACGACGTAGTGGTTGAACTCCCAGAACAGGATGGCGGGCGCCTTCACCCCGGCCAGGGCCGCGGTGTCCATCTGCATGCCCTTGGCCGTCAGGCCGTAACCGCGCGCCGCCTTCAGCAGGTTGCTGGCGCGCGAGCCGTCCCGGGAGACGCCGCAGGCGATGCGCAACTCCTCCAGCGGGACATGGCGGCCGTAGTGGCCCAGCACCATGGCGAGCGAGGCGGCGCCGCACTCCACCGCCTCCATCTGGAGCACGGTGGGGGTGCGGACGGTCTTCCCCCGCCCCTTGGGCACCGGGCGCTTGGGCGGGGCGGCGCGTCGGCGGCCGCGGGTTTCCTGGACGGTGGTCACGGCAGCAGCCAATCGAGGGGACGCTGGTCGGCCAGACGGATCGAGGCCGTGGCCAGGGTCATGGAGTCGAGCCGGTACGGGGGCCCGTCCGCGGACGACCACCGGTAGCCGCTCTTCGTGGCGGACGAGCGGTCGAGCCGTACGAGCACGGCGACCGGCCGACCCCTCCTGGTGAACTGCTCGCCCAATTGGCTGTCGCCGAGGAACGCGGCGATCTGCTGGGCCGACTGGGCGGAGCGGTCCACGGACTTCACATGGCCGCGCAGCACGCCGTAGCGCTGGGTGGGCACCGACGCGAGGGTCAGGTCGACGGAGGCGTCGGCGGGAACGGAGGCGGCGTTCTCGGCGGGGACGTACACCGTCGCGTACAGCGGGTCCGAGGTGTGGGCGACCTTCTCGACGGCGGCGACGTTCGCCCCGGTCTGGATGATCTGGCCGATCGTGGCGGCCAGAGCGGTGACCCGGCCCGCGGCGACCGCGCGGACGGCCTCCTCGCCGTGGCCGGTACGGACCTTCAGCACGGGCGCGTCGGCCGGCAGCAGTTCGCCCTCCTTGGCGAGGACCGCGGTGACCTGGCCCGCGACCGGGCTCTGCAGGAGATAGCTGCCCTGTCCGTGGGTGAGGACGGCCTGCGCGCCGACGGTGGAGGCCACCGACCCCGTCACCGCCCACACGGAGGCGACCGCCATGGCGACGAGCGTGACGGACAGGACGAGCCACCCCTGCGGGCGGGCAAGCCGCACCGGAAGATCGAGTTCTTCCGGCGACTGGAGCTTGGCGAGGGCCTGTTGGCGGAACTGCACGGGACTTCCCTCACCTGTGCGGACCTACGGGAGACTTCCTGCGGCATCCGAGAGTCCCGGAACCGGCATACGGTTCCGGGACTCAGCGGCAACGCGGTCGATCAGAGACCGGCGATCAGGCCGGTGACCGGGGCGGTGTTCAGGCCGGTCACACCCTCGACGGTGCCGACGCCCGTGCCGACCAGGCCGGTCACCGGGGCAACGCCGTCCACCAGGCCGGTGGCGGTGCCGAGCGCGTTCACGGACAGACCGCCGGAGACGTTGTCGAGGTCGGCGTCGGAGATCTCGACGGTCTCAACCTGGGGGGTGGAGTTCATGATGGAACTTCCCTTCGTATGGCTATTTCACAAGGGGGAGCGGCCCCCTCTGGGGACAGACGGACGGCCGCGACCACGGGCGCCGGACGCACGTTTCCGAACCACCCGGCGGGGCCCCGCGATGCGATGGATCAAAGCACGGGGCGGCGTGCCGTATCCAATCAACCAGGCCCCTCACCAGGGCACTTGTCTCCCCGTGACCCCCATCCGTGCAGGCGCGCGCACCGCATGTCGGCGACTTCTTCACAGCCCGGCACGGCATCGGCCCACCCGGCCTCTTGCGGGCGCCGGGGCGAATCCGGCACTCCGCGCTTAAGGCGTGGGCGGGGGCGCGCGGTTGTGCAGATCCGCCGCGCCCGGTGACTTGGTTGAGCATTCAATGTGCAGATTCGCTGAAGCCGGGATTGAACTCGGCGACCGCGACGGACCGTTGCCGACCGCTTGCGGAACGTGTCAGCCCAGCAAGGCGTAGACCGTGCTCGCCCGGGCCGCGAGTTCACCCGAAGTCCCGTCCGTCATCGTGATGTCGGCGAACGCCGTGCGGCGGCCCAGCTTGGTCACGACCGCTTCGATCAGGACATCCGAACCGGTCACCGCCCGCTGGAAGGACGTCGACTGCTGCACCGTCGTCATCGGGCCGTAGCCGCCGCGCGCGGCCGAGACCGCGAGGACGGTCGCCGTGTCGGCGGCCGCCATCAGGGCCTGCCCCGACAGCCCGCCGCCCTCCCGCGCCAGCCGCGCCGACCAGGGCAGTCGCAGGGTCGCGCGGTCCGGGCCCAGGGCTTCGACGGCGAGGCCGAGTTCGAGGACCCACGGGGCGAAGTTGTCGGTGAGGATCATGTCGGCTTCGGTGCTGGTCATCGTCATACGGGGGATTGTTCCCGGCGCCTGCCGACGGGGCCGGCGAGTTGGCCGATTCGGCGTGTCCCGGGGCCAGTTGGCAAACGGAATTGAACGCCCCGCCTGTCGTGTGCGTACCAACGGCCATCCAGGTGTCCCCAACCAGCTGCCGCTCGACGGCATCGGATCCAGCTGCCGGACGGCGGCGCAGACCCCGTCCCCAGGAGGTCGAGAAGTTTGAGTCACAAGCGAATTCCGAAGCGCAAGGCCGCGATAGCGGCAGGCGGTGTGGTGGCGCTCGGCGCGGCGGCCATGCTGCTCCCGAACGCGAACGCCTCCCAGGACGGCGCGGCGGACAACGCCACCCCCAAGACCCTCAAGGCGACGGATGCCTCGGACCTCGCCGCGCAGCTCGCCAAGAGTCTCGGCGACGCCTTCGCCGGCTCGTACTACGACAGCGCCAAGCAGCAGCTCGTCGTGAACGTGGTGGGCGGCGACAACAACAAGGTGGTCGTGAAGGCCAAGGAGGCGGGCGCGGCCATCCGCAAGGTGAACAACAGCACCGCCGACCTCAAGTCGGCCGCACGGACCCTGAAGACCAAGGCCACCATCCCGGGCACCTCGTGGGCGGTTGACCCGCGCACGAACAAGGTCGTGGTCACCGCCGACAGCACGGTCACCGGCGCCAAGTGGAACAGACTCCAGTCCACGGTGCAGGGCCTGGGCTCCGGCATGGCGACGCTCAAGAAGTCGGCCGGCACCTTCAAGACCTTCGTGTCGGGCGGCGACGCCATCTTCGCCCAGGCGGGCGCCGGTTCGGTCCGCTGCTCGCTCGGCTTCAACGTCAAGGCCAGTGACGGCAGCCCCGCCTTCCTGACCGCAGGACACTGCGGCGTCGCGGCCAAGCAGTGGTCCGACTCCCAGAACGGCCAGCCGATCGCCACGGTCGACCAGGCCAAATTCCCCGGCAACGACTTCTCCCTGGTCAAGTACAACGACCCCAAGACCCAGGCGCCCAGCGAGGTCAACGCCGGCAACGGGCAGACCGTTCAGATCACCAAGGCCGCCGACGCCACCGTCGGCGAGACGGTCTTCCGGATGGGCAGCACCACCGGTCTGCACAACGGCACCGTCACCGGACTCGACGCCACCGTGAACTTCCAGAGCGAGACCAACCCGGGCGGCGTCGACACCGTCAACGGCCTCATCCAGACCAACGTCTGTGCCGAGGCGGGCGACAGCGGCGGCTCCCTGTTCACCCAGGACGGCGGCGCCGTCGGCCTCACCTCGGGTGGCAGCGGCGACTGCACCCAGGGCGGTGAGACCTTCTTCCAGCCGGTCACCGCCGCGCTCCAGGCGACCGGCGCGACCCTCGGCGACAACGGTGCCGGCGGCCAGGCCGGTGGCGGTCAGCAGGCCGGTGGCCAGCAGGCGGGCGGTGGCCAGAGCGGTGCCGGGACGGCCAACCCGGGCGACCAGTCCGGCGCGGGCACGGCGAACCCCGGTGACCAGTCCGGCGCGGGCACGGCGAACCCGGGCGACCAGAGCGGTGCCGGGACGGCCAACCCGGGTGACCAGTCCGGCGCCGGCACGGCGAACCCGGGTGACCAGTCCGGCGCGGGGACCGCGGCTCCCGGCGGTCAGTCCGGTGCCGGCGACCAGTCGGGCGCCGGTGCGTCCGACGGCTCCGGGCTCACCCAGAGCAACTGAGCGCCAGGCCGTGAGCCGGTGACCGGCCCACCCGGAGCCGGTCGCGGCCCACTCCCCGCCGCTCCCCGGCTCACTTCACACCACTGACCGGCCTCACCAGCGGTTCCGGTCGGCCAGTGGACCGGTCCGGCCCTCCGGCGGGAGGGTCGGACCGCTCTGTCGTTCCTGCGGCGGGAGGGGCGGACCGCTTGTCGTTCCTGCCGTGGGAGGGTCGGACCGCTCTGTCGTTCCTGCGGCGGGAGGGTCGGACCGCTTGTCGTTCCCTCCGCCGCCCGCCGTTCCCTCCCGGGCGCCGCCGAGGGCGGCCCCCTGCGTCCGCCGGCTCTCAGTCGTCCCCACGGGCCCGCAACAGCAGCACCGCCACGTCGTCGACCCGCTCCCGCGCCGCCGCGCTGTGCCGTACGAGGCAGTCGGCCAGCCGGTCGAGGGGAGCGTCCCCGGCCTCGGCGAGCCGTCGGCTCAGTTCCGCGAGTGCCTCCTCTATGTCCACACCGGGCGACTCGACCAGCCCGTCGGTGTACAGGACGAGCACGGATCCGGCCGAGAGGTCCACCCGGGTCGTCGGATAGGTCGCCGCCGCGTCGATGCCCAGCAGCGGCCCCCCGGCCAGGTCGAGAACGCGCACCCGTCCGTCCGGCCGCCTGAGCAGCGGCGGCGGATGTCCCGCGCGGGACATCACGGCACACTGGTTCGCCGGATCGAGCCACAGGTACAGGCAGCTGGCGAACAGCTCGACGCCGAGGTCGATCATCAGCCGGTTGGTGCTGCGCATGACCTCCTGCGGCTCCTGGCCGACGGTCGTGTACGCGCGGACGGCGGTGCGCAGTTGCCCCATCAGCCCGGCCGCGGTCACGTTGTGCCCCTGTACGTCCCCGATCACGGCGGCCGCCGTCGGCCGGGTGGGCACCAGGTCGTAGAAGTCGCCGCCGATCTCCATGCCCTGAGTGGCCGGCAGATAGCGGGCGGCCGCGTCGAATCCGGACAGCGGTGGCAGCGTGTGCGGGAGCAACGCCTGCTGCAGACCGTGCGCGAGCCGGTGCTTGGCGTCGTAGAGCCGGGCGCGCTCCAGGGCCTGCGCGATCAGCCCGCCGAGGCTCGTCAGGACGGCCCGCTCGTCCGCGGGGAAGGGGTGCGGATCGGCGTAGGCGAGCACACAGGTGCCCACCGGGCGCCCGGACGCGATGAGCGGCAGATAGGCCCAGGCGGCGAAGCTGTCCTGGGCCGTGTGCCGCGCCGGATACAGCCGCTCCAGCTGCTCCGCGGAGTCGAAGAAGGCCGGCACCCCGGTGGACAGCACATGGGCGCCCGGTGTCTGCGCGGTCAGCGGGATCCCGTGGAGCCGCTCGACCACCTCACGGTCCGGATAGCCACGGTGCCCCAGCACGTGCAGCCGGCCGGACTGCGAGCCGAGGATGACCAGCGCCTGGCTGCCGGCGGCCGGAGCGATCTCGTCCGCGACCAGCTGTACCACGTCCTGCACACCGACCGCCTCGGTCAGCGCACCGGCCAGGCTCAGGACGTGGGAGATGGTCACCAGGTTGGAGGGCCCCGGCCCGGGGACCGGCCCGGCCCGGCCCATCTCCGCGACCGCACGGGCCCGGCTGATGCGCACGCTCAACCCGGTGGTGCTCGGATACATGCGGAACGAGAGCCAGTCGCCGGGCGGACGCAGGGCCACGAACGAGGCGACGTGCTGGCTGATCAGCGCCGCCCGGTAACGATCCTCGTACATCGGGTCGTTGAGCCACGGCACCGATGCCCACAGCCGGGTGCCGAGCAGTTCGCCCACGGGCAGGCCGAGCAGGTCGGCGGCGGCCGCGTTGGCGAAGGAGACCCGGCCGTGCAGGTCGAGCGAGACCAGTCCGTACGGCAGCCGCGCCACCAGGCGTGCCGCCTCGGCCGAGCCGAGCGTGCCGGTCACTCCGCCCGCGGGCGGCGCGGCGAGCAGATCGGGCTCCGGGAACACCGGGCGACCCTGCGTGGCGGCCCGCTCCAGCCGCGCCGTGAGCCGGTCGCAGGCCGTGGTCAGATGCTCCCGCTCCCAGTCGGCCAGCACCGGCGGATGGGAAGCGGGCCAGGTGACGAAGACCGCGCCGTACGCGGTGGTCGCGCTCGCCACGGGGAGGGCGGCGAGCGCGAACGGGTAGGGCAGGACCACCGCGATCCGCGGGTAGAGGCGTGCCATCTCCTCCTCGCCGCCGACCCAGATCAGCCTCCGCTCACGGACCGCCTCGGCGACCGGGATCGGCGCGCTCAACCCCACCCGCTCCCACGGCGCGGCGAAGGCCCGGGGCATGCCCGCCATCACGGCCATTTCCAGTACGGGCTGGTCGGGGGCCAGCAGGTACACGGCACCGGAGTGCGCGTGGACTTCCTCCAGCAGGGTGGCCAGCACCAGGGACAGCAGCGGCCGGGCCACCGGCCGGCCGGTGGCCGTCCGGGGCTGCCCGGAAGTCCGCCCGTCGGACACCCGACCACCTCCTCGCACGGCCGTGCGACTGGTCTCAGGGATAAAGGCTCCCCCCTGGCGGGCGGGCGCGCACGGCGAGCTGGCGGCACCGTGCGGTCCGGATCCCGGCTCGGCACGGGCATGTCCGTGGCCAGGGCACGGTGAAAAGACATCGTGTACCCCCCCTGCCTCGGGCCATGCCCCCCCACTCGAAGCGTGCGGCGGGGTACGGGCGCCGCGCGTGCGCCCCCGCGCACCCTGTTGGCCGGTTCTTCGCGCCCGGGGACGATCGGGCGCGCCAACAATGGGCACGCGCTCAACACCATGAACGGTCAACAGCGGCGGGCAAGCCGAAGGGGTGGGCAGTGATCCGGGTACTACTGGTGCACGACGGGTGTCTGGTGCGATCGGTTCTCGCGGAGTGGCTCCGCGGCGAGCCGGACCTGGGCGTGTACGACGCGCCGTGGCGCAGCGCGCCGGGGCGGGTGCGGTCCGTACGGCCGGACGTGTGCGCCGCGGACCTCGAGTGTGCGGAGGCCTACGGGCTGCCGCCGCTGGGCGAGCTGTGCCCGCGCGGCACGGGTTCGACGCCCCCGCGCTTACTCGTGCTGGCCACCGCCGACCGCCCGGGCCTGCTGCGGCGGGCCATCGAGGCGGGAGCGCTCGGCTATGTCGACAAGAAGGGCTCGCCCGACCGGCTGGTGCGCGGTATACGGCGCGTCGCCCAGGGGGAACGTTTCGTCGACGACTCACTCGGCTTCGGCTTCGTCAAGGCCGCCGAGATGCCGCTGACCCGCAGAGAACTGAGCGTGTTGTCCCTGGCCGCGGAGGGAGCCTCCGTCGCGGAGATAGCCGGAAGCCTGCACCTGTCCCACGGAACCGTGCGCAACTACATGGCGGCCATCACCCGCAAGACCGGGGCCCGCAACCGGATCGACGCCATCCGTATCTCCCAGGGGGAGGGATGGGTGTGACGCCGGGTGGGTCCAGCCGCCGACCAGTTCCCCATACAGCGGGCAGCCGCGCAGCAGCTCCTCGTGCGTTCCGTACGCCGTCTCCCGGCCGTCCATGACCAGGATCCGCGCCGCGCGGCGCGCCGAGCTGATGCGGTGCGCCACGACGACCAGGGTGCCGCCCGGCCGCGCCGCGAAGGCGCGCTCCGCGCGGGCCTCCGCCTCGGCGTCCAGATGGCAGGTGGCCTCGTCGAGCAGGGCGAGCGGGGCGTACGACAGATACGCCCGGGTCAGCGCGATCAGCTGCCGCTCGCCGGCCGACAGGGCAGCGGGGTCCAGCCGGGCGCCGGGTCCGCCGAGCAGATGGAGGAGCGGGGCGAGTCCCACCGCGTCGGCGGCCGCCAGCAGCTCCGCCTCGGGCACGAGATCCGGCCGGAGGTGGGCGAGGTTCTCGGCGAGCGTGCCGGAGAAAACGTACGCCTCCTGCGGGATCAGCACCCGCCGCGAGGCGGCCCCGGCACCCGGCACGGGCCACCCGCACACCCGGATCTCCCCGCGCGCGGGACGCAGCAGCCCGGCGACCAGAGCCGTGAGCGTGGACTTCCCGATCCCGCTCGGCCCCACGACGGCCAGGTGGGAGCCCTGCGGGAGTTCGAGGCAGAGGTCGCGGACGACGGGCTCGCTGTGCGGGCCGTAGGCGAAGGAGACGGCGGAGACGGCGAGGGCGGGTGCGGGGGAGGCGGAAGTGGACGGTGAGGGGCAGGGGGAGGGGGAGGGTGAGCCGGAGAGTGAGCCGGAGGCGGGGTGCGGTGTGGTCGTCGCGGTGGGAACGGCCGGGTCCGGCCGGGCGGGCGGCGGCGGTACCGATGCGGCTTCCGGCCCGATCGGCGCTGGGCCTGGGACGGCGGTCGCAGCTGCCCGCTCGTCCGGCTGGGGCTCCGGCGGGTCGGCCGTGGTGGTGGGTGGTTCGTCGTCCGGGGTGAGGCGGCGGAGGACGACGGTGAGGCGGGAGCCGCCGGTGCCCAGGCCGTGGATCAGGTTCTGCAGCGCGGGCAGGAGGGACTGGGTGACGTAGGCGAGGGCGCCGACCAGGGCGCCGGGGGTGACGCCGCGGGCGAGCAGCCAGGGAGCGGTGGCCAGCAGCAGCACGATCGGCAGCTGCCCGCCCACCGCCAGGGACGCCACCCGCACGACGCCCCACCGGGCCAGCGCACCCGCCGCCCGCCGCTCGGCCTCGACGCCCTCCCCGACATCGGCGGCGACCCGGGCCTCCGCCCCGGCCGCCGTCACGTCGCGCAGCCCCGGGCACACCTCGCCCAGCCGGCCGGCGAGCGCCTCGTCCGCGCAGAGGTACGCCTCCTGGCGCCGGGCCAGGGGCCGCAGCGTCGCCGCGAACAGGGCCACACCGGCGACCAGCGGGGGCGCGACGACCAGCAGAAGCAGCGGGGCCAGCGAGAACAGGCCGACCAGGGCGCCCACGGCGGCTACCAGGAAGGACCGGGAGACCATCACCACGCCGGCGAAGGTGTCCCGCGCGATCTCCACCTGCTGGGTGAGCCCGGACAGCGCCCCGCCGTCCGCCTCCCGCACCCCGCGCGCGACCACCCGCTCCACGAGCCGGTCCCTGAGCGGCTCGACCAGCGCGGCGACCGCCCCGTACACCCGCCCGGTCCCGTACGCCCCGACCAGCACACCGAGTCCGGCCACCGCCAGCCACCCGAGACCGGCCTGCGCACGCCCGGCCAGGAAGCCCTCGTCCAGGGCCCGGGCAGGCGCGTAGCCCAGCAGGAAGGTCTGCACCACCTCCAGCAGGGACCAACCGCCCAGCCCCAGGACGACCCGCCACCGCCCCCGCAGAAACCGAAGCCCCCGCCGGCCGAGCCCCGGCGCCGTCACCGCCGCTCCTCCTGTGCCGCGCCCGTCGGGCGGTGGCTGCTGCCGGGCGTGCCAACGGCGGGATGGCTGCTGCCGTCCGCGTCGGTGGTGGGGTGGCTGCTGCCGGGCGTGTCGGCCGCGTTGATCCTGCCGCGCGGATCGGGCGCGTGCTCCTCCATGTCGGCTGTTTCCGCGCTCTCCGCGCTCTCCGCGCTCTCCGCGCTCTCCGCGCTCTCCGTGGTCTTCGTGCCCTCCGCCGCCTCCCCCCAGGTCGTCTCCGAGGTCTCCCCGAACACCTGCCGGTACGCCGGGTCTTTCCACAGCCGGGTGTGCGGACCCACCGCTCGGATCCGGCCCGCCTCCAGCCAGGCCACCGTGTCGGCGCGGGCCGCCGTCGCCGCGCGGTGGGCGATGAGCAGGCGCGTGCAG
Organism: Streptomyces sp. NPDC046197; assembly: GCF_040646295.1. Taxonomy (NCBI): domain Bacteria; kingdom Bacillati; phylum Actinomycetota; class Actinomycetes; order Kitasatosporales; family Streptomycetaceae; genus Streptomyces; species Streptomyces sp. NPDC046197. The sequence continues at coordinate 164,939 of NZ_JBEYZY010000008.1, read as the reverse complement.
GAGGCGTCGCCCGTCAGCAGGGCCCGGGCGATGTGATGCTCGGTGACCGTGTCGAGGCTGGAGAGCGCGTCGTCCAGGACGAGCAGGCGGCCCCCGTGCGCGAACGCGCGGGCCAGGCCCAGGCGTTGGGACTCGCCCCCGGAGCGTGGCGCGTCCTCGCAGGCGGTCGCGTAGCCGTGCGGGAGGCGCCTGACGAAGGCGTCCGCGCAGGCGAGGCGGGCTGCCTCGCGTACCCGGTCGGGAGAGGGCTCGGACAGGCCGAATCCGATCGTGTCCTCGATCGTGGTGCCGAACAGGGCCGGGCGCTCGAAGGCATAGCCCACCGCGCGCCGCAGTTCGTCGTGGGCCAGCTCGGGCAGCGGCACACCGTCCAGCGACACCTCCCCGGAGTCGGGGTCGGCCAGGCGCCCGGCCACGGCGGCCAGCAGCGACTTGCCCGCACCCGACCGGCCGACCACGGCGAGCGTCGTGCCGCCCGGCACGACGAGGTCGACACCGTCCAGCACGGTCCGGCCACCGCGGCGGGCGGTCACCCGGCGCAGCTCCAGCTGCCCGGGGCCCGGCGGCAGCCGCCGGCCGCCGTGGCCGGGCGCGGGCTCGGCCAGCACCTCGCCGAGGCGTCCGGCCGCCGCGCGGGCCCGCACCAGTGTCGCGAGCTGACCGACCAGCACGCCGACGCCGGTGGCGAGGACCGCGTAGCGGGAGGCGGCGAGCACTTCTCCCACCGACAGCCGGTGCCGGACGAGCAGCAGTCCCGCCACGGCGACGACCCCCAACTGCAGCAGCGGCGCCGTCGCGACGGCCCGCGCGGCGGCGCGTCCCTGCGCCCGCCACATGGCCTGCCCGGCCCGGGACAGCTCGGGCAGTGGCCGCAGGATCCGTGCCGTCTCCCGGTCCGCGGTGCCGGCCGCACGGATGGTGCGGGCCCCGCCGACGGCCTCGGCGAGCGCCGAGGCGATCCGGCCCTGCGTGTGCTGGTAGCGCGCGACGCACTGTGCCGAATCCCGGGCGAAGGCCCGCAGCAGCAGGGCGAGGACCGGCGCCCCGGCCAGGAAGACGGCCGCGAGCCAGGGGTCGATGAGGCCGAGCGCCACCACGCCCCCTACTGGGCCGACGAGGGCGGCGAGCGATGCGGCGAGAGCGGCGGGCGCCGTCCCGGCCTGGGCGGCGGAGCCGACGAGGCGGGCGACCAATTCTCCGGGGCCGAAGCGGGCGGTGGCCCGGGGGCCCAGCGCGAGCACGTGCCCGGTCAGGAGGCGGCGCAGCCACGCGGTGGTCCGTGCGGTGGTGGTGCCGTCGAGCAGGGCCTCGGCCATGTCGAGCAGGGCGAGCAGCAGGACCAGTCCGGCACAGGACAGCGTCCAGCGGGCAGCAGGGGCGTGCGCGATCAGCAGGTCCAGGGTCCTGCCCAGTGCGGCCGGCAGCAACAGCCCGGTTCCGGTGGCGGCCGTGCTCACCAGGCTCAGGGCAAGGCAGCGCGCCCCGCTGTACCGGGCGGCGGAGCGGAGCAGGGCGCCTGCGGCCACCGGGCCGGCGTCGGCGGTCGTCGTCATACGGCTGCGGCCTCGCATCGTGGCGCGGAACGGGCTCCGGGCGGCCCCTCCCGAGCAGGGAGGGGCCGCCCGGAGCCGTTTACGGACTCTCGTCAGAGACAGAGCGTCGCGCTCGCCGCGCTGACGCAGGACAGCAGGCTGAGCGTGCTGCCGCCGCCGTGGGTGTAGTCGTCGGACTCCATCGTCTGCAGGTCGAGAAGGGCCATGACGTGTCCTTTCTTTTGATTCCCTTGATGGGGACGGGGGTTGTGTCACGACTCCGTCAGGTTGCGGAGCCGCGTGGTGAGGGCCGCCCGTGCGGCGGCAGGAACGGCAGCTGGGCCTCGGCCTCGCCCTCGAGTGCCGCCGCGAGCGCGAGCAGACATCCGGCCGTTCCGGTGGCGAGGTCCATCGACAGCCGCATCATCTGGTGGCCGGGGAAGGCCAGCTGGCCCTGGTACGCCATCGCGTACCAGCCGAGGGCGGCGACCTGTTCGGCGAGCCGCCGCGCGGTCGCGCCCGGCACGGTGGTGCGGCTGAGGTGCAGAATCATCCCGGCGCGGCCCTGGAAGAGGCCGGGCTGCGCGTAGAAGCGGGAGGAGGCGGCGGTGAGGATCCCGGCGCGGGCCTGATCGAACTGCTCGTCGGGGGCGTGCGCGAGATAGTCGTCGAGCACCATCCCGACCCCCGCGCTGCCGTCTCCGACGTACGGCATGGTCCGCCAGCCCTCGTCGACCTCCAGCGCGCCGTTCTTCTGGACGACACAGCGCTCCAGGTCGCGGCGCAGGGCGACGGCGGCCGCATCCAGCAGTTCCCGCTCGCGGGTCCACTCGTACTGCCGCAGCAGGAACAGGGCGGTCCCGCTCGCGCCCCGCAGCAGCCCGGCCCGCCGCCGGGAGGCGTCGGGCAGCGGCTCGGCCAACCGCCGTACCAGGAGGTGTGCGGCCTCGGCGGCCCGCTCCCGCAACTCCGGCTCGCCCGTCGTACGCGCCAGGTCGCCGAGGACCAGGCCCAGCCCGGCGAGCCCGCCGTGCAGGTCGGAGGAGAGCTTTTGCCATCGCTCCCGCAGAATGCAGCCGACCAGGTCCAGCGCGCGCTGCCGGTGCCCGAGCCGGTCCAGGACATGGGCGACGCCCGCGAGACCGTCGTACAGGCCGAGCGGAGTGCCGACCGGCGCCGGGGCGGTGCGGGCGAGGAGCCAGCGTTCGCCTTCCTCGTAGCGTTCGGCGCCGGACCGCTCCAGCGCGTACAGCACTCCGGCCGCGCCGTGCGCGAGACCGAGTCCGCCGCCGTCGGAGAACTGGGTGATGTCGCCGGGGAAGAGCCGGTCCTCACGCTCCGGGGTGGCCGAGGTGAGGATCGCCTTGACCATCGAGTCGCGGCTGTAGGGCCAATCGGCCGGATCCACCAGCGAGACGGCGGCGGACGGGCCCGGCCGGGGCCCGCCGCTCACGCCCCCGGCCGGGGGCGCCGTGTCGCGCGTGATCTCGGTGACCGCCTCGTCGAGGAACGCCGGCGGTACGTCCGGGAACTGCTCGGCGATGACCTGCGCCAGGTGGGCCGCCTTGCCGCGGTCGATCACGAACAGCGTCGTCACCGGCAGGAACAGGGCGAGCCGCAGACAGGCCAGCGCGTAGTGGTCCACGTCTTTGCCCCGGCGGTCCGGCGGGGCGAAGAAGCCGGGGTGGGCGACGACCTGGCGGCCGTTCTCCTCGGCCGGGGCCGCGGCCTCGAAGTCGAGGAGGAACACCGACTCGTCGTCGGGGGCGACCATGATGTTGAACACATGCAGGTCGTTGAAGACGATCCCGCGCGCGTGCACCGCCTCGACGGCCCGTTCCACCGCCCGGTGGATGCGCACCGCCCACTGAGTGTAGGCGGCGACCGCCTCGGGATCCGGGTCGGTGGTGAGCAGCGGGTGCCGCTCGGCGAGGTAGGAGTTGAGCGGGCGCCCCTCCAGGAAGTCCATGACCAGGAAGCGGTGGTCGCCGAGGGTGAACCAGTCCCGCACCTCCGGCGCGACCCCGGTTGCGGCGACCCGCTCCAGCGCCTCCTTCTCCCGCTCCAGCCGGGCGATGGCATCCGCACCGTCGGCCGCGAGCCCCGCGTGCGGGCGTCCCTCCTTCAGCACCACGCGGCGCCCGTCGCGGGTGTCGGTGCCCGCGTAGACCCCGCCGCCGTTGGAGAAGTGCAGCGCTTTTTCGATGCGGTACGGCAGCTCGCCGACCGTGGTGCTGTTACGCGCGGCCAGATGCGGCTGGAGAAAGGACGGCAGCGTCACCCAGTCCGGGACCTGGAAGGACGGCGTCCGCCGGTCCGGCACCAGCCGCCCCTCGCCGTCGCGCACCGCGGGCACGAGCGAGCCGCGCTCGTCGACGACGAAGGTGCGCGCGAACGCGCCGTAGCGGACATAGAGCGGGCCGTCGCACCAGCGCAGGTCGGTCAGGATGTACGGCCCCTCGAAGCCCTCCAGCAGTGCGCCAAGCTCTCGCAGCACCACGTGGAGCTGCTCCTCGTCGGCCGGGTAGACGGTGGCGAACTTGCCGCTGCCGTCGCGGGCGGCGTACTTGGTGTTGCGCAGATGCAGCAGATGCGGTCCGGGAACGAACTTGAACGGGATCCGGCGCGGCACGCAGTAGTCCCACACGAGGGCGGCGATCCGCTCCGCGTTCGTCGCGGTGGCCGAGGCGTGGATCTTCCACCCCTGCGCCGGACCCGGTTCCGGCCGCCCGTCCGGGCCGAGCGGGGTCAGCGTCAGCCAGTCGCCGATCCGCGTCGCCTTCCATCCCTCGGGCACCGGGCGCCGCGCCGTCTCGTACCGGGGTGCGGCGTCGTGCCCGCCTGCGGAGAACCGGTCCGGCGTGTCGTAGAAGTGCCGGTCGGCGAGCGCGTACACCTCGTAGCGCTGGTCCATGTCCGTCCCCCTCCTGGTCGGCACCGAGCTTCCCAGCGGGGCCGACCCGCCGACAGTCACGCCTGTCACCAGGTCGCCGTGCGGAACGCACGGGTCAAGACATGTTCGAACCGTTTCGAGCACCGGCTGTGACCGGGCCGCACAGGAGCGTCACAGGGGCTGCGCACACCGCCGATACGCGCTGTAATGGCCAACGTGGTCAGTGAGGGCGCTACGGCACGCGGAACACGTACTGTGCGGGCCGAACTTGCCCTCAAGACGCTCGCTGCCGAGCCCCCCGACCCGGGGCGGCCGCGCCGCGTCCTGGAACAGGCCCTGGTCTTCACCGGCGCCACGTTCGCGGCCGTGTACACCCGCGGCGAGCGCGGCGACACGTTCTGCCTGGCGGAGGCCGTGGGTGTCCCCAGAGCGCTGTACGGGGTGCGCGACACCTACGCCCTGTCGGGGCGGTCGCCGATGGCGGACGCCGGCCGCGCCGGGCACCCCCTCTGGCTCGGGCCGGACGAGCTCGCCGGGTGCGCCGAGTACCGGCGGATGCCCACTGGGGACGTCTTCGTGGCCGCGCTGCCGCTGCGCGGCGAGGACGGCGGCTGTCTGCTCGCGGTCACCGAGAGCCCGGGCGGCTTCGACACCGAGGACCGCGAGTGCCTCGAACTGATCGCGCGGGCCGTCGCCTGCCCGGCGCCCGTCGAGACCGTCCAGGGCGAGGAGCTGCCGCCCAGCGCGTTCAGCCTCGCCATGGACTCCGGGCGGGTCGAGGTGGGGGACGACATCCTCGCCCTGTTCGGACTCGACCGCGCCGGCTTCGACGGCAAGGTCGAGACCCTGCTCGCGCAGACCGTCCCCGAGGACCTGCCGTCGCTGATGTCCGTGGTCGAGGCCGACCACATGTCCATCGGCGAGCGCGAACTGGAGTTCCGCATCCTCCGGCCCGCCGGCCCGCAGCGGTGGCTGCGGCTGCGCGGCCGGCTGCTGCCGGGCGGCGAGGGCCGCCCCGCCCGCCTGGTCGGCACCGTCGCCGACGCCTCCACGCTGCGCCACGGGGTGACCGATGTGACCCGTGTGCAGCGGCTGGCTTCCGCGCTGGCGACCGCGGGCACGGTCAAGGACGTCAGTCAGGCCGTCGTGACCGCCCTGCGCAAGCCCCTGCAGGCCGACCGGATCGCGCTCGCCGAGCTGGAGGGCGACCGGCTCGTCGTCACCGTCCTGGACCCGCCCGAACCGGAGGCCTGGCCCGAGCTGTGGCGCCGGGAGTGGCGCACCGAATGGCCCGACGCGCCGGTGCGGGCCATGCCCACCCTCGCCGCGGCCCTCCGGGAGGGGCGTGCCCAGATCTGGCCCGCGGGCACTGTCCTGGAACCGGCCCTCGCCGAGGTCGGCCCCGGCGGCCTCGCGGTGCTGCCGCTGCCTGCGGGCGGGCGGACGGCGGGCGCCTGCCTGATCGGCTGGGACCGCCCGCACGACTTCAGCCCCGACGAGCGGGCCCTGCTCACCGCGTCCGCGGGCCTGGCCGGCCAGGCCCTGTTGCGCGCCCATGCCTTCGACGCCGAGCACGAACTCGTCGGCATGCTGCAGCGCACCCTGCTGCCCCGCCGGCTGCCGAAGCTGCCCGGTGGCGAGGCCGTCGCCCGCTACCTGCCCGCCACGGCCGGTCTGGAGGTCGGCGGCGACTGGTACGACGTGATCCCGCTGCCCGACCACCACGTCGCCCTCGTCATCGGCGACGTGCAGGGGCACAGCGCGGGCGCCGCCACGCTGATGGGCCAGATGCGCACCGCGCTGCGCGCCTACGCCGCCGAGGGACACCCGCCGGACGTGGTCGTCTCCCACGCCAACCGCCTCCTGCTGGACATGGAGACGGACCTGTTCGCCACCTGCGCCTACGTCGACGTCGACATGGAGGTCGGCAGCGCCTGGTGCGTGCGTGCCGGTCACCTCCCCCCGGCCCTGCGCCACCCGGACGGCAACGTCGAGATCGTGGAGGCGGAGGGCGGCCCGCCGCTCGGCGTGACGACCCAGGCCGACTTCCCGATGACCCCGCTGCGGCTCCGCCCCGGCAGCGTGCTCACCCTGATCACGGACGGTCTCGTGGAGTCCGCCGGGGCCGACATCGACGACGGCATGGACCGGCTCGCCCGCGGACTGGCCGCCAGCGATCCCGCCCACCTCGGCCTGGTCGCCGACGCCCTGCTGCACAACGCCGGCCGCAGCGACGACATCGCACTGCTTCTGATGCGCTACGACGGCATGGACGTGTGCCCGCTCAGGGAGACCTGGACGGTGTGGCGGGTGCCGGAGGCCGCCCGGCACGCCCGCCGCTTCACCCGGCGCACTCTGCGGGCCTGGGGCGCGACGGAGCAGATGGACACCGTGCTCCTGGTGGTCTCCGAGCTGGTCACCAACGCGCTCGTGCACACCGACGGGCAGGTCCGCCTCGGGCTGACCCTCGTCGGCCACCGGCTGCGGATCGCGGTCACCGACACCTCGCCGCGGACCCCGGTCAAGCCGACGAACATCGGCTGGGAGGCCACCGGCGGCCGCGGCATCCTGCTCGTCGAGGCGGTGTCGGCGGCGTGGGGCACGCTGCCGGTCAGCGGTGGCAAACAGGTGTGGGCCGAGATCATCCTGGAGCCGTGAGACGCCGGAGGCGGCGGGCGGTCTCCGGCACCCGCCACACGGGTGCGCCGGGCACCGGTCACGGCAGGTCGCGGCGGCCGCGTGACTCCGTCGCGCTTAGGGTCCTTGGCTGTGTCACACACCTTCGAAGAGCTCGTGGCGAAGCAGCGCGCGGCCAACGAGGCGCACGCCAGGGTCGAACAGCTGCGCGAGAGCTATGGGCCGCCCGCCCAGGTCCGGTGGACCGGTGAGCAGAGCGAGACCTACGAGACGGCGTTGCGGGCCTGGCGCGACCTGGCCCGCGATCTGCAGGCCGCCCTCAACGAGTACGCGACCGACGAGGGACGGCCACGCCCCGAGGTCGAGGCAGACGTCGAACGGGCGGCACGGGCGGCACGGGGGGATGGTGACGGCGAGGGCGAAGCCTGAGGTGGCGCGGGTTGAAGTGGTGGCAGGAGTGCGGTGCGTGGGGTGGTGGTGTTGCGGGGGCTGCACGGCCGTGGGGCGGGCGGCGCGGCGAAACGGGTGCCGGCGCCGGTACGGTGCCACCCGACGCTTCCGGGCTCCGGGCCCGTCCACGAGACCCGGCATCGGCGCGAACCGGACGAGGTCCCCCGCGCGGAGGAGACCGGCAGGCGCCTCACCCCGCACGACCTGGGTTCCGCCGGCAGCAGACGCAGCGAGGAGCAGACCCGCCCGCGCTGGAAGCCCGGCTCCAGCGGCTCCTTCGGCAGCGGCGGCCCGGGCAGCTGACCGAGCCACCTGAGCCACCTGAGCCGGCCGCCGGGGCAGCTCGCCCGCAGCCACCACGGCAGGCCCAACACGGCGATCCCACGCGTGGTGTGCACGCGGAGTGCCGGTCCGTAGGCGTTCCCCCGTCAACGCCAGTGCACCGGCGATCTGTCCGCGCCCGGAGTACGCTGAGGGAAGCGCGTGACCTGGGGGAGCGGCGACGTCAGAGGGTTTGGCGGGCCGCGCGGGGGAGACCCGGCCATCGGGGCCGACGGGAAGTTCCCGGCCAAAACCCCGCACAGCAACGGACGCAGAAGGAAGATGAGGCGTCGTGACCGCGCACTCCACTGAGAAACTCGTTGTCCGGCACCCGGAGACGGGCTGGGCGCAGGCCCGCCGTCAGCGGGGGAGGGATGTGCGCACCTGTGTGCCGGCGGTGGAAGGCCGCAACGGGTCGCGCGAGTCGCGCGAGGAGCACACCGGCTCGGAGTGGAACATCGTCCGGGGCGAGGACTGACCCGCAGGAAGGCCGGGGCATCATCTACCGGGTCGGCTCCTCGACCACAGCAAGGTGCAGATCCGTTCATGAATCTCCTCGTCACCGGAGCCGCCGGGTTCGTGGGCTCGGCATACGTCCGTACCCTGCTCGCCGTCGGCGGCCCCGACGCCCCGCACGTCACCGTGGTGGACAAGCTCACCTACGCCGGCACGCGCGGCAACCTCCAACTCGGCCATCCACGGCTCGACTTCGTACAGGGCGACATCTGTGACGCCGGGCTCGTCGACAAGCTGATGGGCGAGGCGGACCAGGTGGTGCACTTCGCGGCGGAGTCCCACGTGGACCGCTCCATCCTCGGCGCGGGCGACTTCGTCCGCACCAACGTGCTGGGCACCCAGACGCTGCTGGACGCGGCCGTGCGCCACGGCGTCGGCCCGTTCGTGCACATCTCGACCGACGAGGTCTACGGGTCCCTCGAGTCCGGCTCGTGGCGGGAGGACCACCCGCTTCAGCCGTCCTCTCCCTACTCGGCCTCCAAGGCCTCCTCCGACCTCCTCGCGCTCGCCACCCACCGCACCCACGGCCTCGACGTCCGGGTGACCCGCTGCTCCAACAACTACGGGCCACGCCAGTTCCCCGAGAAGGTCATTCCGCTGTTCGTCACCAACCTCCTGGACGGCCGGAAGGTCCCGTTGTACGGCGACGGACGCAACGTGCGGGACTGGCTGCACGTGGAGGACCACTGTCACGGCGTCGAACTCGTCCGTACCAGGGGACGCCCCGGCGAGGTCTACCACATCGGCGGAGGCACCGAGTTGAGCAACCGGGAGCTCACCGGCCTGCTCCTCGACGCCTGCGGGGCCGACTGGGACCGCGTCGCGTACGTCGAGGACCGCAAGGGACACGACCTGCGCTACTGCCTCGACTGGAGCAAGGCCCGGGACGAACTCGGCTACCGGCCGCGCCGCGACTTCAGCACGGGGCTGGCCGACACCGTCGCCTGGTACCGGGAGAACCGCGCTTGGTGGGAGCCGCTGAAACGGCGGGCCGGGGCGGCTTGAGTGTCCGGCCCGCCGTTTTGTGGGCCCGGTCAGCGGCGGTTTCGGGGCCGGCCCGCCGTGTGGCCCGGTCGGCGCTTTCCGGCCCGGTCGGCCGTTTCGGGCCGGTCGGCCATCTCGGCGCCTGGCGGCGTCAGTTGTGGGTCTTGGCCAGGAGGTCGAGGACGTCGGCGGTGGTACCGGTCTCGCCGAGGCGCGGGAAGATCCGTTCCACGCTGCCCCGGTGCGCCTCCGCGTCCAGATCGCTCATGGCGTCGGTGACCAGCGTGACGTGGTAGCCGTGCTCGTACGCGGCGCGCGCGGTGGACTCCACGCCGATGCTGGTGGCGATGCCGGTCAGCACGATCTGCGTCACCCCGCGGCGGCGCAGCTGGACGTCGAGGTCGGTGCCGTGGAAGGCGCCCCAGTTGTGCTTGGTGACGGTGATGTCGCCCGGGTGGCCGGCCAGTTCGGGGACGATCACGTCCCAGCCGGCGGGGCGGCTGCCACCGGAGCGGACCGCCTCGGTGCGGCCGGGCGGCACGTCCGCGAAGTCGGGGGCGAACGAGACGCGGACCAGGACGACGGGCAGGTCCCGGGCCCGGAAGGCGTCGGCGAGTTCGGCCGTGCGGGAGAGCACCTCGGCGCCGGAGTGGGGCGCGGTGGGCGCGGCGACGATGCCCGCCTGCAGGTCGATGACCACGAGGGCGGTACGCGGGTCGAGGGTGGTGAGTGCCATGGGCTTCTTCAGGCCTTTCGGGGGGTGATCTTTGGGAACTGTCGGGCAGGGTGCTCACCAGGAGCAGCACGGGTCCGGCGAGCATGAACAGCGCCACGGCGTGCAGCCCGGCCGTGTCGGCGCCGTGTCGGGTTCAGGACGGAACCCAGGACCATGGGGGCGATCAGGCGCCGGCCGGCCCCGGGCGGCGGGGCGGAGCGCGCGGTCCGATCGCCGAGACCGGCGCGGGCGGGCCTCCGTATCACGCCTGCGTCAGCCTCTCCAGCAGGGCGAACGCCTCGATGAGGGTGCGCCGTTCGTCCTCGGTGTAGCCGTCCTCCAGGGCTCGGGCCAGCCACTCCTCGCGGACCTGACGGTCGCCCTCGATGCGTCCGCGCCCGGCTTCGGTCAGCGTGACGAGCTGCCGCCGGCCGTCGGCGGGATCGGGGCTGCGCCGGATCAGCCCGCGCTGGTCGAGAGCGGCGAGCGTGGCCGCCATCGACTGCGGCCGGACACCTTCGGCCTGCGCCAGGGCGCTGGCCGTGGCGGCTCCGTGCTTGCCGACCAGCGTGAGCGCCGACACCTGCGAGGGCGTGAGGTCGTCGTCCTGCGCGACCTCACGGATGCGGCGCCGCAGCCGGCTGAACACCACGCGCAGATCGCGCGCGGCGCGGGCGGCGGAGTCGGATATGCCCGCGGGTACCTCGGTGCGCTTGGGGTCCATGCCGCCACGGTAGGACCACCAGGTGAAACTGTCCAGCCGCAACTGAACAGTTCCACCTGAACAAGTCTGTATGACAAATATGAACAAATCTGTGTGAAAGAATCGGGGTGAATGAATCCGGGATCCGGGTAACCCGACACCCCCCACCTGGCGAAGATCACGGCAGGGTGGCGGCGGGCAGTACGCTGACGTGGTGCGTCTGCTCCTGGTGTCCGACACCCATCTGCCGAGGCGCGCCAAGGAGCTGCCCGTCCAGCTGCTCGCCGAACTGCCGCGCGCCGACGTGGTGTTCCACGCCGGGGACTGGGTGGATGTCGCGACCCTCGACCTGCTCCGGGCCCGCAGCCGCCGGCTCGTCGGTGTGTACGGCAACAACGACGGTGCTGAGCTGCGCACCCGACTCCCGGAGATCGCCCGTGCCGAACTGGGCGGGCTGCGCTTCGGCGCCGTCCACGAGAGCGGCCCCGCCCAGGGCCGCGAGGCGCGTTGCGCAGCCCGCTTCCCCGACCTGGACGTCCTGGTGTTCGGCCACAGTCACATCCCGTGGGACACCACCGCGCCCTCCGGTCTGCGCCTGCTCAACCCCGGCTCCCCGACCGACCGCCGCCGCCAGCCCCACTGCACCTACATGACCGCCACCGTCGCCGACGGCCGCCTCACGGACGTGGAACTGCACCGGCTGCCCCGGCGCTAGCCTGTTCGGGCGCTACGGGCCCGGGCACCCGGGACCGTCGACGGCGCTGCCGTCGACACGCAGTCCCCGACACCGCCGACGGAGCCGCTGACCCCCGCAGTCGTCGCGGCGGTCATCGCGGTGGCACCGGGGCACGCAACGGGCCGGCCTCCGCGGTCCGCACCGCACACGTCGTGGCCGTGGGCTCGGCCGGTCTCCACGCGGCCGCCGCGGCGCTCGTGCTGTTCCTGCTGCCCGGTGCCCTGGTGCCGGGCCGGCCGCGACCGCAGAAGAGGGCGGCCCCGTGAGGGGCCGCCCCGGAGTCACGCTTCCCTTTCTCGTTCTCCACGTCTCGGCGGGATCCGGGCCGCTTCGAGCATGGAAGCGGCCCGGGCGCTGCGAGTGTGCGCTGTCACGGACCTCCTTCCAGCAGGGATGTGCTGCACATGTGCTGCAGAGGCGATGCATGCCTCATCCGTTGATGCGGTGCGTACCCATGGTTCGGCGAGCCCACACCCCCGTGTCCGGCAAACCCCCGGCAAAGTAAACCAGCAGATCCTATGAAATTACGGAGCTGTCGGTGCGGGGACAGCGGGCCCGGGACCGGGCACCCCGCCCGCTCACCCGCGCCGCAGTCGTCGTACCCCCTGGATCAGCAGGGCGACCGCCACGGCCGCCGCGAGTACCACGGCGGCGCGCTTGGCGACCGGCACCCCGGCGGTGCGCAGCAGGTCGAGCGGCTCGGGCTCCGCGGGCCGCACGGCAGCGGGCTCGGTGGGGCCCTCGGGCCGTGCGGCGGGCTCCCCGGCCGGCTCCGCCTGCGCGGGCGTCTCCACCAGCCGGTGCGACAGACACTCCGCGAACTGCCCCACCAGCCGGTCGCCCACCTCCGCCAGCACCCCGCGCCCGAACTGGGCCGGGCGGCCGGTCACCGTCAGATCCGTCCGCACCGACACGGCCGTGGAGCCGTCCCGCTCCTGCAGCTCGCCCGTGACGGTGGCCCGGGCCGTGCCCTGTCCCCGCGTCTCCCGGCCGCTGGCGATCAGCACGATGCGGTGAGCGGCCTCGTCCTGCTCCTCGAAGACGGCGGTGCCCTTGTACGACACGGTGATCGGGCCCAGTTTGACCTTGACCGACCCGGTGACGGTCTTGCCGTCGTACTCCTCCACCGAGGCCCCCGGCAGGCACGGCGCGATGCGCTCGATGTCGAGGAGTGCCCGCCAGGCGTCGGCCACCGGGACGGGCACGGTGAACTCGTGGTGCAACTCCATGACTTCCTCCTCGAACTCAGGCGGGGCCGGTCGCGTGGATGGCCCCGGCGGTCACGGTCAGCGGCGCGCCGGTGCCGCCCCAGCGCAGCGCGACGATCTCGGCGGCGACGGACACCGCCACCTCCTCCGGGGTCCGGGCCCCGAGGTCGAGCCCGAGCGGCGAGCGCAACCGGGACAGCTCGTCCTCCGACAGACCGGTCCCGGCCAGCCGTTCCATCCGGTCGTGGTGGGTACGGCGGCTGCCCATCGCCCCGATGTACGCGGCGGGCCGGCGCAGCGCCTCCTCCAGCAGCGGGACGTCGAACTTCGGGTCGTGGGTCAGCACGCAGATCACCGTGCGCTCGTCGGTGTCCGTGGCCTGCAGGTAGCGGTGCGGCCACTCCACGACCACCTCGACGCCCGCCGGGAACCGCTTCGGCGTGGCGAAGACCGGGCGTGCGTCGCACACCGTCACCCGGTAGCCGAGGAAGTCGCCGACGCGGGCCACCGCGGCCGCGTAGTCGATCGCTCCGAACACCAGCATCCGCGGCGGCGGCGCGAAGGAGTGCAGGAACACGCTGACGGCGTCCTCGCGCCGCTCGCCGTGCGGTCCGTAGTGCCGCAGGCCGGTCGCGCCGAGGGCGAGTTCGCCGCGTGCGTCCGCGGTGACCGCCACGTCCAGCCCGGCCTCGTCCAGGGCCCCCTCCACCGCCTCCGGCCACACCGCGAGCGTCGCTCCGCGCGGTGCGGGCCCGTCCACCACCGTCGCCACGGTGACCGGTTCGCCGCTCGCGACCGACGCCGCGACCGCGCCGAAGGTGGGGTCGGACTCGGCCGTCACGGGCCGGACCAGCACGGTGATCTCGCCACCGCAGGTCAGTCCCACCGCGAACGCGTCCTCGTCGCTGTAGCCGAAGGTGGCGAGCTGCGCCTCGCCGCTCGCCACGACCTCCTGGCAGAGGTCGAAGACCGCCCCCTCCACGCAGCCCCCGGACACACTGCCCACGACCTCGTCGTCCGGGCCGACCGCCATGGCCGCGCCGGGATCGCGGGGCGCGCTGCGGCTGACCCCGACGACCGTGGCGAGACCGAACGGCACCCGCGCCGCGTACCAGCGCTGCAGTGCCGGGAAGATGTCACGCACGCTCCGCTCCTTCCTGCGGGGCACGACAGCCCCGGTCCCCGGGCCGCGGCCCGTGCCCCGCAGGGCACCTCGGCCCGCAGGCGGCGGTCGCGTCGGCGCCCTGCACCACCGCCGCCAGGCGCTCGAGCGCGGCCAGGCTGTGGCCCTCCACGAAGGCGTCCACACTCGGCAGCGCGGCCGCCATGCCGGCGGCCAGCGGCGCGTAACCGGGGCGCGCCTTGCGCGGATTGGCCCAGACCACGCGGTGTGCCAGCCGCTGCAGGCGGCGCATCTGGTCGGCGAGCAGCCGCGGATCGCCACGCTCCCACCCGTCGGACAGCACCACCACGACCGCGCCGCGAGCCATTCCCCGCTGCCCCCACCGGTCCAGGAACTCACGCAGCAGTTCGCCCAGGCGGGTGCCGCCGCGCCAGTCGGGCACGGCCTCGGCGACCGCGGCCATGGCCAGGTCGGGGTCCCGGTGCGACAGCTCCCGGGTCACCCGGGTCAGCCGGGTGCCGATGGTGAACACCTCCGTCCGCCGGCCCCGGGTGGCCGCGTGCGCGAACCGCAGCAGCGCGTCCGCGTACGGCGCCATGGAACCGCTGACGTCGACGAGCAGCACCACCCGCCGCGGCCGCCGCGCGCGTGCGTGCCGCCGCAGCAGCGCCGGCTCGCCGCCGCGGCGCAGCAGCTCGCGCACGGTGCGGTGCGGATCGACGGCTCCGCGCCGGGCCGGCCGCCGCCGCGCGGTGCGCCGCAGCTGTCCGCGCAGCGCGAAGGCGGCCAGCAGCCGCCGCACCTGCGCGCGTTCCACCGGATCCAGTTCCGCCGCGTCGCGATGGCGCAGCACCTCCGCGGAGCTCGCCAGCGATGCGGTCGGCGGGCCCTGCCGGTCCTCGTCGGGGGCGCCGGTACGGGCTCCGGCGGGCGCCTCGCGCGCGACCAGCCGCAACCGGGGCAGTGAAGGAGTCCGCGTCCGTGGCACCGCTGACCCGCCGGTGCCGAAATAGGCGGCGAACACCCGTTCGTAGCGCGCCAGGTCGTCCCGGTCGCCGCACAGCGTCAGCCGGCCCGCCCAGTACACGTCCGCCCGTGCCTCCGGCCGCAGCGAGTCCACCGCGCGCAGAAAGGCGTGCACCCGGTCGGCACTCGCCCCCACCCCGGCCGCCCGCAGCGCCCGTGCGAAGCCGAGGAGGGCGGCGTCGGCACCGGGCGGCGCAGGGTCGGCGGTGCCTCGCCGGCCCTGGCACGATGCGGTCACCTCCGGACGCCCCCCTTCTCCTCCAGCCCTCTCTGCCATACCGCTCACGCTCCTCGCTCGGCGAGTACCGCGGCGAAGTCCAGCCCCCGTGCCCGGTCCGCGTCCTCCCGGTACTTCAGCACCGACCCCAGCGTGGCCACCGCCAGCTCCGCGTCCACCTCGCTCGCGCCGAGCGCGTCCAGTGCCCGCGCCCAGTCGAGCGTCTCGGCCACGCCCGGCGGCTTGAGCAGGTCCTCCGCACGCAGCGCCTGCACCAGCGCGGTCACCTGCTCGGCCAGCCGGGCGGACACCTCCGGCAGCCGCCGCCGGACGATGGCGAGTTCACGGGCGAAGCCCGGGTGGTCGAACCAGTGGTACAGACAGCGCCGCTTCAGCGCGTCGTGCACCTCCCGGGTCCGGTTCGAGGTCAGCACGACCACCGGCGGCACCTCTGCCCGCAGCGTCCCCAGCTCCGGAATCGTCACCGAGTACTCCGACAGCACCTCCAGCAGGAACGCCTCGAACTCGTCGTCGGCGCGGTCGATCTCGTCGACGAGCAGCACCGACGGCTGTGTCTGCAGTGCCTTCAGCAGCGGCCTGGCCACCAGGAAGCGGCGGTCGTACAACTCGCGCTCCAGGCGGTCCGCGTCCCGGACCCCGGCCGCCTCGGCGGCCCGCAGGTGCAGCAGCTGACGTGGGAAGTCCCAGTCGTACAGCGCCTGCGAGGCGTCGATGCCCTCGTGGCACTGCAGCCGGATGAGCGGGGCCCCGAGGACGCCCGCGAGGGCGGAGGCGAGCGCGGTCTTGCCGACACCCGCATCGCCCTCGCAGAAGACCGGCCGGTGCAGCCTGAGTGCCAGGAAACAGGCGATGGCCAGCCCGTCGTCGACGAGGTAACCGGTCTCCTCCAGGCGGGCGCGCACCTGCTCCGGACTGTCGATGGACGTGATCGGCGCTCACCCCATTCCGGCGGCGGCCAGCACGGCCCGCCTGGTGAGCACCCGCGCGAGATGCGCCCGGTACTCGGGCGAGGCCGACGCGTCCCGCGACGGACGGGTGCCCTCGGCGGCCGCCTCCGCCGCCCGTGCCACGGCCTCGGCGTCCCCGGCGCCCGCCAGTGCCTCCTCCGCGGCCGACGCCCGCAGCGGGGTGGCGCCCATGTTGGTCAGCCCGACGCGTGCCTCGGCGATGTTCCCGTCGTCGCGGCGCACCAGCGCGGCCACGCCGACCATCGCCCAGGACTGGGCCACCCGGTGGAACTTCTCGTAGCAGAAGCCCCACCCCTCCCTCTTGGGCACCCGCACCTCCACCAGGAGCTCGTCGGGCTGCAGAGCGGTCTGCAGATAGTCGGCGAAGAACTCGCCGGCCGGGACGGTCCGCCGCCCGCCCGGCCCCGCGGCCACCAGTTCGCCGTCCAGGGCCAGCAGCACCGCCGGCAGGTCGCCTGCCGGGTCGGCGTGCGCGAGGGATCCGCCGAGGGTGCCGCGGTGCCGCACGGCCGGATCGGCGACCGTCTCGGTGGCCTGGGCCAGCAGCCCCGCGTACCGGCGTACCAGCGGATCGTGGACGACGTCGTGGTGCGTGGTCGTCGCGCCGATGGCGAGCATGTCGCCGTCCTCGCGGACACCGCGCAGCTCGGGGATCCGGCCGACGTCGACGACGAGCTCGGGGAAGGCCAGCCGCAGCCTGAGCAGCGGCAGCAGGCTCTGCCCGCCGGCGAGGACCTTCGCCTCGTCGCCCGCGTCGGCGAGCGTGCGTACCGCCTCGTCGACGCTTGCCGGACGGGCGTACTCGAATGCGGGAGGGATCATGCCGAGGCCTCCTTCCGTGCCGACCGAACGGCCTCCCAGACCCGCTCGGGGGTACAGGGCATCCGCACGTCGTGCACGCCCAGCGGGCGCAGCGCGTCCACGACCGCGTTGACCACGGCGGGCGTCGAGGCGATGGTGCCCGCCTCGCCGACGCCCTTGACCCCGAGCGGGTTGGAGGCCGCGGGCGTCTCCGTGCGGTCGGTCACGAACTCGGGCAGGTCCGCCGCCGACGGTACGAGGTAGTCGGCCATCGTGCCGGACACCAGGTTGCCCTCGGCGTCGTACACCGCCTCCTCGAACAGCGCCTGGGCGATGCCCTGCGCGAGCCCGCCGTGCACCTGCCCCTCGACGATCACCGGGTTGACCACCCGGCCGACGTCGTCGACGCAGACGTAGGACCGGATCCGGGTCTGCCCGGTCTCGGTGTCGATCTCGACCGCGCACAGGTGGGTGCCGTGCGGGTAGGAGAAGTTCTCCGGGTCGCAGATGTGTTCGGCGTTGATGGTGGGTTCCATGCCGTCCGGCACGTCATGGGAGGTGAACGTCGCGAAGGCGACCTCCTGGATGGTCTTGCGCGCCTCGGGCGAGCCCTTCACGGAGAACACGCCGTCCGCGAACTCCAGGTCGCCCTCGCTCGCTTCGAGCAGGTGGGCCGCCACCTTCCGCGCCTTGTCCACCACCTTCTCGGCCGCCCGGTGCACGGCCGCCCCGCCGACCACCAGCGAGCGCGAGCCGTAGGTGTCCATGCCCTGCGGGGCCGCCAGGGTGTCGCCGTGCACCACCTCGACGTCCTCGAACGGCACGCCCAGCACGTCGGCGGCGATCTGGCTCCAGCAGGTGACGTGGCCCTGCCCGTGCGGGCTGGTGCCGGTGACCACCTCGACCTTGCCGGTGGGCAGCATGCGGATGCTCGCCGCCTCCCAGCCGCCCGCCGAGTACTTGAGGTCGCGCAGCACCCGGCTCGGTGCCAGACCGCACATCTCGGTGTACGTGGACACGCCGATGCCGAGCCGGACGGTGTCGCCGTGCTCGGCGCGCTTGTGCTGCTCGGCGCGCAGCTCGTCGTAGCCGAACAGGGCCAGCGCCTTCTGCGTGGCGGCCTCGTAGTTGCCGCTGTCGTAGGTCAGGCCCGCGACCGTCGTGTACGGGAACTCCTCGTGCCGGATCCAGTTGCGCCGTCGTACCTCGACCGGGTCCAGGCCGACCTCGGCGGCCAGCTCGTCCATGGCCCGTTCGATGGCGTACGTGGCCTCCGGGCGTCCGGCGCCGCGGTAGGCGTCGGTCGGGGTCCGGGTGGTGAACACGCCGGTGCAGGTGAAGTCGTAGGCGTCCATCTTGTAGATCGCCGGATACATGAAGGCGCCCAGGATCGGGATGCCCGGGGTGACGAGCATCAGGTAGGCGCCCATGTCGGCGAGCAGCTCGACCTTGAGGCCGAGCAGCCTGCCCTCGCGGGTCGCGGCGATCTCGACGTCCTGGATCATCCCGCGGCCGTGGTGGGTGGCCAGGTAACCCTCGGAGCGGGACTCGGTCCACTTCACCGGCCGTCCCAGCCGCCGGGCGACCGCGAGCACGACCGCCTCCTCGCCGTACACCTGGAGCTTGGAGCCGAAGCCGCCGCCCACGTCCGGGGCGACCACGCGCAACTTGTGCTCGGGCACGCCGGTGACGACCGAGAGCATGATCCGCAGGATGTGCGGGATCTGCGTCGCCGAGTACACCGTGTACTCGCCGGAGGCGGCGATCGGGGTGACCACGACCGCGCGTGGCTCCATGGCGTTGGGAATCAGCCGCTGCTGGTGGTAGCGCCGCTTGACGACGACCTCCGCGCGCTGCTTCACCGTCTCGTAGTCCGCGCCGGTCTTCAGCGGCCAGACGTAGCAGCGGTTGGTGCCCTTGTCGGCGTGGACCAGCGGGGCGTCCTCGGCGAGGGCGGCCTCGAGGTCGAGGACCGGGGGGAGGGGCTCATAGTCGACCTCGATCGCCTCCAGCGCGTCGGCGGCCGTGTACCGGTCGCGGGCCACCACGACCGCCACCGGGTCGCCGGCGTGGCGCACCTCGTCGACCGCGATCGGCGGATGGTCCGGCAGCACCATGTCCTCGGTGACGGGCCAGCCACAGGGCAGCGAGCCGAGGTCCTCGGCGAGGTCGCGGCCGCTGAACGCGGCGACCACGCCGGGCCGCTCCAGGGCGGGGGAGACGTCGACCCGTTCGATGCGTGCGTGAGCCATGGGGCTGCGCAGGACGGCGAGGTGCAGCAGCCCGGTGACGCTGATGTTGTCGGTCCAGTTGGCCTGCCCGGTGATCAGCCGGGCGTCCTCCTTGCGCAGCCGGGCCCTGCCGACCTCGCGTTCGACTGCCTGGTCGGTCATGCCGTGACCTCCTCCGCAGGCGTGCTCCGTTGCGCGGAATCCGTCTCGTCCGCGGCGGCGAGCACCGCGCGGACGATGTTCTGGTAGCCGGTGCAGCGGCAGAGGTTGCCCTCCAGGGCCTTGCGCACCTCGTCGGAGCCGGGGTGGGGGTTCTCGCGCAGCAGATCGCGGGCGGCCATGATCATTCCGGGGGTGCAGTATCCGCACTGCAGCGCGTGGTGCTCGTGGAAGGCTCGCTGCAGCGTCGTCCACTGCCCGTCCCGGGCCAGCCCCTGGACGGTGGTCACCTCGCCCCCGTCCGCCTGCACGGCCAGCACCGCGCAGCTCTTGACGCTCTCGCCGTCCAGTTCGACCGTGCAGGCCCCGCAGTTCGAGGTGTCGCAGCCGATCGGGGTGCCGGTCAGGCCGAGACGGTCGCGCAGATAGTGGACCAGCAGGAGGCGGGGTTCCACCTCGTCCTCGTAGGCCGTGCCGTCCACCGTGACCGAGATGTGGGTCATGTGCCCTCCAGAAACCGTGCGGGCGTGAGTGGGGAAATCAGCAACCACGAATCAGCAACCACGTGATGTACGTCACTCTAGGTCCGGGTCCTGGGGGCGGCGAGCGCTACGGCGGGCTTTTGTTGAGCGTTAATCCATCGCCTGTGCCGGTCCGGCTCTGCTGCACTGCCCGTGATCCGGCCGTCACCCAGCGGGGAGCGCCGATGCACACTGCGTCCATGTCCACCCCGGTCCGACCGAGCGGCTGCTGCACTCCGCCGGGCTGATCGACGAGATCGGCAGCGTCGACGTGCTCGATGCCGTACGCCTTCTTCAAGGCGGTCGGGGCCACCGTGCGGGAGGCCCTCGGGCAGGGCCTGCACGGCCAGGGGGTGTCGTTCGGATCACCGCGGACCGGGCCGCGGCGCATGGTGCCCGAGCGGTCCCGCACCGATCACAACCCGCTGAACGGAAGGAATACCTGCTGAACGGGACGCGCCGGGTGGGCGGTGGAGAGGGCGGTCAAGGTCGTGGCTGGACCTTGTGCTGGTTGCCCGGTGCCCGGCCCGCGGAAGGTCCGGTCCAGTCGGCCTGCACATGGCCCAGGCGTACCCGCTGCGGGTGGTCGCCCACCGGCACGGACACGGTCTTCTGCCCGGTGGCGAAGTCGGTGGCGGTGACCTGGCCGGCGCCGCTCTCGGAGACGACGCAGTCCTTGCCGTCACCGCTGGCGGTGGCCCAGGAGGGCTTGGACGCGGGGACGAGCGGCCCCTCATGCAGGGTCGCGCGGTCGACGACGGTGGCGTAGTCGTCCATGGTGCCCGCCACGCACAGCCTGGTGCCCGAGGGATTCATGCACGTGCTCGTTCAGAGTGAACTTACTGAAAAGTAAGGAACGGTCGCCTTCTCCACAAGACCGCGTACACGACAAAATTGTCCGTGGGTGGACGAGGGAGGGGACCGTGACGGGCAGGCTGAGAGCGCCGACCGGCCGCTACGGGGGCAAGTCCGCCGCGCAACGGCAGGCCGAGCGGCGGTGCCGTTTCCTGCGGGCCGCGCTCCAGTTGTTCGGCGACACGCCCGGCTTCCGCTCCACGACGGTCGCGGCGCTCAGCGAGGCCGCGGGGCTGTCGACGCGTCAGTT
Source organism: Streptomyces sp. NPDC046197 (assembly GCF_040646295.1). Taxonomy (NCBI): domain Bacteria; kingdom Bacillati; phylum Actinomycetota; class Actinomycetes; order Kitasatosporales; family Streptomycetaceae; genus Streptomyces; species Streptomyces sp. NPDC046197. Next base: position 144,072 of record NZ_JBEYZY010000008.1, on the reverse strand, counting down.
CTACGAGGAGTTCCGCACCCTGGAGGACGTGCTGGCCGCCCTCCACCTCCAGGTCAACGACTGGGCCGAGCAGGCGGTCCTGGACGCGCTCGCCGAGGCCGGGGACCTCCTGCCCCTCGCGCAGCGGGTCGCCACGCTCTTCCGCGCCTACGCCGCCAGTGTCACCGCCGACCCGCGCCGGATCCGCATCACCTTCGTCGAGATCATCGGGGTCAGTCCACGCCTGGAGGAGCAGCGCCTGGCCCGCCGGTCGCGCTGGGTCGACCTCATCTGCGCCGAGGTGCGGGCCGCCGCCGTCCGCGGGGAGGCGGCCCGGCGCGACTACCGCATCGCCGCCACCGCCTTCCTCGGCAGCGTCAACGGCCTGCTCCACGACTGGAGCGCCGGGTGGGTGGACGCGTCCCTGGACGACGTCGTCGACGAACTCGTCCGCCAGCTCCTGGGCATCCTGCGCCCACCGGGCTGGAGTCCTTGAGCGGTCCAGGGGGTGTCCGGGGCCCGTCCGGGCCAGGGGTCCGCCCGGGCCGGATCCGGGCGTCGACTCGAACGGGGGCGACGAGCGTCACAGCGACGGGTGTGACGTTCCTACGGGTGCCGGACACGAACGGGACATGAGCAACGACGAGGACTTCGCCGCTGCCTATCGCGCGTGCTACTGGGCGGTCAGCCGCTATGTCGCGCGGCGACTGGACGGCCGGGCGAGCGAGGTGGAGGAAGTGGTGGCGGAGGTGTTCACCGTGGCGTGGCGGCGCCGGGCCGACCTGCCGCCGTCCCCGCTGCCGTGGCTGTACGGCGTGGCGCGCAACTGCCTGGCGAACGCGGTACGCGGCTACGGACGGCGCCGCCGGCTGGTCGACCGGCTGGGCCACGAGCAGACCGCACACGGCCGGCACACGGTGGCCGGCCCGGACGCGGAGCTGCCGGGCGCCTGGGTGCACGAGGCGCTCCTCCGGCTCTCCCCGGCCGACCAGGAGGTACTGCGCCTGACCGCGTGGGAGGAACTCGACGTCGACGAGGTCGCCGTCGTGCTCGGCTGCGGCCGCCGGGCGGCGGCCATGCGGCTGCACCGCGCCCGCCGCCGGCTGAGAGCGGAGATCGACCGCATGCGCCCCCCGCTCGTCACCTCCACCAAGGACCACGGCCATGACTGACGAACTCGAACTGCTGCGCCGCGCCAACCCCGTACCCGCGGACGGCCCCCACTTCGGCGACGGCCCCCTCGACCACCGTGCCGAGCGGCACCTCAACCGGCTGCTGCGCGAGGAAACCCCGAGCCGCCGTCCCCTCCGGAAGGCCGTCTGGGGGCTGGCGGCCACGGCCGTCGTCGCCGCCACAGTGTCGGCACTGCTGCTCTCCGGCCCGAGCACCGCGCCAGCCGTCGCCGCCCCCCGCCCCCTGGTGGTGCAGGCCGGCTCCACCCCCGTACCCCTGGACCGGCTCGCCGAGCGCGCCCGGGCGGCCGCCGCCGACGGCGCGCCGGGCCTGCGCAAGGGCACCCACGTGCAGTCGTGGAGCCTCGGCATGGAGGACGACAGGCCGCCGGTCACCCTGCCCGAGGAGCGCGTCGTGCGATGGCGGGCCGACGGCAGCCGCACCGAACTCGTGGTCGCGACCGACCCGCGCCACCCGGGCCGCCCGGTCCTCACCGACGAGGGCGGCGCGGCGCGCCGGGTCGCCGACGGCCATGTCCTCAGCGACCGGACCTACCCGCCGAGTTGGAGCGACGCCCCGCCCGAGTCGTCGCCGCCGCACGACCCAGCACACCTGCGCGCCTATCTCGCCGAGGTGGCGCACAGCACTTCCCCGACCACCACCGAACTGCTCGACGCCACGGCGGAGTTGCTCGACCACTGGACGCTCGGGCCGCGCGAGTCCGCCGCCCTCGCCGGGCTGCTGGCCGACGGCGGGCACCTGCGACCGGTCGGCCGGGTCACCGACCGGCTCGGCCGCCGCGGTCAGGCCTACGTCCTCGACGCCCCCGGCATTCGCCGGATGCTGATCATGGACCCGGCCACCGGGGCAGTACTGGGACTGGAGACGACCTTCACCACCGCCGGGCCCGAGTACGGCGTCCAGGCCGGGGACGTCATGCAGTACAGCGCCTGGATGCGCTGATCACACCCCGAGCTGCCGGGCGGCCGCGGTGACGGTCTGCTCCAGCAGCGTGGCGATCGTCATCGGACCGACGCCGCCCGGCACCGGGGTGATGAGCGAGGCCCGCTCCGCGGCGGAGTCGAAGTCGACGTCGCCGATGGTGCCCGGGTTGTACCCGGCGTCGATCACGACGGCGCCGGGCTTGATGTCCTGGCCGCGGACGAGCCGCGGCCGCCCCACGGCGGCGACGACGATGTCCGCCTCGCGGACGGCGGCCGACAGGTCGTGGGTGCGGGAGTGGCAGTACGTCACCGTGGCGTCGCGGGCAAGGAGCAGCATGCCGACCGGCTTGCCGAGGATGGCGCTGCGGCCCACGACGACGGCCCGCTTCCCGGCCGGGTCCACCTCGTACGCGTCGAGCAGCCGCAGGATGCCTCCGGGGGTGCAGGACACGAAGCCCGGCAGACCGAAACTCATCGTGGCGAACGAGGCGAAGGTGACGCCGTCGACGTCCTTCTCGGGCGCGATCGCCTCGAACGCGGCCCGCTCGTCGATGTGCTCGCCGACGGGATGCTGCAGCAGGATGCCGTGCACGCCGGGGTCGGCCGACAGGGACGTGAGCGTGCCGACCAGCTCCCGCGTGGTGGTCGCGGCCGGCAGTGCCACATGGCGCGAGGCGATGCCGGCCCGGCGGCAGCGGTTCTGCTTCATCCGGACGTAGGTGACGGAGGCGGGGTCCTCGCCCACCAGCACCGTCGCGAGGCAGGGCGCCGTTCCCGTGCGCTCGGTGAGGGCGGCCGCCTTCTCGGCGGTCTCCTCGACGATGCGGCGGGCGAGCGCGATGCCGTCCATGAGCCGGGCCTGGGACATGATCCACTCCCTGAGCGGTTGACGGGATCGCCCAGGCGCGCGGCATTCGACTCTGCGTGGGCCGCTCCCCGGTGGTGCTCCACCTCAGCGCCAGTCACGACCCCGGCCCACCTTAACCGAGCAGGCGCCCCGATCAGGACGCACGTTCGGGGTCGCGGGGCCGTCGCAGGTCCTGACCGCAGGGCCCGGTCATGGTCAACGCGCAGGCAGAGTCGGGTGGTTGGCCGGTCTTCTGGGGCGCCGGTCTTCTTCTGGGGCGCCGGTCTTCAGGGGCGCCGGTCTTCAGGGACGTACGGGCGGATCCGGTTCAGCGATGCCGGCCATGGCGCGGTCTCAGCGCGCGCGGCGTCAGAGCACGTGGCGTCCGAGTACTCGGCGTCAGAACGCGTGGCGTCAGAGCGCGCGGACGGGGCCGCGCCGCCCGCAGCATCGCCCGCAGCACAACGGCGGACGCCAGCCGGCGTGCCGCGGTGGCCGGCCCCGGCCGCCCGAGCAGTGCGGAGCGCGATCGTCCCAGGCCCGCCCGGGCGGAGAAGGACCAGGTCAGCCGGGAACTGACCTGGAACCTTGCCGCCTTCCTGCCTACTCGTCCCATGCCTGGATCAGAATCTGGTCGGTGATCTTGCCGTTGCGCAACGAGATCATGGACTCGGCGAGGACACGGACGCCGTCGGGGTATTCGCAGGACTCGACGTACGCGGCGTGGTCGCCCTGTACGACGCAGGTCTCCAGCTTGTGCCTCATGTCGCGGCTGTAGACGTCGTCGAGCAGGGAGCGGATCTCGTTCCGGCCCTGCAGGATCTTCGGGTGACTGGGCTGGGTGTTGCGGTCCACTATGCGTATCTCCGCGTCGTCCGCGTACAGCGACAGGAGCGTGGACGCCGTGTCTGCCTCGATGCCGCGGCGCAGCGTTTCGGTGTTGAAGGCGGGGCTTGCCGGGGTAGCCATGGTGACCTCCTACGAGGGCCGCGGGCCCGGGGAGGAACGGGCCGCGACAGCCTCACCTTCGAGGCTCCTCCGCCCCGGCGGGCTCGGCAAGCGCAGCCCGGGCGTCAGTCCGCCGTCGCCAGGAACTGTGTCGCGGCCAGCTCCGCGTACAGCGGGTCGGCGGCCACCAGGTCGCGGTGAGTGCCCACCGCGCGGACGCGGCCCGCGTCCATGACCACGATCCGGTCGGCCATGGTCACCGTCGACAGCCGGTGCGCCACCACGAGGACGGTCGTCGCACGGGCCACGTCGGCCACGGTGTCGCGCAGCGCCGCCTCGTTCACCGCGTCCAGCTGCGAGGTCGCCTCGTCCAGGAGCAGCAGCCGCGGGCGGCGCAGCAGGGCGCGGGCGATCGCGACCCGCTGGCGCTCCCCGCCCGACAGCTTGGTCCCCCGGTGCCCGACGAGCGTGTCCAGGCCGCTCGGCAGCCGCGCCACCAGACCGTCCAGGCGCGTCGTCTTCAGCAACCGTTCCAGGGCGCCCTCGTCCGCATCCGGGTTGCCCAGCAGCAGGTTGTCCCGCAGCGAGCCCGACAGGACCGGCGCGTCCTGCTCCACGTAACCGATGGCGGAGCGCAGTTGGGGCAGGTCCCAGTCGGCCAGGCTCCGGCCGTCGAGGGTGATCGCTCCGGACTCGGGCTCGTAGAACCGTTCGATCAGCGAGAAGACCGTGGTCTTGCCCGCCCCGGACGGTCCGACGAACGCCGTCATGCCCTGGGCGGGCACCGAGAAGGTCACACCGTGGTGGACGTACGGCAGGTCGACGGCGTAACGGAAGCGGACGTCCACGAAGGCGAGCGCGGCCGGCCGGGCGCCGGGGGAGGGCAACGGCGCGGGCCGGCACGGGGGTTCGGCGGGCAGCCGCAGCGCCTCCTGGATGCGCGCCAGCGCCGCGGCGCCCGTCTGGTACTGCGTGACGGCGCCGACCACCTGCTGGATCGGCGACATCAGATAGAACACGTACAGCAGGAACGCCACCAGGGTGCCCACGCCGATGGCTCCGGTCGCCACCCGCGCCCCGCCCACCGCGAGCACCGTGATGAACGCGATCTGCATCGCCAGACCGGCCGTGTTGCCCGCCGCCGCCGACCACTTGGCGGCGCGCACGCTCTGCCGCCACGACTCCTCGGCCGCCGCGTGCAGCGTGTGCTCCTCGCGGTGCTCGGCGCCGGACGCCTTCACGGTGCGCAGGGCGCCCAGCACCCGCTCCAGCGAGGCGCCCATGACGCCCACCGCGTTCTGCGCCTGCCGGCTCGCCCGGTTGATGCGCGGCACGATCACCCCGAGCACCGTGCCCGCGAGCAGGATCACCGCCAGGGTGACCCCCAGCAGCACCACGTCGACCAGGCCCATCATCACCACCGTCGCGACCAGCGTGAGCCCGCCGGTACCGAGTCCGACCAGCGACTCCGTGGTGACCTCCCGCAACAGCGTGGTGTCCGAGGTGATCCGGGCCATCAGGTCGCCCGGCTCGCTGCGGTCGACCGCCGGTATGCGCAGCCGCAGCAGATACGACGACAGGGCGCGCCGGGCGCCGAGCACCACCGACTCGGCGGTGCGGCGCAACACGTACGAACCCAGCGCACCGATCGCCGCGTTGGCGACGACCAGGGCCGACATCGCCACCAGCGCACCCGTGACGGCGCGGTCGTGCGCGAGGTCGTCGACCAGTCCCCGCGCCACCAGCGGCAGCAGCAACCCGGTGGCCCCGGTGACCAGCGAGAGCAGCGCCCCCGCCAACAGGGCCCAGCGGTGGGGCCGTACGTAGTCCAGGAGCAGCCGCCAGGCGGGCGGATCGCTCGTCTCGCTGTCTGCGCCGCTCACAACGCTCCCTGTCCGGAGTGGGTCGGAGCAATCAGGCTACGTCGCCCACCGGGTGGCGGCGCCAGTGGTTTCAGGCGCTGCGGGCGGCGCCGAGGACCCGTCAGGAAGCGTGCGCAGCGGCGGCACGGGCGGTACCTCGGTGGCGTCGCCGATGTGCAGACGGTCGTGGTGTCTGGTATGTCCGTTCTCCTCGGTGGAAGCCGGGGTGATCAGCGGCGGGCGGCGAGGGCCCGCATCCGGGTGCGACGCCCTTCGCACCGGAACGCCGCACTCGATCACCACCTGGCTGCCACACGGCACGGGCATGACGTCGTAGGTCGGTCTTCACCCGGTCCTTCCGGCGCCGGCGGGCGAGACCCGGCCGCGTGCCGAGCCGAGCCCGGCTCCGGACCCGGCCCCGAGCCCCAGCCCGGCTCCGAGCCCGAGCCCGAGCCCCAGCCCGAGCCCGGCCCCGGGCCCCGGGCCCCGGCCCCGGCCCCGAGCCCCAGCTCGGCTCCGAGCCCGAGCCCCAGCCCGAGCCCGGCCCCGGGCCCCGGGCCCCGACCCCGGCCCCGAGCCCCAGCTCGGCTCCGAGCCCGAGTCCCAGCCCGGCCCCGAGTCCCAGCCCGGCTCCGAGCCCCAGCCCGGCTCCGAGCCCGAGTCCCAGCCCGGCCCCGAGCCCCAGCCCGGCTCCGAGCCCGAGCCCGAGCCCGGCCTCGGCCCCGGCCCCGGCCCCGGCCCCGAGCTCGTGCCCCGGACGCGGCCCCGAGCCCGAGCCCCAGCCCGAGCCCGTGCCCGAGCCCGTGCCCGAGCCCGGGTCCGGGGGCACGGCGCCCTGACGGGTGCCCTCGCCGTCGCCGGGCTGCATGGCGAGGACCGGCCCGCGCCACCGCGCGTGCTCACCCGTACGGCGGAAGCCGCGCCGCCCGGGCCCGACCGGAGTGGCAAGTGACCTGCCCGGATGCGTGCCGTCACCGATCATTGACGCGTAGGGTCGAGGGGACGGACAACGGCCGATGGAAGGGGCCACCACCATGGCGCAGGAAGTTCGCGGCGTGATCGCGCCCGGAAAGAACGAACCCGTGCGGGTCGAGACGATCGTCGTGCCGGACCCGGGCCCGGGCGAGGCCGTCGTGCGCGTCCAGGCCTGCGGCGTCTGCCACACCGATCTGCACTACAAGCAGGGCGGCATCACCGACGACTTCCCCTTCCTGCTCGGCCACGAGGCCTCCGGCGTGGTGGAGTCGGTCGGCGAGGGCGTCACCGACGTCGCACCCGGCGACTTCGTGATCCTCAACTGGCGTGCGGTGTGCGGCAAGTGCCGGGCCTGCCGCCGTGGCCGGCCCTGGTACTGCTTCGACACGCACAACGCCGCGCAGAAGATGACCCTCACCGACGGCACCGAACTCGCCCCGGCCCTCGGTATCGGCGCCTTCGCCGAGAAGACGCTGGTCGCGGCCGGCCAGTGCACCAAGGTCGACCCCGCCGTGTCCCCGGCGGTCGCCGGGCTGCTGGGCTGCGGGGTGATGGCGGGCATCGGCGCCGCCATCAACACGGGCAACGTCGGGCGCGGCGACTCGGTCGCCGTCATCGGCTGCGGCGGTGTCGGCGACGCGGCCGTCGCCGGGTCCTTCCTGGCGGGCGCCGGGAAGATCATCGCCGTGGACATCGACGACCGGAAGCTCGAGACCGCCCGCACGATGGGAGCCACGCACACCGTCAACTCCCGCGAGACCGACCCGGTCGAGGCGATCCGTGAGCTGACCGGGGGCTTCGGCGCCGACGTCGTCATCGAGGCCGTCGGTCGCCCCGAGACCTATCGGCAGGCCTTCTACGCCCGCGACCTGGCCGGCACGGTCGTCCTGGTCGGCGTGCCCACCCCGGAGATGAAGCTGGAACTGCCCCTGCTGGACGTCTTCGGGCGCGGCGGAGCCCTCAAGTCCTCCTGGTACGGCGACTGCCTGCCCTCCCGGGACTTCCCGATGCTCGTCGACCTGCACCTGCAAGGACGGCTGCCGCTGGAGAAGTTCGTGACGGAGACCATCCAGCTCGACGAGGTGGAGAAGGCGTTCGACCGGATGCACCAGGGCGACGTGCTGCGCTCGGTGGTGGTGCTGTGATGACCGCGCGCATCGAACGCCTCGTCACCTCCGGCCGGTTCACGCTCGACGGCGGCACCTGGGACGTCGAGAACAACGTGTGGATCGTCGGCGACGACCACGAGGCGGTCGTCATCGACGCCGCGCACGACGCCGCCGCCATCGCCGCCGCGGTCGGCGACCGCCGGCTGACCGCCATCGTGTGCACCCATGCGCACAACGACCACGTGAACGCCGCACCGGCCCTCGCCGACCTCACCGGCGCGAGGATCTGGCTGCACCCCGACGACCTGCCGCTGTGGAAGCTGACCCACCCGGACCGGGAGCCCGACGCCCATCTGGCCGACGGTCAGGTGATCGAGGCGGTGGGCGCCGACCTGACGGTCCTGCACACCCCCGGGCACGCGCCGGGCGCGGTCTGCCTGTACGACCCGGGGCTCGCCACCGTCTTCACCGGCGACACCCTCTTCAAGGGCGGCCCGGGCGCCACCGGCCGCTCCTACTCCCACTTCCCGACGATCATCGCCTCGATCCGCGACCGTCTCCTCACCCTGCCCTCCGAGACGAAGGTCCTCACCGGCCACGGCGACGCCACCACGATCGGAGCGGAGGGCCCGCACCTGGAGGAGTGGATCGCCCGCGGCCACTGACGGGAGCGGCCACGCGACCTTGAACAGGCCGGCCACAGCGAAGGACCGGACTCCGCGGGTGTGACGGCCGGAGCCGGGCCGCACGGGACGAAAAGCGTTCGCGGGGCCCGGCGTTGGTCATTACGCTCACCGGCCATGGCCTCGGACGAACTCGTGAACCTGCACGGCGTGCGCGTCCTGCGCTGCGCTCCCGGCGGACCGCCGCTCGACGGCGAGAGCGCGGCGCTGGATCTCATCGGCGACGCGATGGGACGGGACGCGGAACTGGTCGCGGTGCCCGTGGAGCGGGTCTGTGAGGAGTTCTTCCGGCTGAGGTCGGGCGTCGCGGGCGCGATCGTGCAGAAGTTCGTGAACTACCGCCTGCGCCTGGTCGTCATGGGTGACATCTCGCGCCACGTGGAGAGCAGTGCGGCGCTGCGCGACTTCGTGTACGAGTCGAACGGCGGCCATCAGCTGTGGTTCCTGGCGGACGCCGACGCCCTCGACGCCAGACTGACCCCGACCGGCTGATCCGCCGTCGGCACCGCCGGCCGACCGGTCCGGCGGGCCGCTCAGCCCTGTGCCACCGGCGGCAGCGGCCAGCGCGCGGCATGGCCCGGCGGCAGCGCCAGATCCGCCCGTACGGCCGTGTAGTAGCCCTCGCGCGCGGCGCGCTGACGTTCCAGCAGGCCCTGCCAGGCCTCCGGTTCGCGCCGACCGTCCCGCAGGAACCGCTCCATCTCCATCACCAGTACCACCCACGTCCGGGCCTTTTCCACCACGTCGGGACTGCCCAGCATGATCAGGGCCTCCCCCGACGGATCCCGGGCGGCGGTCGCCTCGGCCAGCAACGGTTCCGCCTCCGGCAGGGGCAAGGGGTGCGGATGCGGGTCGTTGCCGAGGTGGGCGGCCACCCGGTAGGTCAGGGTGACCGACTTCTTCAGCGACCGCGCGTAGTCGGCGTACACCGCGAGCCGTCGCTCCTCCCAGCGTGCCGCCTGCTCCCGGCGGAACCGGTCCCGGTCGCTCCGCACGACCGCCAGGTACGAGCCGAGGGCACCGATCACGACCCCGACCAGCGCGGGCAGCTGTTGTATGAACGAGGACATGTACGCACGCTATCGGTCGGCACGTCCGGGAGGGGCTCGCGGTCGGGGCCTTGCCGAGCCGGACGACCGGCCGCTCGGACAGGCCGCTCACCTCCCGTGCGGCGAGGTCACGGGCGGACTGCAGGAGTTGCGGAAGCCGGTCCGGATCGTCGGCGAGTGCGGGGTGCACGGTCGGCAGTGTAGGCCGCGGCCCTTGCCGGACACCGGGTCCAATTCGAAGGAACTGGCATCGGAGCGCCGGGTCCGGCGGGGCGGTGCCGACTTGCCGATTGTCACCGTTTCGTATCGGCGTGACCGGCTTTACAACCGACGTCCCCGGGCAAAGGTCTAGCTCTCCGAGAGCGCAGGGACCGCATCGAGGGGGAAAGAGCCGTAATGGGGAACATAGGCAGACTGGGCAGCCTGGGCAGCCTGGGCGGACGAGGGGCCGTAGCCCTGGGGGTCACGGGACTCGTGGCGCCGCTCACGCTGGCACTCGGCGCCGCTCCGGCGCAGGCCGCGAGCTGCACGACGCAGTCCGGGCCGTACCAGAAGCAGGTGGAGAAGTTCCTCGGCCGCCCGGTCGACGGCCGGCAGTCGCCGGCCGACTGCAAGGCCATCCAGGCCTTCCAGAACAGGCACGGCATCACGCCTGCCATCGGCTACGCGGGTTCGGTCACCTGGGGCGTGATGGACCTGATGGACAAGCAGAAGGCCGTCGGGAACAACCCGAACAGGGACGGCCGGTGCCCCGTCAACAAGGGCCGCATCGCCTGTGTCAACCTCACGCTCCAGCTCAGCTGGATCCAGGACGGCAGCCGTCTGGTCTACGGGCCCGTCCCCGTGCGTACCGGTCGCGACGGATACGAGACCCGTACCGGCCTGAAGAAGATCTACTGGCGGGACAAGAACCACGTCTCGAACATCTACGACGTGCCGATGCCCTACAGCCAGTTCTTCGACGGCGGCCAGGCCTTCCACGCGGTCGGCCTGAGCATGTGGAACCCGCCGGGCTCGCACGGCTGTGTGAACATGACCACGACCGTCGCGCAGAAGTACTGGTCGCTGCTGAAGACCGGCGACGACGTGTTCGTCTACGGCCGCAAGCCGGGCACCTGAGGTACCCACCCGGCGCTCGGCCGCGGTGAACTCCCTCGTCGCCCTGCCTAATTGACGTGATGAGCAACACGGTCCGAAATGTCCCGTATCGATCGTTCTTACTCACAACGTCTTCACGTCGGGCGGCATATGCTTCACAGCATGTCCACCACTGTTGAAGCCGCCTCCGAGCGATCGGCCGCGGAGGTCAACGAGGAGATCCGGGCCCTGTGGCTCCGGTCGGGCGGGACACTGACCACCGAGCAGCGCGAGGAGTACCAGCGCCTCGTGATGGAGTGGGCCGCGGCCGCTCCGCAGCAGGTCAGGGCGGCCTGAGCCACCGCCGGGCAGCGCACCACCGATCCGGGGCACCCCTGGGCGAACGGGGTGCCCCTCTCACCTTGATCACTCTCCCGCCGACGTCTCCCGGGCCCACCGCTCAGCCCCGGGTGGCGGAGCCCACCCCTCAGCCCCAGGTGGCGGAGTAGTACTCGCGGTAGGCCTTGCGGTCCTGTTCCGAGCGGATCCACCGGGTCGCGACCAGCGCGATGAGACTGCCCGCGATCACCAGCAGACCGGGACCGACGTTCCTCGGGTCGGCGAGCCGGGCCAGCAGCGTCGACGCCTGGGTGCCACTCGTCACGGGCGCCGACGACCCGGGGGAGACGGCGCCGGGCGCCATGGCGCTGTGGGGAGCCGAGGACGACGGGGCCCCAGACGGTGCCGCACCCTGGCCGGCGCCCTGCTGCGCCGACACGAGCAGCTTCACCCCCAGCGCGGACAGTGCCTTGGTCGCCGGCTGGAAGAACGTCGTACCGCCCGTGGTGCAGTCGCCGCTGCCTCCCGAAGTCACCCCGAGGGCGATCCCCTCGGAGAACAGCGGGCCGCCGCTGTCACCCGGTTCGGCGCACACCGTGGTCTGGATCAGTCCGGTGACGGTGCCCTCGGGATAGTTGACCGTGGCGTTCAGCCCGGTCACCTGGCCGTCGTGCAGGCCGCTGGTGCTGCCGCTGCGGAACACCCGCTGTCCCACGGCCGCATCGCCCACTCCGGTGATCCGCACGCCCTTGCCGCCCCCGATCGCCACCACGTCGGCGCCCTGGCCGGCGTGACCGGAGGCGTACTGCACCAGCGAGAAGTCATTGCCCGGGAAGGCACTGCTGACCGTCTTGCCCAGCTGCTGGTTGCCCTGGTTGTCCGCGAACCAGATGGAACCGGCGGGCCCGCAGTGGCCGGCGGTGAGAATGAAGTCGCTCTGCCCGTTGGTCACGTTGAAGCCCGCCGAGCACCGTCCGCCGGTCGACAGGATCGGCTGCGCCCCGTTGAGACGTGTGGTGAACGTGCCCCTGGTCCGCTGCATACGGACGAAACCGCCGATGCCGTCGGCGACCTTGGTCATCCGGGACCAGTCGGCGGCGGAGACGGTGCTGTCGGCCTCGACGACGACCTGGTTGGTCCGGTAGTCCATCGCCCAGGCCGTGCCCGCCACCCGCGGCGCGCCGCGCAGGGTCGCCGTCGCCGACTTCAGCTCGTTCATGCTGTGCCGCACGACCTTCGCCTCGGCGCCCGCGCGCCGCACCTCGGCCGCCGTCTCCTCGTCGGTCACCGCGACGACCGTACGCCCGTCGCCGCCGATCCAGCTGCCCGCCGTACGCGCCGTACCGAGCCGGGACACCAGGTCGGCGCCGGTGGCGGTGGCCGACGGCGGCGCACTGAGCGGCACCGCGCTCCTGCCGGGAGTCTCGTCGGCCATCGCCGCCTGCGTGACCATCGCTCCTCCCAGAAGGAGTCCCGCGACAGCGGTCAGCCGTGTCACCCGCCGGACGACCCGTCGTCGTGCGTGCCTCATGCATGGCTCCCGAACACCGAACTCACGGTTTCAACACCGCGAGGCACTCCGGTCGTTGAGCGCCCTATCTCCATACGTGGCGCGGCCCGGCCATGTTCAGCGCACGGGTGGTCTTCCGGCGCGGCGCCCGGTCAGCAGCCGATCCGAGCCGCGCGGCCGGCCTGCTTCCCCCGGCCCTCGCGATCCGCCGACGGACCGAGACGACCCCAGCTCGGTGCGTCGCCCCACACGGACATCGCGCCGACGTAGGGCCGCAGCAGGGCGGTGAGGGGCGGGTCGCCGCGCCGGTTCAGCTCGTCGGAGGCGATCTTGCGCGCGATACCGGCGAGGAAGTCGGCGAGCTGCACCCGCGAGTCCTGGCGCGAGTCGACGAGGTCCAGCCCGGCCAGCCCGATTCCGTCCCGTCCGGCCGTCTGCACGAGCCAGGCGATACGTCCCGGGGTGAGCATGTTCTGCTGGTCGTGCACGAGCCGTACGGTGCCCCCGTCGGCACTCCAGTGGGCGGCCGTACGCAGAATCGCCGGCACCAGCGGATTGAGCACCGGAATCAGGCCACCACCGGCCAGTTTCCTGGCCCGGAGGGCATCGGCGCGCTCACGGGCCCCGGCCAGCCGTTCCAGGACTCCCGTGACCTCCGCGGGAGCGGGCAGCTCCCGCAGGGCCCGGACCGTGCGCAGGAAGTCGTCCACCGGCGCGGCGGGGCCGCCGCTGTTCCTGGCCCGCAGCAACTGGTTGGCCGCTTCCAGGAATTGCCGCCACCGCTGCGTGCCGAAGACCTCGGGCCCGGCGCCGAACAGGACGCGAGCCTCGGCGCAGTCGCCGAGCAGCATGTCCAGGGCCCGGTCCACCACGAGGAACGCCTTCTCGGTGAGGTCCACATGGGCGTGCCCGTACAGCGGACCGGCGGGGCAGAGCACCCACTCCAGCACCGCCCGGTGCTTCTCGCGCAGCAGATGCGTGGCCTTGTACTCCTCCGCGGGCGAGCGGATCCGGTCCCGTATCTCCCGCACGCACTGCGCGGCGCACTTCCCGGACAGCCGCACACTGGCATGGGCGAAGACGTCCGTGTTGCCGCTGGTGAGGTTCTCGCTGTCCGACCCCGACTCGTCGCAGGCGACCTCGACCGGACCTGCCCGCGTCGTCCGCCGTGCCCCGTCCTCGTCGTTCCCGGTCACGCCCGAGCCCCCTATCTTGTGCTCATGAACAGGATCCCGCACGAACCGTTCGGTGAACCGAATCCGCTGCGCGTCCTGGACCTCGACGCCCTCCGGCGCCGCACCAGCCAGAAGTGGCGAGCGCATCCCGGCGACGTGCTGCCGTTGTGGGTGGCCGAAATGGACGTACCGATCGCCGAACACCCGTCGTCCGGGCGGTGACGGACGCGCTGGCGCTGGGTGACACCGGGTACCCGGCGGGCACCGCCTACGCCGAGGCCCTGGCCGGCTTCGCCGCGAAGCGGTGGGGATGGGACGGGCTCGCCGTGCAGCGCACCGCGATCGTGCCCGACGTGATGACGGGCGCCGTCGAAATGATCAAACTGGTGACCGGGCCCGGGGACCCCGTCGTCGTCAATCCGCCCGTGTATCCGCCGTTCTTCCAGTTCGTCGAACACATGGACAGGCGCATCGTCGAAGCCCCGCTCGGCACCGACCGGCGCCTCGACCTCGACGCACTGGAGGAGGCGTTCCAACGCGCCGTCGCGGGCGGCCGACGGGCCGTCCACCTGCTGTGCAGCCCGCAGAACCCGACCGGCACCGTGCACACCGCCGACGAACTGGCCGCCGTCGCAGCCCTGGCCGACCGCTACGGCGTCCGAGTCGTGGCCGACGAGATCCACGCGCCGCTCACGGCCTGCGGCGAGCGCTTCGTGCCGTATCTCGGCGTGCCGGGCGCGGAGAACGGGCTGTCGCTGATGTCGGCGACCAAGGGATGGCACCTGGCCGGTCTCAAAGCCGCGCTCGCCCTCGCGGGACCCGCGGCCGCCGCCGACCTCGCCCGGCTGCCCGAGGAGGTCGCCGACGGCCCCAGCCACCTCGGCGTCATCGCCCACACCGCCGCACTCCGCGACGGCATCCCCTGGCTGGACGCGCTGCTGGCCGGCCTCGACGACAACCGCCGCCTGCTCGCAGGCCTGCTGGCCGAACACCTGCCGGCGATCTCGTACCACCCCGGCCGGGCGACCTACCTCGCCTGGCTGGACTGCCGCGCCCTCGGCCTGGGCGACGACCCGGCCCGGACCTTCCTCGACCGCGGCCGGGTCGCGCTCAGCTCGGGCATCCCCTTCGGCACGGGGGGCGCCGGACACGCACGCCTGAACCTGGCCACGTCGCCGGAGCTGGTGACCGAGGCGGTCCGGCGGATGACGGTCGCGGTGGCGGATGCGGCGGCGTCGAGCGGAGGTGTGGACGGTCGCCGAGGTGTCGGCGGTCGCAGTGGCACGGGCGGAGGTGGCCGAGGCCGTGCGCCGAGGCAGTGACGGCGTCGGCAACGGTGACGTGGGCGGGGGCGGGGCCGTGACGGCGACGGCAACGGTGACGTGGGCGGGGCCGTGACGGCGACGGCAACGGTGACGTGGGCGGGGGCGGGGCCGTGACGGCGACGGCAACGGTGACGTGGGCGGGCCCGTGACGGCGACGTGGGCGTGTCCGGCCGCAAGCAGGGTCCCTCGTGGGAACGTCAGGCGAGGATCCGGCGCTTCTGGGCCTCGAACTCCTCGTCCGTCAGCACTCCCTGTGCCTTCAGCTCGCCCAGCTGCTTGAGCTGGTCGATCTTGCTGCTCATGTCGTCGGCGGTCGTGGTCTGGGCGCTGGGGGCCGGTGTGGGTGGCGGCGGCGGTGCGCTGGGAGCGGGCGCCGCCTGCTGCTGGTACGCCTGTTGCCGCTCGTAGTCCTGCTGGGCCCATCGCCCCGCCTGGCGCCGCGACACGCGGTTGGACACCGCGGTGGCGGTTCCCGCGACGACGGCGGTGCGCGCGACACCGCGAAGAAGTCCGGGCATGTTCCCTCATCTCCCTGTCGAGTGCAGACGGCCGGCGACCGGTGCGGTCACGGCCGGCAGGGTCCGGCGATTCAGGCGGCCGCCGGGCCGCCGGAGGGTGCCGTCCCCTCCACGGCGTCCAGCGAGGCCAGTAGGTCCTGAACCGGGATCCGCCCGCTCGCGACCAGTTGGGCCCCACTGCGTCGCAGCGCGGCCGCCAGGGGCGCGGCCCACAGGTTCTCGTACACCAGGACCGCGGCGGAGTTGCCGGGCTCGAGCGCCACACCGGCCTCGTCGATGTCGCCTTGGTCCAGCAACCCGGACGACGCACCCTCGAAGACCGACACGTCGATCTCGTCCCCGAGGTCCTGCATTTCCAGCGCGGTGACCGACCCGTCCGTGTCCTTGCGGACGAAGACCAGGTCGAGGATCCGGACGATGCCGCGCTCGACGAGGTCGATGAGCAGGGGGAACGCCTCGCCCGTCATGCGGTTGCCGGGAAACTCGATGACCAGGTAGTCGACAGGGCCCATTTCTTCGACATCGTTCATGGCCCCTCCTCAAGGGCGGGATGGGCGTCGGGGCCGGTGGCCCGACCGCTTGGTCCCCGGGGGCTGCATCGCGGCGCGGTCCGCGGGGGCAGGCGGTCCTCGTTCATTGCAACACGCGGCGGGAGTCCTGGCACGTTCGGCCGGTCCGGTGCCACCGGCCCGGCGGCCGTACGACGTGTGCCGTGTGCCGTGCGAGCCTGCGGGGCGCGTGCTGGAATGGGCCGGGGGCCGCGCCGCGGACCGGCCGGACGAGACAGCGAGGAGTGCACCATGCTTCCCGGCCCCGAGCCAGGTCCCGGTTCCGGCCCCGAGCCAGGTCCCGGTTCCGGCCCCGAGCCAGGTCCCGGTTCCGGCCCCGAGCCAGGTCCCGGTTCCGGCCCCGAGCCAGGTCCCGGTTCC
>NZ_JBEYZY010000008.1:0-127534 GCF_040646295.1 Streptomyces sp. NPDC046197 | reverse complement strand
GTCCGGCCCCGAGCCAGGCTCCGGACCCGCCTCCGCCCCCGGCTCGGGCGGCCGGGCCGCTGTGCGGATGACCGCAGCGGCGTTCCGGGAGCTGTACGAAGAGCTGCGCCACAGTACGCGGCAGGACGGGGGCCTGCGCCTCGGCGCCCTGCGCCATCTGACGCCCGAGCGCGTGGTCGCCGCCGTGTCCGAGGTCCGTACGGGGCGCACGGTGTCTCTCGCCGCTCCCATCGAGACCCGTCCGGGACCGGACAACCCCGAGCCCGCGCACCACCGGATGACCGGGCCGGCCGCCGGGGAGCTGGACGCGCCGGGACTGCACTTCGCCCGCGACCGGTTGGCGATGAACATCCACGGTGACGCGGACAGTCATCTGGACGCGCTGTGTCACGTCATCGTCGACGGTGAACTGTACGGCGGGGTCCCGGCGCACACCCTGACGCCGGAGGGGGCCGGCGAGCTGTCCGTCGGCCTCGTCCACGAGGGCATCGTCGGACGCGGTGTGCTCCTGGACGTGCCCCGGCTGCGCGGCGTCCCCTGGCTGGAACCGGGCGACGTGGTGACCCTGGAGGACCTGACGGCCGCCGAGCAGGCGCAGGGCGTCGAGGTCGGGGCGGGAGATCTGCTGCTGGTCCGGGTGGGTCACCGGCTCAGGCGGCGGGAGCTGGGGGCGTGGAAGGTCTCCGAGGCACGCGTGGGTCTCCACCCGCCGGCCATGAGGTTCCTGGCCGAGCGGGAGGTCGCGGTGCTGGGCGGGGACGGCAACAACGACACGGCCCCGAGCCCGGTGGACGGCACGGATTTCCCCGTGCACGTGCTCGCGATGCACGGCATGGGGACGTATCTGATGGACTACCTCCAGTTCGAGGAACTGGCCCCGGCCTGCGAGAGCGCCGGACGCTGGTCCTTCCTGTGCGTGGTCGCCCCGCTGCGCCTGCCGGGGGCCACGGGATCACCGGTGAATCCGATCGCCGTCCTCTGAGGGTGCATGAGTCGCCCTCCTCCGAGGGCGCGCGAGCCGCCGTACCGTCCTCGGAGGGTGCCGCCCTCCTCCGAGGTGCCCGAGCTCACCGCCTGGCGCTTCCTCCCCGGGTGCCGACCGCACCACACGGCGCTACGTTCGAAGCAACGGACCGGCTGCTGCGTTTTCGCAGCGCACCGACAGGTCCCGCGGGCGAGTGGGGCCGCGAGCGCAAGGACAGTGGTCCCATGCGTGCATCCGCCCACTACGACGTCGTCATCATCGGCACCGGGGCCGGCGGCGGTACTCTCGCCCACCGGCTCGCACCCTCCGGGAAGCGGGTGCTCGTCCTCGAACGCGGCGGCTTTCTCCGGCGCGAACGTGACAACTGGAACTCCACCGCCGTCTTCGTCAAGGGCAAGTACCGGGCACCGGAGTTCTGGATCGACAAGCACGGCAACGAGTTCCCGCCCGAGGCCAACTACTACGTGGGCGGCAACACCAAGTTCTACGGGGCGGCGCTCTTCCGGCTGCGGCCCGAGGACTTCGGTGAACTGCGTCACCACGACGGCGTCTCTCCCGCCTGGCCGATCCGCTACGAGGACCTGGAGCCGTACTACACACAGGCGGAGCACCTGTACCTCGTGCACGGGCGACACGGCGAGGACCCGTGGGAGGGCCCGGTCAGCGGTCAGTACGCCTACCCGCCGGTCGAACACGAGCCGCGCATCCAGCAGTTGAGCCACGACCTGGAGAAGCAGGGCCTGCACCCCTTCCACCTGCCGATCGGGGTCGATCTCCAACAGGACGACAGCGGCCGCGCGACCCGGTCCAGTGTCTGCATCCGCTGCGACCGCGTGGACGGCTTTCCCTGCCTCGTCCGCGGCAAGTCCGACGCGCAGGTGATCTGTGTGGAACCCGCCCTGAACCATCCCAACGTCGAACTGGTCACCGAGGCCCGGGTGGTCCGGCTGCAGACCGACCCGAGCGGACGCCGCGTCACCACGGTCGTCGTCCGGCCGGCCGGGGACGGGGAGGAAGTCCGGTACACCGCGGACATCGTGGTCGTCGCGTGCGGCGCGGTGAACTCGGCGGCCCTGCTGCTCGCCTCGGCCAACGACCAGCATCCGCGGGGACTGGCCAACAGCTCCGACGTGGTCGGCCGGAACTACATGCGGCACAACAATTTGGCCCTGATGGCCGTCTCCAAGGAGCCCAACGACACCCTGTTCCAGAAGACCCTCGCCCTGCACGACTGGTATCTGGGCGCGGACGACTGGGAGTACCCCCTGGGCGGAATCCAGATGCTGGGCAAGTCCGACGCCGAGCAGATCCACGGACAGGCACCGCGCTGGGCGGGAGCCGCGGCACCCGACATGCCCTTCGAGGTCCTGGCCCATCACGCCGTGGACTTCTGGCTGTGCGGGGAGGACCTGCCTCAGCCGGACAACCGCGTCACCCTGGACGCGGACGGCCGTATCCACCTCGCACTCGACGAGAAGAACAACATCGCCGGTCTGCGGCGGCTGCGGCACAAGCTCGAGCACATGCTCGGCCATCTGGGCATGCACGAGCACAAGCTGCTGTCCCGCAGCATCTACCTGCACAAGGGCATGCCGATCGGTGCCACCGCGCACCAGGCAGGCACCGTACGGTTCGGCGACGACCCGGCCACCTCGGCCCTGGACGTCAACTGCAAGGCCCACGACCTGGACAACCTGTACGTGGTCGACACCAGCTTCTTCCCGAGCATCGGCGCGGTGAACCCGTCCCTGACGGCGATCGCGAACGCGCTGCGGGTGGGCGACCATCTGCTGGACCGCCTGAGCTGACCCCGCCACCGCGCCCGCCGGCCGCCGATGTGCGGGGCGGGCCGCCGACACGCGGGAGCGGGCCGCCGACCGGGCGAAGATCCTCAGCCCGGCGGCGCAACATCCGTACGCTCCGAGCGCCACTTCCGCGGCGCGGTGGTTGTGTGACGTTGGATCCCTCCGGGCGGTGGCCCGGCCGAGCGGGGACCACGCAGCGGAGGAGGCTGTCGATCGTGAGTGTCACCGAGAGCGCGCCGAAGGGCGTGATTCCCGCCCATCTGCTCAGAGGACAGAAGGCGCTGGTCACCGGGGCCAACTCGGGTATCGGCATGGCGACCGCCATCGGTCTGGGCCGGGCCGGGGCCGACGTCGTCGTCAACTACGTGGCCGGCCGTGAAGACGCCGAGAAGGTCGTCGAGGAGATCACCTCGCTGGGGGTGCGTGCGGCGGCCTACGAGGCGGACGTGTCGCAGGAGGACCAGGTCGTCGCCATGATGGACTGGATGGTCCGCGAGTTCGGGACGATCGACATCCTCGTCGCCAACGCGGGACTGCAACGCGACGCCACCATCATGGAGATGACCCTCGCCCAGTGGCAGAAGGTGCTGGACGTCAATCTGACCGGGCAGTTCCTCTGCGCCCGCGAGGCGACCAAGGAGTTCGTGCGCCGTGGGGTCGTCCCCGAGGTGTCGCGCGCCGCGGGAAAGATCATCTGCATGAGCTCGGTGCACCAGATCATCCCGTGGAGCGGCCACGTCAACTACGCCTCCTCCAAGGGCGGCGTGCTGATGATGATGCAGACCCTGGCGCAGGAACTGGCGCCGAAGAAGATCCGCGTGAACGCGGTCGCCCCCGGCGCCATCAGGACGCCGATCAACCGCAGCGCCTGGGAGACACCGGAAGCCGAGCGGGACCTCCTTCAGCTGATCCCGTACGGCCGCGTCGGCGACCCGGAGGACGTCGCCCACGCCGTCGTCGCCCTCGCCTCCGACCTCCTGGACTACGTCGTGGGCGCCACCCTCTACGTGGACGGCGGCATGACCCTCTTCCCGGGCTTCGCCACCGGCGGCTGATCTTCAAGCCCGGGCTTCGCCGTCCGCGGCCGGGCTTTTCCCCCGCGCCCTCCCCGGCAGGAGACATGCATGCACACCACGGTCCACCTGCTGACGGAGGTGCCGGCGCAGACGCTCCCGGCCAGGTCGCTCATGGCGTTCACCCTCGCCTCGCACATCCTCCTCGTGCCCTTCGGCGTGGCGCTGCCGCTCATCACCCTGATCATGCACGCCCACGGCCTGCGCCGGAACGACCCCACCGCCCTGCTGCTGGCCCGGCGCTGGTCGGCGGTGATGGCCGTGCAGTTCGCGATCGGAGTGGTCACCGGCACCGTCCTGTCCTTCGAGTTCGGCCTGCTGTGGCCGGGCATGATGGGCCGGTGGGGCGACGTCTTCGGCATCGGCTTCGGTGTCGAGGCCTGGGCCTTCTTCCTGGAGGCGGTACTCATCGCCATCTACCTCTACGGATGGCGCAGACTGCCGCCCCGCACGCACTTCCTGCTCGGGCTGCCCCTGCCGGCCACCGCCCTGCTCGGCGCCTTCGGGATCATCGCGGCCAACTCCTGGATGAACACCCCGCAGGGCTTCAGTCTCGACTCCGCGGGCAACCCCACGGACGTACACATCCTCAAGGCCGTCTTCACGCCCATGTTCGGCCCCGAGTACTGGCACTTCGTGGTGGCGATGCTGGTGACCGCGGGCTACGTGGTGGCAGGCGTCTACGCCGTCGGACGGCTGCGCGGCCGGCGCGACCACTACCACCGGCTCGGATTCACGGTGCCCTTCACCCTCGCCGCGGTGTTCACCCCGGTGCAGTTCGTGCTGGGCGACTCCATCGCCCGTCAGGTGTTCCACAAGCAGCCGGTGAAGTTCGCCGCGATGGAGATCGTCTGGAAGACCGAGACCCACGTGCCGGAATACCTCTACGGCCGACTGCATCCGGACGGGTCCGTCTCCGGCGGCATCAAGATCCCCCAACTCGACTCCATCCTCGCGGGCTTCCGCCCGGACACCAAGGTGACCGGACTGACCTCGGTACCGGCCGACGAACGGCCGACCACCACCCAGGCCACCATCACCCACTTCACGTTCGACACCATGGTCGGCATCGGCTCGCTGCTGATTCTGCTCGCGCTCTGGTACGGCCTGCTGTGGCTGCGGCGTCGCCGGCTGCCCGCCTCCCCCTGGTTCTACGGCGTCGCGGCGTGCGCGGGCGTGGCCTCCGCCGTCGCCGTCGAGTGCGGCTGGATCACCACCGAGGTGGGCCGTCAGCCGTGGATCGTCTACCAGAACATGCGGGTCGCCGAGGCGGTCACCGCCACCCGCGCCCCCGCGCTGTGGACCATGTTCGGGCTGGTCGCCGCGGTCTACGTGTTCGTCTTCGGCTCCTTCCTCGCCGTACTGCTGAAGATGCGCACCCGCTGGCGGCTCGCCGACGAGCGGGGCACGGCACAACATGCACTGGAGACGCCGGAGTCGGACACCCCCTACGGGCCGCGGCGATCCACCTCCCCGGCCGGAACCACACCGGAGCCCGGCCGCGGCCCCTCCGGCCCTCGGGGGGACCGGCCGTGACCGCCGATGTCGTCGCCGTCGTCCTGCTGCTCGCGATCGCCGCCTACGCCTGTGCCGGTGGCACCGACTACGGAGCCGGCTTCTGGGACCTGATCGCGGGCGGAGCCGAACGCGGCCGGCGCCCCCGGTGGCTGATCGACCACGCCATGGCCCCCGTGTGGGAGGTCAACAACGTCTGGCTGATCTTCGTCCTCGTCATCATGTGGACCGGGTTCCCGGTCTTCTTCCACACCGTGTTCGTCGCGATGTGGCTGCCCCTGGCGCTCGCCGCCGTCGGCATCGTGCTGCGCGGCGCCGGCTTCGCGCTGCGCAAGCCCGCCCGCCGCCTGGCCGGACGACGCCTGTACGGCGCGGTGTTCGCCGTCTCCTCACTTCTCACGCCGTTCTTCCTCGGCGCCGCCGCGGGCGGGATCGCCTCCGGCCGGGTGGCCCCGGGAACGGCCGCCTCGCCGGACAACTGGGCCAACCCGACCTCCCTGCTCTTCGGGCTGCTCGCCGTCACCATGACGGCGTTCCTGGGGGCGGTGTTCCTGGCGGGCGACGCCCGTCGTTTCGGCGCCCCCGACCTCGACCGTGGGTTCCGGCTCAGGGCGCTGGCCGTCCTCGCCGTCGTCGCCGTACTGACGGTGGTCATGCTGTTCGTCACCCATGGCGACGCACCCCACGTGTGGCACGGTCTCACGCACGGCGTCGGGCTCTTCTTCGTCGTCCTGGCCGCCGTGGCGGCCCTGGCCACCGGCTGGCTGCTGCTGCGTACGGCGGACGCGAACTGGTCCCGCGTCACGGCCGTCGTCGCGGTGGCCTCCGGGGTCCTCGCCTGGGGACGGGCACAGCGGCCCTACCTCGTCCCGGTCTCGCTGACCGTGGCCGACGGAGCCGGCGCCCCGACCACACTGCGCTGGCTGATGCTGGTCACCCTCGTGGCCGTCGTCCTGGTCTTCCCGGCAGTCGCCTACCTGTACTGGCTGGACACCCATGGCGAACTGGAATCCCTCACCGACGCCGACCTGCGGCGCGGCGGTGCGGGTGACGACGCCTGACCCCCAACGCCCCGTCCCCGGCGGGGCTTTCCGGCGGTCTCGGGTGCGATGTGTCCCCGCTACCGTGCCTTGTTCAGGGCGGCGTCCAGAGTGATGGCCGCGTCGATCAGGGCCAGATGGGTGAAGGCCTGCGGGAAGTTCCCGAGCTGTCGCCCGGTGGGGTCGATCTCCTCCGAATAGAGGCCCAGATGGTTGGCGTACCCCAGCATCTTCTCCAGCACCAGCCGCGCCTTGTCGGTGCGGCCCGCACGTGCCAGGGCGTCGACGTACAGGAAGGTGCACAGCGAGAACGTGCCCTCGGAGCCCCGGAGTCCGTCGGGAGAGGCGTCCGGGTTGTACCGGTACACCAGGCTGTCGCTGACCAGTTCCTCCTCCATCGCGTCCAGGGTCGAGATCCACATCGGGTCCTCGGGCGTGACGAAGCCGACGGTCGGCATGCGCAGCAGCGACGAGTCGAGGACGTCGCTGCCGTAGTGCTGGACGAAGGCCTCCCGCTTCTCGTTCCAGCCCTTCGTCCAGATCTGCTCGTAGATCTTGTCCCGCGTGGTGCTCCAGAGCGCGGCCGTGGCCGGCCAGCCGCTGTCCTGGGCGAGCCGCAGAGCGCGGTCGAAGGCCACCCAGGACATCACGCGGCCGTACGTGAAGTGCTGACGGCCGCCGCGCGTCTCCCAGACCCCCTCCTCGGCCTGGTCCCAGTGGTCGGTGAGCCAGTCCAGGATGGTGAGCAGCGACCTCCAGCCCCGGTGGGCCAGGAACATGCCGTGGCGGTGCGCGAAGGAGATGCTGTCCATCGCCTCCCCGTAGATGTCCAGCTGGAGTTGCGTCGCGGCGCCGTTGCCGATGCGCACCGGGGCGGACCGCTCGTAGCCCTCCCAGTGGTCGAGGATCTCCTCCTCCAGGTCGGAGGAGCCGTCGACCCGGTACATGATGTTCAGCGGTCCGGTGTCCCCGCCGGCCTTCTCCTCCGCCCGGTCGGCCAGCCAGACCATGAATGCCCTCGCCTCCTCGGTGAACCCCATGCCCAGCAGGGCGTAGATGGAGAACGCGGCGTCGCGGACCCATGTGAACCGGTAGTCCCAGTTGCGCTCGCCCCCGAGCTGTTCCGGCAACCCCGCCGTCGGAGCGGCCACCAGGCCGCCGCTCGGCGCGTAGGTCATGAGTTTCAGCGTCACGGCCGACCGTTCCAGCATCTCCCGCCAGCGCCCGGTGTACGTCGACTGGCCGAGCCAGGACCGCCAGAACCGGATCGTGTGGTCGAAGAGTTCCTGGAACTCCGCGAGCCGGATGTGCCGGGGCGGCCCGTCGGCGGCCGACTCCAGAACGAACCCGCGCTCCTGGCCCGCCCGAAGAGTCAGTGACAGGCGCAGGTCGCCCTCGTCCGTGAGCCCGGTCATCAACCGTTCGTCGTCCGGTTCACGGACCGGGTGCACCGTCAGCTCGTGCCCGTCGGATGCGAAGACGGCGCCTCGCTCGGTGATGTGCAGCTCGGGGGGTTTGCGGCCGTAGTCGAAACGCGGCGCGATCTCCACATGGAAGGTCATGCTGCCGCGCACACAGCGCACCATGCGGAACAGGCGGTGGCGCGGCGTCGCCGTGGCCCCGGTCACCGGCATGAAGTCGAGCACCTCGCCCGCGCCGGCCGCGGTCATGAACCGGGTCACCAGGACGGCGGTGTCGGGCAGGTACAACTGCTTGGTCGCGTACGTGGCGTGGGCCGGCCGGACCGTGCAGTGGCCGCCCTTGCGCTTGTCCAGCAGCGCACCGAACACGCTGGGCGAGTCGATGCGCGGGCAGCAGAACCAGTCGACCGTTCCGTCCGTGGTCACGAGTGCCGCGGTCTGCAGATCCCCGATCAGGCCATGGTTCTCGATCATCGGGTAGTCGTCCATCGCAGAGCCCCTTTCGGCATGCGCCGTCGCCAGGCTGCCGTGTGCCGCTTTCAGACTAGGCCGGACGGGTGTGTACGGCCCGTCGGGCCAGGTCGGCGCGGGCGCATGACCGTACGTCCTGCGGAGCTGCGCGTGCCATTGCCGTGGGGCTGCGAGGCCCTGACCGACCGGGAGTTCCGCGACCCGGCCCGCCGGGCCCTGGCCCGGACCGGGGACCGCCGGCGCGTCGGTGGTCAGCGGCCGCAGGCCGCCACGCAGACGGCGGACACCAAGGACGCCGGCCCGGTCGCAGCGCAGGCGGTCGCCCCGGCCCCGGAGGGTGAGCCGCACCGGCCCGGGTGCGTGGCGCAGGGAGTTGGTGACGCGTACCCGGCCTCACCGCGCGGGCGTCGGCCTACACTGCCGCGCATGGACGACACCCTCGTGGAGCGGCTCGGGACCGGCAAGTACGCGCTGGTCACCAGCTACCGCAAGAACGGCACCCCGGTCGCCACCCCGGTCTGGGTGGTGCGCGACGGCGACGCCCTCGGCGTGTGGACGGCGGCCGACTCCTGGAAGGTCAAGCGGATCCGCAACCGCTCCGACGTGCTGGTCGGCCCCTGCGACCTGCGCGGCAACCCGACCGGCGACCAGGTCCCGGCGACCGCCCAGGTGTGCGACCCGGCCACCACAGCCCGCTACCGCGGCCTGATCGCGCGCAAGTACGGCGTCGTCGGCCGCCTGACCCTGCTCGGCAGCCGACTGCGCAGGGGCGAGCGGGGAACCGTCGGCATCCGGGTGACCCTCGCGCCCTGAGGCCCCGGTACCGCAGGAACACATCCGAGACGTCCAAGAAGCCCCGGAGGCGAAGCCGGCCGCGCGAGTGCGTGCAGCACCCGCGCGGCCGGCCCTCTCGCCGCCGTTGCCGGCTACGACGCGTCGAGCACCGTGCCCGTCAGCACCGGCCCGCCGGGACGCGGCACACCGTCGTCGTCGGTCAGCTGGAAGCGGACCGACTCGGGCTGCTCCCTGACCTGGTCCGTGACGGTGGGAAGGGTCACCTCGGCGCTCCGTTCGCCCTTCGGCACGGACACCCACAGGGAGAGGTTCTCCACCTTGGACAGGGGCCGCTCCGGGTCGGGGGACGCACCGGCGTTGTCCTTGAGCCACCGCGGATCGACATCCCTGGTGGACAGCTCGGGTCCGCCGGTGACCGGCCGTACCGCGAACATCGCCGTGATGTCCGTGTCGGCGGCCGCGGACAGGGACACCCGCCACTTCAGGGGCTGCCCCTCGGTGACCCGGTCGGCGACCGGCGTCACCGAGAGCGTGGGCCTCGGGTCGTCGTTCACGACGGTCACTCCGCCCCGGTGCGAGCCGACCACCGCGGTGTGGACCGCCTTGACCAGCACCTCGTGCGACACGTCCGGCCCGAAGCGGGTGTTGCCCCTGACCCGCACCGGTACGTCGATGCCGGGCCCGCCCGGCCGTACCGTGACCAGCCTGTCGACGGCATGACCCGTCGCCGGGTCCACGACATACAGCCTCACCTGGCCGCTGCCGTGCCCGGACACCCGCACCGGCACCCGGTAGGTCCGCACGCCGGAGTCGCCCTCCTTGACCGTCAGGCGGCCGATGTCGACGCGGGGCAGCGCGGCCGCCCGCACCGCCGGGGTGCCGGGCCGCCAGCCCCAGGCGTCCATCAGCCACGCGCGGCCCGAGCGCGTGCGCGGCGTCAGCTCCAGGGCCGCGACGCGGCGCAGGTCGACACCGGCGCGGGTGGCCGCGCTCAGCGGCACGCGCAGCTCGCGGGCCCAGTAGGAGGCGGTCCGTTCGGTGCCGGGCAGACCGTCGACGCGGACCGGGCCGAGCGTCGCCCTGCGCCCGGAGGCGTCGGCGACCGACACGTCCAGCCGGGTCCCGGAGGTGTTGGGCGGCACGATCACGCGCAGGGCCAGGTCCTTGGCGCCGTCGAGCGGGACGGGGGCGGCGGGGCGCACCCGCACCGCGGACCCCGCGGCTGACCAGCGCAGCGCCACCGCGCGGCGGCCGGTCTCCCGGTCGGTCTCCCACTGCGCGAAGTGCGGCGAGACACCGACCGTGCCCGAGCCGAGGCAGGCGACGGACGGGCTCGGGTCGACCGCCGAGCACAGCCGGCCGCCGGTCACCGTGACCGGCCCGTCCGGCAGGAATCCGCCGGTACGCCCGGCGCCGACGGCGTGCGTGAGCACCCGCGCGGGATCGGCCGAGGGCGCGCGCAGGCCCGAGCCGTCGAGCAGCGGACGCACCCGGTCGTCGCCGGCCACGAACAGCCGGGCCGCCGCGGCGATGTAGGTCGCGCCGGCCCGGTGCTGCTGGTCGGCGGTCAGCCGTGTCCTGGTGCCCGGCGAGCACACCGGATCCGGGTGGTCGGGGTCGTTGTAGAAGTCGTCCTCGGCGGGCGCCTGCGCCTTGCCGGGCGTCCACTCGGTGTTGAAGAAGTTGTGGTCGGCGCCGACCACGTACACCGCGCTGTGCAGCGCGGCGCCGCGGCTGATGCCGCGGGTGCCGTCGACGTACACCTCGCCCTGAAGGTCGGAGACGTCGCCGTCGCAGCCCGGCAGGATCGTCGTCGAGGGCACGTCGGCGACCGGGTTCTGCCCGAAGACCGTCGGGCCGATGAGGACGGTGCCGCTGATCCGCCAGCGAACCGCGCCGTGATAGCCGTCCTGGCCGGCGGGCGGCGGGTAGAGGCTGTCCATGGCGGCACGGTTCACGCCCTCGCCGCCGCGCGAGTGCCCGACCAGCAGTACGTGTGACAGGTCGGCCCTCGGTGCGCGGCGGACGACGCCGGGTGCCGAGGCCGGGCGCGCGGCCCAGTCGGCCCAGCGGGCCAGGTGGAGCCGGACCAGCGAGGAGCGGGCCTGCGCTCCGCCGTCCTCGGCCGCCGAGTCCTGGCCGTTGATGCCGTTGGCCGAGATCGACACCGTCACATACCCTTGCGAGGCCAGCAGTTCCTGGTCCTGCAGGTAACCCCGGTGGCTGGGGATCGGCTGGGTGCCGGCCGGGCAGGGCCACTGGCCGGTGACATCGCCGTGCGGCTTGTAGCAGGTGGCGTGCCGGCCGTGCAGGAACAGCGCGAGCGGCCGGCGGCCGGTGGCGCCCTGCGGCGCGACCACCACGGCACGCATCTCGACCGGCGCCGCGAAACCGGGCAGACGCACCGGGTTGAGCCGGTACTCGCCGGTCGCGGTGCGGTACGGACCCGGCCTGCCCGGGTCGACGCCGTTCGCCGGGGATGGCGCGGGCGGCTGCGCCGCGGCCAACGGGCTGCGGTCGTGGGGAAGGGCGGCCGCACCGGAGGCGTCCAACTGCCGCCCGGACGCGCTGACATGCAGGTCCTTCAGGTCGGCGGAGCGCACCCCGGCCAGGTCGAGACGGAACGTGCGGCCGTCCTCGTCCGGCTGTGGCCGCCCGAGGAGGTGCCCGCCCGTGTAGAACTCGACGCGTGCGTCTCCCATGGGCACCGGTCTGCCCGACCGCCAGACCAGTTTGCGGGCGGTTCCCTCACCGGTGATCCGCCAGCCCGGCGGGAGCCCGCCGTCGCGGCCGGCCGCCGCCGTGAACGGATGGCCGCCGACTGGCTGGCGGGCCTGCGCCGACAGGGGCGCTGCCCCCACCACGGCGAGCACCGCCACGGCGGTGACCCCTATTCGCCGGGCGGTGACCCCTTTTCGCCGGGCACGGATCAATGGCTTCCTCCTTGCAACCCGATCTCAGGCGCCCCGTCGGTCCCGGGGGCCTCTCGCTTCCCGGAGGACGGGGCGCGCAGGCTGTGGGTTGCCTGTGAAGGACCGGCCGCTGACCCTCAACGACGCGATCACGCCAAGGGGTTGGGCCGGGCGCCGACCGTGGGTGGAAGACCGGCACGTACCGGTGTGGAATCGGTGGGAGCGGTGCGGCGGCGGCCGGCTCCCCTGCGTGGTGGCGAGGTCGCGCACCGGGCGCTGGGCTAGGCTGCGAGCGCGTCGCGCAGGACGGGACAGGACGAGACCGGACGGGTCAGGACGGGTGCGGTGACGGGGATCTGGGCCGGGGGGCGGGCGATCGGGGAGTGGCTCATCCGCCATGCCGGGTGGTGCCTGGCCGTCTCCGTGGCCCTGCA
Organism: Streptomyces sp. NPDC046197; assembly: GCF_040646295.1. Taxonomy (NCBI): domain Bacteria; kingdom Bacillati; phylum Actinomycetota; class Actinomycetes; order Kitasatosporales; family Streptomycetaceae; genus Streptomyces; species Streptomyces sp. NPDC046197. The sequence continues at coordinate 115,083 of NZ_JBEYZY010000008.1, read as the reverse complement.
CGCGCTGGCCGTCGGCACGCACCCGACCCAGCCGCTGGACCTGCGTGTCTATCGCGAAGCCTCACCGCACGTGCTCTCCGGCGGCCTGTACGACTACGCGGTGCACACCGCGCCGCCCATCCCCCTGCTGCCCTTCACCTATCCGCCCTTCGCCGCGCTGGTGTTCCTGCCGCTGTCGCGCCTTCCCTGGACGGCGGCGATCGTGGTGTGGCAGGCCGTCTCGGTGGCCGCCCTGGTCGTCATCAGCGTCTGCGCCGTCCGGCTCCTGCCGGCGCGCCCGGACGGCCGGGCGAAGGACCTTGCCCTGCTGTGGGCCGCTGCCGGACTGTGGCTGGAACCGGTACGGCACACGCTCGACCAGGGGCAGGTCAACCTGCTGCTGGGCGCCCTGGTCCTCGGCGGCCTGGCGGCGACCCGCGCGGCGGTGAGCCGGGGTGCGGCCGTGGGCCTCGCGGCGGCGGTGAAACTGACCCCGGCCGTCGGCGGTCTGTACCTGCTCGCGACCCGGCAGTGGCGTGCAGCGGCCTGGGCCGTCGCCGCCGGCGCCGCCGCCACGGCGGTGGCCTGGTGGGTGGCCCCCCGGGAGTCGGCGCGGTACTGGTCGACGCTCGTGACGGACCCGCACCGGGTCGGCCCCGTGTGGTCCGTACGCAACCAGTCCCTGCGCGGAGCCCTCAGCAGACTGCTCGGCCCCGACGCCGGCTCGTCCGCGACCTGGTGGGCGGCCTGCGCCCTGGTGACGGTGGTGGCGGGCTGGGCGCTGTGGGCTGCGGCGCGCCGCCGCGACCTGCTCGGTGCGCTGGTCGCCGTGGAGCTGTACGGGCTGCTGGTGTCGCCCGTCTCCTGGAGCCACCACTGGATCTGGTGCCTGCCCGCCATGATCTGGCTGGTCCACGGCCCCCACCGGCGGCGACTGCTCGCCCGCCTCGCGTTCGCGGTGTGGGCGCCGGCCACCGGCGCGCGTCTCGTGCCGCAGCTGATCCGCCTGGAGGACCGTCTGACGCGGACCAGCCCGTACCCGGCGGCGCTTGCGTGGCCCGGTTCGGTCTATGTGGTGTGCGCGGTGCTGACCCTCTTCGCCCTCGCCGCCGGGACGGCGCGGCAGCCGGGCACCGAGGAGGCCGACGACGGGCGCTCGGGCGACCGCCTCGAAGGATCACTCACGCGGCCGTGAGGGCACCCGCCTGACGGTTGCCGGGTTCGGGTGTTCCTCAGCTCCAGGCGCGGTAGGGCTCGTCGAGCAGTTGGAAGACCGGCTCGCCGCGCACCGGGTCCTTCGCGGTGGACAGCCGGACCCGGTCGCCGCCGTGGATGCCGATGGGCGGGCCCATGACCCGGCCCCGCACGATGAAGCCCTCCGCCATCTCGACGAGCGAAACGTTGCGCGCGGCCGGGGTGTTGCGGTGCACCACCGTGGAGTGGCGGACCGTCCCGGTGCCCTCGCTGCGCTCCGTCCTGAGGTCGCTGCCCCGGCACACCGGACACAGCAGCCGGTGGTACATGGCGGTGCCGCACCAGGTGCAGCGCTGGAAGTACAGGGCTTCCGGGTCGCGGGCCTCGGGCTCCAGGAGGCCCGTGGCGGACCCGGCTGCCGGATGAGCGGCGATTCCTGAGTAGTGGTACACGCTGGTCAACTCCCTGCGCTCGGCCGGAATGCCGCGTGCGCGGTCACCCGTGCACGCACGTGCGCGGCTCACCGTGCCGCCGTGCACGGCCACAGCGTATGGCACTCAGTGCCACTCGTAAAGGCACTCCGTACCCTCAATTTTCGGGCCGGGTACCGGGCTCCGCCGCGAGGTCGTCCCTGCGGTCAGCCGTTGCCCAGGGCCGACTCGATCTCCTGCACGACCCGCCACAGGGGCGCCCCGCGTCGCGAGACGATCACCACCACGTCCTCCTCGGGCCGCCCGCCGGCGGGAGCCGCGGGGGAGTGGCCGAAGGCGGCCTGCACATGCCCGAGCGCGTGGTCGACCGCCGCCGACGCGTCGCCCTGGCCGTCCGAACGAAGCCAGGAGCGCAGCGCGTTGTTGTGCGCCGCGACCACGGCGGCCGCGACCACGTCGGCCTGAAGGGTCCCGTCGCGCCGCCCGGCGAACCGGCGCCGCAGGTACTCGGCGAGGGCGCGCTCATAGCGCCACACCACCGACAGCTCGTACGCCCGCAGCCCCGGTACCTTCTTGGTGAGCCGGTAGCGCTGCACGGAGAACGTCGGGTTCTCGGCGTACATCCGCAGCACCAGCCGGGCCGCGTCGCAGACCCGCTGCACGGGATCCTCCTCCTCGCCGCCGGAGGCGAGGAAGGCGGTCATGTCGGCCAGGCACCGCTCGTGGTCGGGGAAGACCACGTCCTCCTTCGACGGGAAGTAGCGGAAGAACGACCGCCGTCCGACTCCGGCGAGCGCCACGATGTCGTCGACGGTGGTCTGCTCGTACCCCCGTTCCAGGAACAGCTGGAACGCCGCCGCCACCAGGGCGTCCCGCATGGGCGGCTTGGTGGTCGCCGCCTCCGCCTTCTCGCCGCGACGGGACGCCGCCCTCCTTGAGCTCATGGACGCGAACGTAGCATCCGACCAGCACGGATGGCACTCAGTGCAGCGATCCGGGGAACGGAGTGCCCACGGTGGGGTTCCCGGCCGGGCGAAGTAGTCTTTCCCGACCCGTCGCGCCCCGCACCCAGGCCCAGGAGCTCCGTATGCCGCCCGCCCGTCCCCGCCTCCTCTACGTCACCGACCTGGCGTACCCGGCGCGCGGACGCCGCTACTGCGACGAGGACATCCAGCTGACCGCCCGCCTCCGCGAGGACTTCGACCTGGCCCTGTGCCACCCGCGGGACGCGGCCGCCCTGATGGACGCCTTCGACGCCGTCGTCGTCCGCAACAGCGGACCCGTCCTGGAGTACCGGGCCGAGTACGACGACTTCCGGGCGCGGGCCCTGGATGCCGGGGTGCGCGTGTACAACCCGCTCACCGGCAGGGCGGACATGGCCGGCAAGCAGTACCTGCTGGACCTGACCGCCGCCGGACACCCGGTCATACCCACGGTCGACCGGCACGAGGACCTGCACCGCCTGCCCGCGGTGGACCGGTACGTGGTCAAACCCGAACTGGGCGCCGACTCCATCGGCCTGCGGATCGTTCCGGCCGACCGGCTTCCCGGCCTCGTCGACGGCACCGTCCTGGTCCAGCCGTACATCGACTTCGCGTACGAGGTCTCGTTCTACTTCGTCGACCACGACTTCCAGTACGCCCTGTACGCGCCCGACCGTGACCGGCGCTGGCAGCTCGAGCCCTACCGGCCCACCGGCGACGACCTGGAATTCGCCCGGCGCTTCGTGCACTGGAACGGACTGGCCCACGGCATCCAGCGGGTCGACGCCTGCCGTGCCCCCGACGGCGGCCTGCTGCTGGTCGAACTGGAGGACCTCAACCCGTACCTGTCCCTGGACGCCCTCGACGGCCCGCGCAGGGAGGCCTTCGTCGCCGCCCTGAAGGCCTCCCTGCACCGCTTCCTCGCCTGCGCGCCCTGAGCCGCACCCGCCGCTGAACCCGCGAGCCCTTTCCCACGTATCACTTCCCGGGATGGGCACGTGCGCAGGGACGCAAAGGAGTGCAGTGTGTCTACACCGCCCGGACACGAGCAGCCGCACGGCGGGCCGCCCCTGGAACCGATCCGCGTCATCCGGCCCCGCCGGACCGACGCCCTGGCGGAGCTCATGAGGGAGTTCCGCGGCGACACCGCCGACCACGAGTCCGTGGAATGGCCGGCCCGCGCCGGAGGGGCGGACGACGCGACACAGGAGTTGCCGCCCGTAGCCGCCGCCGGGTCCCTCCGCCGGCCGCCGTCACCGCCCCGGGACGCCCACGCCACCGGTCCGGGCGTGCGCCGGGCCGCCCTGGCGATCGCCGTCGCCGCGGCCGCGCTGGCCGGTTTCGCGGGCGCCCTGCTGCTGCCCGGCAGGGGCGAGGCCGACGAGGCGCGGGCACCCCACCCGACCGCGAGTTCCGGCTCCGCCGCGACACCCGCCCCGTCCGGCACCCCACCTGGCACCGGCGCACCTGCCGCGACCGGCACCCGAGCGGGGACCGGCGCCCCCGCCACGACGGGCGCCCCCACCGGGAGTGCGGCGGTCGATCCGGACGGCCCCGGCACCCTGCGCGAGGGCGACTTCGGCCCGGAGGTCACCGAACTGCAGGAACGCCTGCTGCGTATCCCGGACATCTACCGCAACGGCTCGACCAGCGGCCGCTACGACGCCGATCTCAAGGCGGCCGTGGCGCGCTACCAGCTCTGGTACGGAATCAGCGGCGACGAGACCGGCGTCTACGGTGACGACACCCGCCGCTCGCTGGAATCCCGGTACGACGGTTGACGGCGGGTGAAACGGGCAGACGCCGACGTGATGTGCTGAGCTGGTGCCGCCGACGGGAGCGGTGGAAGGAGCGTGCGGGCATGTCGGAGGCGGACGCGTTCATCGGCCTGCTCGATCCCGCCATGTACGTGGTCACCGCCGCGGCGGGCGGCGAACGGGCGGGCTGCCTGGTGGGGTTCGGATCGCAGTGCTCCATCCGTCCCGTGCGGTTCGTGGTGTGGCTCTCCAAGGCCAACCGGACCTTCCGGGTGGCCGAGCGCGCGGACCACCTCGCCGTGCATCTGCTGACCCGGGACCAGCACACGCTGGCCGAGCTGTTCGGCGGCCGGACCGGCGACGACGGCCTGGACAAGTTCGCGCACGTCCGCTGGACGGAGCGGCCCGAGGGGGCCCTCGTCCTGCAGGACGCGCCGGCCTGGTTCGTCGGCCGGGTCGTGCTCCGCACCGACGCCGGGGACCACGTGGGCTTCGTGCTCGACCCGGTGGCGGCGGGCCGACGGGAGGGCGCCAAGGGGCCGTTGCTGCGCCTGGCCGACGCCCTCGGGATCTCGCCGGGGCATCCCGCGGGCTGAGCCGACCGCGCGGCACTCGAACGCAGCGCACGACGGGGGGAAAACTCTGGTGCCGGTGGCCCCGATGGGCCACCATGGCGCGCACGGCCGCCGCAGCCGCGGTGCCACCGGGCCCCGGCCCCGCACGTCCGCACCGAACCGAAGGCCATGCCGATGAACGGCTCCCGCGTCCCGGGCCTGGTACTGCCCGCCGTCTTCCTCGTCGCCCTCGTGGTGGGTGTCGTGTGGTACCTGCGCCACCGGAACGACGAGTAGCAATGAGCAACGGTGAACAATGGTGAACAACGATGAATAGCGGCGAATGACGATAGCGACGAACAGCGACGAATGACGACGGACGGGGCGCCATCGGAACGCCGTCCGCCCGGTGCCGACGGGCTACGGCTACCCCTGCTCCGTCGGCACCCGGATGTCCAGGACGCAGACGTCGTCCCGGCGTTCGCCCTCCAGCATCGAGGACAGCAGTGGCCCGAGGGAGCCGGGCGCGTCGGCGCGGTGGGCCGTGGCGGCCCGGGCGAGTCGGTCCAAGCCCCGCTCGATCACCTCGCCGGGCCGCTCGACCAGGCCGTCGGTGTACAGCACCAGCCGGTCGCCCGGCACCAGGCGACAGTCCGCCTCCTCGTACACCGGGGTGCCGGTCGCGCCGAGGAGCACACCGCGCGGGCGGTCGAGATAGCGGGGCTCGCCGTGGCGCAGCAGCAGCGGCGGCGGATGGCCCGCCTGCGCCCAGACCAGCCGGTGCTCGTCCGGCTTGTAGCGGGCCAGCACCATGGTGGCCGTGCCATGGGTGTCTCGGGAGTGCAGCAGCAGCGTGTTGAGTCGCGAGAGCGCCCCGGTCAGCGACGAACCCGTGATGATCATGCCCTTGGCGGTGAACCTGAGCTGGGCCATGGTGGCCACCGCGTCGATGCCGTGACCCGCGACGTCGCCCACGACGAACAGCGCGTCTCCGTCGGGCAGTTCGATCGCGCTGAACCAGTCGCCGCCGACGTGGATCCCGGACTGGGCGGGCAGATAGGCGACGTCCACCCGCAGCCCGGCCCGCCGCAGGGGATGTCGGGGCAGGGGGAGCAGGGCGTGCTGCAGCCGACCCGCGAGCATGCGCTCGGCCGCCAGGATCCCGTGCTGCGCGAGGATCGCCTGCTCGCTCTCGACCAGTGCCAGCTCCGCGCTGCGCTGCGCGGTCAGGTCCTGCATGAATCCGTGCACCTGCGCGGGAATGCCCGCGGAGTCCGGCACCGCTTCGGCGACGGCCCGAAGGTGCCGGACTCCGGCCGAGGTCCTGATCCGGAAGGGCACGTCGAAGGGCTTGCCGGCGTCCAGCAACTCCCGCACGACGCGGGCGAGTGCGGGTCCGTCCTCGGGCAGGGCGAGGTCGGGCAGCTCCTCCAGCCGGAGTGGACCGCGGGCGGGGTCGCGGCCCAGGAGGGCGTAGACCTGGGACGACCAGGACGCCTCATGCGTGACCAGGTTCCAGGTGGCCCAGCCGAGCCGACCGAGGCGCTGCAGGTCCGCCAGGCGCTGCTCCTGCCGGTCGGAGGAGTCGTGCCGCAGCCAGGTGACCACCAGTCCGTCGCCCAGCCGGACGGCCCGCACCGAGTACGTGGACAGCTCCTGGTTCCCGGCCACCAGGTCCTGCTGAGCGAACGGTTCGCCCTCGTACGGCTCCCCGGTGGCGAGCGTGCCCAGCCAGCCCTGCCACAGCGGTTCCTCCGCGAGGGCCGGCCAGCACTCCAGGACCCGCCGCCCCACCAGTTCGCGGCCGTCGCGCCCGACGACGTCGACGGTCTTCGCGGTGGCGGCGTCGATGCGGTAGTCCTCGACCACGTGCGAGGCGGAGCGCAGCGGGGTGAGCAGCAGGCTCGTGCCGGGCAGCACGTCGAACAGGGCCTCGACCGCGTTCGCGGCACCCTCCGCGGCGAGTTCCGGCCGGGTCCCGAAGGCGCGCAGCCGGCCCGCACAGAGCCGGCTCACGGAGCGCAGCAGTTCCCGGGTGGGCGGGGTGAACGGTCCCGGCCGGGTGCGCAGCACGCCGATGGCCACCTCCGCCGTGGCACCGGACGACACCGGGAGCCAGACGCGCCCCGCCCACCGCCTGGGAGGGTCGCCGATCAGCAGGTAGCGCTTCGAGTCCTCCTCCGCGTCCTCCAGCCAGCGTTCCTCGCGGGTGTGCAGGGCGTCGAGCACGGCGACCCCGCTCAGCGGAGGCACGTGACGCCACTGGCGGGCGAGCGTGTCGTCGATGCCCGCGTGCCCGATCAGGTCCAGGCCTCCGGCGGGCAACAGCCGGTAGATCATCACCGCGTCGGCCTCGACGGGCCCCGCGAGGTGCTCCAGCAGGCAGCGGGCGAGCTCGTGCGGGGTGCGGATCCGGGCGAGCGCCCGGCCGAGCGCGGCGAGGACGGCGGAGTCCACACGCTGCTCCACGCCCGGTGCCTCGGCGCGGGCGGGCACCGGATCGGAGGCGGCCCCGGTAGCGACGGGGGCGGCCGGCTGCGAGAGCGCCGTGGACTCGTCGGGGGCGGGCAACGGGGGCACGAGGGTCCCGAGCGTGATCCAGCACTCCTCCATGAGCGTGCGGCCCGCGGCCTTGGCCCGCTGCAGCAGCTCCTCGTGCGCCGCGTCCGGGGAACAGCCGGTCAGTGCCATCAGCGCGCCCTTGGCCCGCTCGACGACGGCCGAGGTCGCCGCCAGGTCCTGCAGCCGGTCCATTTCCGCGCGCTGCCTGGCCACGACCCTGGCCAGCGCCGCCATGTCGGGTACGGCGCCGGATTCCGGAGGGAAGACGGGCTCGCTCGTCACGGGACGAGCATTGCACATGGCACCCGGTCCGATCACAGCCTCGTCATACCGGATTTCCCCGAGGGCGATCCGGCCGCGTCCACCCGCCGCACCGTGGCCCCGCGGGGTGTGCGGGGCGCGCTCAGTCGTCCGGGGACGGGTAGAGCCACGGCCGTAGCAGGCGGCTGAGGCGTGGCATGACCAGGTAGGTCAGGATCGGCAGGAGCAGCACGGGGAGCAACGCCGCGCGCAGCGGCAGGGGCCAGGCGGCCGTCCGGGGTGTCACCAGCCACTGGATCAGCAGCGTGAACGGATAGGCGCCGAGCAGGGTGGTGAGCACCATCTTCCAGCGGGGCGGGGGCTGCACGGTGGTGCCGGGCAGGCTGAACCAGGTCTCCATGCCGGTCGTCGACTGGCGTTCGCTGCTGATCTCCCTGGCGATGCCCTCGATCCGGCGGTGCCACTCGGCCCGTTCCGGCGAGGTGAGCCATGCGCTGAGGCGCTGCGGATCGCAAAAGCGCAGCACCGCGTGGAACAGGTGGCCGTCCTCGGGGCGCAGCCAGGCGACGCCCTCATTGCCGGGGAAGCGCCGGGCGACGCGGGTGATCGCGCGCGTCCACTGCTCGAACTCGTCCTCGTGGCCCGGACGCACCTGCCAGGTGAGGACGGTGGTGACCGGCTCGGTGCACCGGACTCGGCTGCCGTTCATGTTCACCACGGGTGCCACGTACGGCGCGGGTCATGCCGCCCGCACCTGCCGGACGACCGGTCCGGTCGCGCCCCGGCATCCGCGGCGGGCGCCGGTCGTCGGCGGAGCCACATCACCCGGTCGTCGGCGGAGCACATCACCCGGCGGCCCTTGGGGCACATCACCCGGTGTCCGGCGCGGGCGGCTGCCTCAACGGCCGGCGGTGCGTCCCACCAGTGCTTCGGTCACGGCCCGGACGCTGCGGGCGATGTGCTGCAGTTGCAGCAGCTCGGCCGCGTACAGCTTGATGGTGTGCTCGATGACCGACTCGGGCAGGCCGAGCTGCGGCAGGTCGGCGCGTGCGGTCTGCAGGGCCGTGCGGGCCACCCGTATCTCCTGCTGGACCTGGATCTGAGCGTGCCGGGCGAGCAGCACGGGGTGACGGATCAGCGCGGGGTAGCTCCCGTAGCGCGCGGGCACCAGCTCGCGCAGCCACTTGGCCGCCGAGCGCTCCCAGTCGTAGCTTCCGGGGGTCTTGACCTGGCAGGGCCAGTCCGGGCTGAGGCGCGTGGTCATCAGGGGCATGGTCATCGCTTCCGGGTGTGCGGCGTCGTGGACGGTGGTCCGACGAGGGTGGGGCGGCCCCGGTCCAGGGGATGACCGGGGCCGCCGCGGGCGCTCGCGCAGGCGATGCCCGACCGAACAACCCGCGCGCCGACGTGGGTAGGAGACGGCGGCTCGGGGTGTCCGTGCAGGTGCCCTGGAAGCGGGCGGCGCCCGTGCGGGGAGCGGTGCGGGGTGCGCATGGGCGGGGCGTCGGCTTTCTCGGGGCGGGTGCGGTTGGTGCTGACAGGGATGCGGAACGCTCCTGGAGTGGGCCGGGGCGCGATCCGTGGAGCAGTATTTATATATGCCGTCTGGTTTGCAAGACGTATGAAAACATTCATGCCTGCTTTGAACGGCATCGTCCCTTGTGTGCCGCGTGTGTGCCCGAAGAGGCAGGCCGGCGCAGGGTCCCGGTTCAGTCCCTGAGGAAGAACTGGTGCTGGTCGGCGATCTGTTCGTACTCCTCCAGGCGGCCCTGGGTCCGCTCGGGGTCGGCGTCCGTCATGGCCTGCAGCAGCGCGGCGCACACCACGCCTGGTGCGGCGTAGGAGTCGAACACCAGGCGTGAACCGGTCCCGGTGGCGAAGGTGACGTCGGCCTCGTCGGCCACCGGACCGAGCGCCAGGTCGGTGATCAGGGCGACCTTGAGTCCGGCGCTGCGGGCCACCCGGACCGCGTTGAGCGTCTCGTGGGCGTGCCGGGGCAGGGAGAACGCCAGTACCCAGGTGCCGCCTGCCTCACGGGACTGCAGCAGGGCGTCGTAGGCGACGCTGCCGCCCCGGGTCACCAGCCGTACGTCGGGGTGGATGCGCCGCGCGGCGTAGGCGAAGTACTCGGCCAGCGACACGGAGATGCGCAGCCCGAGCACGGTCAACGGGGTCGACTGGGACAGCTTGCGGCCGATGTCGATCACCCGGTCGGGATCGGCGAAGTCGCGGCGCAGGTTCTCCAGGTTCTCGATCTCCGCGTCGACCGCGGCCTGCAGTTCGTTGCCCCGGTCCTCCTCGGCCGCGCCCGGTCCGCCGGCGAGGGTGCGCAGCGCGATGGACTGGAGCTTCTCCCGCAGCGCGGGGTAGCCGCTGAAGCCGACCGCGGCGGCGAAGCGTGTCACCGAGGGCTGGCTCACGCCGACCCGTTCGGCGAGGTCGGTGATCGACAGGAACGCCGCTTCGGCGATGTTCTCGATCAGATACTGGGCGATGCGGCGCTGCCCGGGAGACAGGTGGGGGCCGTCGAAGAGCGCTCTGAGCTGGGACGCCGGGGCAGCCTCCGCCTCGGGAACGGTCTTCCCCGAGGTGATCGCGGATGCCTGTGCCCGAGCCTGCTGCGACGTTGGCACCGAGGCGCCTTCTTTGTCTCCCACAGAGGTTCAACATAGCTCACTCACCGCCGTGACCAGGGCTTGTACGGGCTCATCCGGCGTCGTGAGGGCGGACGCCGGCTCTCGGACACCGGACGCGCGGAGGGATACGCGCCCGCTCCGCGGGAACCCGCCTCCATGGAAGACCCGGCGGAGGCGGAGGTCCGCACCGACGGCCTCGGGCAGGAGTGACCCCCGAGGAGGAGTGACCAGACCCGAGCAGCACCGGCAGCCCCCCACACGGTCCAGCACAGACGAACCAACTTGCGGCAGGTGAAACCGGATGAGCGCACTGAGCGCGCTGGAGCAGGTCTTGGAGAACCGGTGGGAGGCGCTGTGGGCGCGGATCACCGGCAAGGATCAGGTCGAACTCGTCGACGCGTTGCGCCGCGAGTGCGACACCAACGCCGTGGTGTGCAGCGAACAGCGGGTGATCGTGCCCAACGCCTACGACGTCGAACTCGCCGACTCCGTGCACGACCAGCTCACGCGGCACAAGAGCCGCGTGGGCCAGGCACTCACCGACAGTCTGGCCCGGCACGCCGATCGCCAGGGCTATGAGTGGGCCGGCCCGCTGGCCGTGCGCATCGTCCGCTCGCACAGCGTCCCCAACGGCCGCTACCGGGTGGCGAGCTGTGTCATGCCACACGTGAGCGCCGAAGGGTTCCGGCACCCCGCGTAGCCGCCGTCGGCCCGGTCACCGCCGGTAGAGCGTGAGGGAGTGGCCGACCTCGTCGACCGGGCGGCTGCCGTGCAGCAGCGCCGCCAGCCGCCCGCGCGCCTTGGCGGCCGCCGAGTCGGACACCACGAGCAGACCGTGCACCTGCCGCAGCGGCACCGCGCGCGGATCGCTCGCGTGGATACCGTAGAACGACGGCACGCCGCTGCCCTTGTAGACGAGCCAGACCCGCTCGTGCGGATACCGTGCGCGCAGCCGGTCGGCGAGCCGGCCGAGGTCCTGACCCCAGTCGACGTTGGAGTCGTGGAGCCACAGATGGGTCCGGGCCGGCCCGCCGAACGCCTCGTTGGAGTACGGCAGATAGTACGGATACGTCCGCAGGGAACTGACCGCGACGAACGCCACCAGCGCCCCTGTCACGGCGGGCAGCCACCTTCGGCGCACGGTGAGCACGGCGGCCCCCGCCACCGCCAGGAACATCGGCATGAACAGGGCGTACCGGGTGCCGAAGTCGCGCGAGGAGTGCATCGCCGCGGCCAGCAGCACCACCGGCGGGACGAGCACGTACGGTGCCACCGGTCGCAGCCGTCGCACCGCCACCAGCGCCGCCGCTCCGGCCGCCCACAGGGCGAGCATGCCGAGCGGGGTCTTCACCAGCAGCGCGGCGGGCAGGTAGTACCAGCGCGCACCGGTGTACACATGCCCGAACAGATAGCCCTGCCAGGGGTGGTCCTCCAGCCCGAACTGGGTCCGCATACCGTTGCGGTACGCCGCGGGGAGCGGCAGGAGGTCGACCAGCACCGCGCGCAGGCCGTGCACGGCGGGCACCGGCTCCCGGGACGTCCAGCGCAGCCGCGGGTCGACCACCAGGTAGACGGCCCACACGACGGCGACCGCGACCGCCGAGACCGCGGCGGCCCACCCGGCACCCACGGCCAGTGCCCTGCCCCGTGCGGCGCGAACGGCCGGACGGCGGCCGGCCCACACCGACACCACGGCGAGCAGCGACAGCACCGGAACCGCCGGCAGCGTGCTCATCTTGGTGGCCACCGCCGCGCCGAGTGCCACCCCGGCGAGCGGCAGGTACAGCCGCGGCCGCCGCCGCGCCCGCCACAGCAGCCAGGCCGACGTCAGCACGAAACCGGCCGCCGGCACATCCAGGGTGGCCAGCGAGCCGTGCGCGACGAGATCGGGCGAGAAGGTGTACAGGGCCAGGGCCGCCAGGCCGCCGTCCGTGCCGGCGAGTTCACGGGCGAACGCGAACACCACCAGCGCGAACAGCAGCGTCAGCGCGACCACCGGCAGCCGGGCCCACAGCATCAGCCGCCACGGGTCGTTGCCGGACTCGTACAGCAGATGACGCCCCAGCCGGGTCTGGTCCCCGGTGAACGAGGTGTCGACGTGCGGACCGGCGGCCGCGACCCCGACGGCGATCACCAGCTTGCCCAGCGGCGGGTGCTCCGGGTTGTAGGCCAGGCTGTGCTCGTGCAGGTAGACGGCCGCCGTGCCCACGTACACGGGCTCGTCGATGGTCGGCGTCTGCTCGGCCGCGGTGGTGACCATCGCGACGGCCATCTGGGCGAGCAGCGCGACCGCGAGGAACGGAACCAGCCACCGCCGGTGCCGCCGCAGCCGGGCGCCCAGGCGCGCCACCGCACCCCCGGCCCGCGGTGGCCCGGGGGGTGCCTCGCCGCCGTGGGTCTCGGGTTCCAGAACCATGTGCTGTTCGCGCGCCATCATCCGCCCCGCGGCGCCCGGGGCGGCGCCGGGGCGGGAGCGATCCGGAGCCGTGTCATGGCCCCACTGTCGCACCGGCTCCCGCCGCACGGGCGTCACCGCTTCACGAGTCGTACATGGCAGACCCTCTGCCATGTACACCGGTACGGCCCAGAGGCGTTGGGAGTTCACCCCGGTACGGCACAACCGGCGGCGCGGTGCCGAGACGGGGGATGAGAACCGTACGGCCGGTCCCCCGCAGGAGGCCGGCCGAAGGCATTGCCACCCCGGTCCCGAAGGGCGGATCCCGTGCACCTTCCCCACCAGCGCGGCCACCTGCACGACCTTCCCGACACCCCGGAGGCGTACGACGCCGTACTCGCCTCCGTCACCGACGAGGCACTGGCCCGCCTCCCCGCCGACGGCAGCCTCGAACATCCCGGCGCGGTCCTCGACATCGGCGACACCTCGCTCGGCGTCACCTCGCTGCTGTCACTGGCCAGGCGGCGAACGAAGGACCCGCGGATCCCCGACGCCTTCCACCGCAGTCTCGCCTTCCGTCTGCGCGAGCGCGTGTACACCGAGGACAACCCCGGCTACCCGAACCTCAGGGTGCGCAACTCCGGCCTGCCGTACGCCCGTTACACCGTCGAGTCCGGCGCGCACCCGCTCGGTGACTGGCCGAGCACGGTGTGGGCGCTGCTGCAGTTGGTCAACGTCCTCGACACGGCGGACCGGCTGATCCGGGACGAACTGCGGCACGAGCTCGTGCGGTTGGGCCACGGCTACTGGCGATGGCTGACCGAGACGGCCTTCTTCAACCCGCAGGAGGCGGGCAACCAGGCGATCGGCTGCGTGGTCGGCGGTCTGATGCTGGCCCGTCATCTTCCCTCAGCCGAAGGGGAGTCGGTGCGCACGCGGGCGCTGGGCCTGTACGCCGACGAGATCCACGCCCGCCGGGTGCGCGACCGGGGTGCGCTGCTGCCGTCGGAGCTGTCACTGCGCGGGTGAATCGCAGGCAGCACGCGCACCGAGCGGCACGGCCGTGGCGGGCACGACCAGATCCGCGCGGCCCCGGGTCGCCGCCACCAGGTCCGCGTTGCGCTGGTCGGTGCCCAGTACCCAGGCCTCCGCCTCCCGGTGCGACTTGCCGAACTCCTCATGACGTGCGATCAGGCGGCGGACGCGCTCCTGCTCGTCGAGCTCGCAGAACCACACCTCGTCCAGGGCGGGCCGTACCCGTGCCCAGGCACCCGTGTCCAGCAGCAGGTAGTTGCCCTCGGTCACGACCAGCCGGGCCGAGGGCGGCACCGGGATCGCTCCGGCGATCGGCTGCTCAAGATCGCGCTCGAAGCCGGGCGCGTACACCGTCTCGCCGTCCGTCGCCTCCTCGCGCAGCCGCCGCAGCAGCGCCGCGTACCCGGCCGCGTCGAAGGTGTCCGGCGCTCCCTTGCGCTGACGGCGGCCCAGCCGCTCCAGTTCGGCGTCGGCGAGGTGGAAGCCGTCCATCGGGACGTGGGCGGCCCATGCCTCGCCCGTGCCGTTCAGCGCCCGCACCAGGCACTCGGCGAGGGTCGACTTGCCCGCGCCCGGGCTGCCCGCGATCCCGAGGATGACACGCTCCCGGGTCCGTAGCAGGGTCCGTGCTCGGGTGAGAAGGTCGTCGAAGGTCAGCGGCACACGGCACAGTGTGGCACCGCTCCCGTGCGGACGAACCCCCGGTCCCGGCGACCCAACCGTGCGCCGGGACGAGTGACCCTTTCGACGCGGCGAGCGGAAAGTGGGCAGAAGCCTGTCGGAAAGTACGTCCGGTGTGGCACTCGACACCCTCTCAAAGCCGCCAAGCGGGGAAAGGTGCCTGTATGACTGAGCTCGGTCTGCCCGAAGAAATCCTGGCCTGCCTCTTCGACCTCGACGGCGTCGTCACCCGGACGGCGGTGGTGCACGCCGCCGCCTGGAAGGAGACCTTCGACGCGTTCCTGCGGGAGCGGGAGGGCGAGAACTTCCGTCCCTTCGACGCGGTCGCCGACTACGACGAGTACGTCGACGGACGCCCGCGTGCCGACGGGGTGCGCACCTTCCTCGCCTCCCGGGGCATCGAACTGCCCGAGGGCGACCCCGGCGACCCACCGGACGCCCCGACCGTGCAGGGAATCGGCAACCGGAAGAATGAACTCGTTCTGCGCAAAATCCGTACTGAAGGTGTGGAGGCGTACGAGGGCACACTGCGCTACATCGAGGCCGTGCGGGCCAGGGGCCTGCGGACCGCGATCGTCTCCTCCAGCGCCAACACCCGTGACGTACTGCGCTCGATCCACGCCGAGGACCGCTTCGACGTCCGCGTCGACGGCGTGGTCGCCGCCGAGCGCAGGCTGCCGGGCAAGCCGCACCCCGACACCTTCCTGGCCGCGGCCCACGACCTGGGTGTCGACGCCGAGCAGGCCGCCGTCTTCGAGGACGCGCTGGCCGGTATGGACGCCGGCCGCTCCGGAGGCTTCGGGTACGTCGTCGGCGTCGACCGGGTCGGCCAGACCGAGGCGCTGTACGCGCACGGCGCCGACGTGGTCGTGAAGGACCTCGCAGAGCTGCTCGAGGGAGAACGGGGAGGCACCGAGTGATCACCCACGGGTCGTACGTCGTCGAGCCGTGGACCGTGCGCGAGGCGGAACTCAGCCTGGACGTGCTGGCCCAGAGCGAGTCCGTCTTCGCCCTGTCCAACGGCCACGTCGGCTGGCGCGGCAACTTCGACGAGGGCGAGCCGCACGGCCTGCCCGGCTCCTATCTCAACGGTGTGCACGAGGTGCACGCCCTGCCGTACGCGGAGGCCGGCTACGGATACCCCGAGTCGGGCCAGACCGTCATCAACGTCACCAACGGCAAGATCATTCGCTTGCTCGTCGACGACGAGCCGTTCGACCTGCGCTACGGCCGGCTCGTGTCCCACGAGCGCACCCTCGACCTGCGGCGGGGCGTGATGGTGCGGACCTGCGAGTGGGTCTCGCCGGCCGGTTCGAGGGTACGGGTGCGCTCCACCCGGCTGGTCTCCCTCACCCAGCGCGCCATCGGCGCGGTGGAGTACGAGGTGGAGGCCGTCGACAGCCAGGCACGCGTCGTGATCCAGTCGGAGCTCGTCGCCAACGAGCAGTTGCCGGAGTCGAACGGCGACCCGCGGGCGGCGATGGCGCTCCAGGCGCCCCTGGAGCCCGAGGAGGACTTCGCCTCCGGCAACCGGCTGCGGCTGGTCCACCGGACCCGGAACAGCGGCCTGCGGGTGGCCGTGGCCGCCGACCATGTCGTCACCGGTCCCGAGCGGACCTCGACCGCCGCCGAGAGCCACCCGGACGTGGCCCGTCTGACGGTCACCTCCGTCCTGGACCCGGGAGAGCGGCTCCGGGTCGAGAAGATCGTCGCCCACGGCTGGTCCGGCGCGCGGTCCCTGCCCGCGATGAGCGACCAGGTCGACGCCGCGCTGGCCGCCGCCGCGCACGGCGGCTGGGCCGGGCTGGTGGACGAACAGCGGGAGTACCTCGACGACTTCTGGGCCCGGGCGGATGTCGAGGTGGACGGTGACGAGGAGATCCAGCAGGCGGTCCGCTTCGCCCTCTTCCACGTGCTGCAGGCCGGTGCCCGTGCCGAGCAGCGGGCGATTCCCGCGAAGGGCCTGACCGGCTCCGGCTACGACGGGCACGCCTTCTGGGACACCGAGATGTTCGTGCTGCCGGTGCTGACCTACACCTCGCCCGACGCGGTGGCCGAGGCCCTGCGCTGGCGGCAGAACACCCTGCCCGCCGCCCGCGAGCGCGCCGCCCAGCTCGGACTGCGCGGGGCCGCCTTCCCCTGGCGGACCATCGAGGGCCAGGAGGGGTCGGCGTACTGGCCCGCCGGCACCGCCGCCTTCCATGTGAACGCCGACATCGCGCATGCCGTGGTGCGCTACGTGGCGGCGACCGGGGACGAGGACTTCGAACGCGACACCGGGGTGGAACTGCTGGTGGAGACCGCCCGCCTGTGGCGGTCGCTCGGCCACCACGACCACCACGGCGCCTTCCACATCGACGGCGTGACCGGCCCCGACGAGTACAGCGCGATCGCCGACGACAACACGTACACCAACCTGATGGCCAAGGCGAACCTGCTGGCCGCCGCCGACGTGGTCGAACGCCACCCGAAGGCGGCGGAGCGGCTCGGCGCCGACGACGAGGAGAGCGCCACCTGGCGGGACGCCGCCGAGGCCATGAACATCCCGTACAACCCCGAACTCGGCGTGCACGAACAGCACGCGGGGTTCACCCGGTACCAGCGCTGGGACTTCGCCGGCACCCGCGCCGACCAGTACCCGCTGCTGCTGCACTTCCCCTACTTCGACCTGTACCGCAAACAGGTCGTCAAACAGGCCGACCTGGTGCTGGCCATGTACACCTGCGGCTACGAGTTCGACCAGGAGCACATCTCCCGCAACTTCGCCTACTACGAACCCCTGACCGTGCGGGACTCCTCGCTCTCGGCCTGCGTCCAGGCGGTCATCGCCGCGCAGGCGGGTCATCTGCGGCTCGCCTACGACTACGCGGCGGAGGCGGCCCTGATGGATCTGGAGGACCTGGAGCACAACACCCGGGACGGGCTGCACATCGCCTCGCTGGCCGGGACCTGGATGGCACTGGTGACCGGCTTCGGCGGCACTCGCCGGGCGGGTGACATGCTGGAGTTCGCGCCGCGGCTGCCGGAGAAGTTCAGCCGCCTCGCCTTCTCGCTGCAGTTCCGTGGCCGCCGGCTGCGGGTGGAGATCACCCCACAGAGTGCCACCTACCTGCTGCTGTCCGGCCCGGCGCTGGCGATCCGGCACCATGGCGAACCGGTCACGGTGCACCCCGACGCGCCCACGGCCCGCCCGGTTCCGCCCGCCCCCCACCTGCCGGCTCCCGAACAGCCCCCATATCGACGCCCGAACGTCCGCTGAGGCGAGCGACTCTCCGGCTCGGGCCCGGCGGCGCGGCCCGTCGCCGGTCTACAGGAGAACCCTCGTCAGCAGGCTCAGCAGGTCGCCCGTCGCGTCCGCGGCGCCCAGGACCGGGAGGGCGCCGAGCGCGAGGACGGCCGCCGCGACGGACCACAGGTGCGGGGGTGGGGCGGACTGGAGCGCCGCGATGCGACGCGTGACGGCGCGGTCGGTGAAGCTCAGCCCGCACGACGGCTGCACGCGCCCGGCGGTGAGCGCCGCCCGGGCCAGCGCGTGGGCGGTGGTGGTCCGGTCGCCCACCGCGTCCGCGGCCCGTTCGTCCGCCCATCGCTCGACGAGGAAGGCGACCTGGGTGCGGACCGGGCCGAGCAGCGGGTTGGCCGCGACCGCCAGGGTCGCCGCGGTCACCAACGCGGCGTGCCGGTACGCCAGATGGGCGCGCTCGTGGGCGAGCAGCACCCGTCGCTCCACCGGCCCAAGCGCACCGAGCATCGCGCTGGTGACCAGGATCCGGCCCGGCGTACCGGGAATGGCGAACGCCCGCGGCACCGGCGAAGCGGCGACGACCAGCTCGGTGTCCCCGGGATGCTCGTCGCACAGCCGCCGCAGCGCGCGGCGGGTCGCGTACTCGGCGCGTACCGCCCGCCCCACGCGATGGGCGACGACCGCGAGGGCCAGGCAGGCGACGACGCCCACGGTTTCCGGCACCGGCTCCGCGAGCCGCAGGCCGTTCTGTCTGGCCTTCGCGACCACCGGTGGCGCGTCGTCGAGGAGGGTGACGGCCAGCAGGACGAGGGACCAGACGGTGGCCGTGGCCGTCACCACGGCGGCGGCGGTCAGCACGCGGGCGGCGAGCGCGGGCGCCACCCGCCGGGCGACCACCGGGCTGATCGCCGTGAGCAGCAGGGACAGCAGCAGCGGGGTGTAGACGTCGACCCTCATGCCGCGCCCCCGCTGAGCAACTCGCGTAGCGCCCGCTCCTCCTCGGGGCTCAGCCCGGTGACGAACTGCTGCAGGGCGGCGATGGGGTCGGGGCCGCGGTCCAGGGCCTCGTGCATCGCCTCGGCGGTCAGCTGTGCCGCGTTCTTGGCGGGCCGGTACGCACCGCGCCGCCCGTCGACCTCGCGCCGTACCAGGCCCTTGTCGTAGAGCCGCCTGAGGATGGTGTGCACGGTGTTGTAGGCCAGGGTGCCGCCGATCTCCACCTGGATCTCGGCCGGGGTCAGCGGTCGGTCGGTGGACCACAGTGCTGCGAGGACCTCGCTCTCCAGCTCCCCCGAGCTGCGCCGTTCCAGCCTGCCATGAGGCCCTCCACCAGCCATGCCCTCAACCTTACAGTGCGTAGCGGATCAGGCGTCTGGCGGTATCAGACCCGCCGGACCCGCACGGGTGCGGGTTATTTTGTCCGTGACTTCCCTGATATCCGATTGCGGCGTCCGGCCTGACGGCGTCCGGCCCGACGACGTCCTACCTGACTCCTGCCGTCACCCCTACGGGCTGTGGGGTGTCAGAACCCTACATCGTGTAGGGGTGAGGGGTGGAGATGCCAGACAGCGCGAACGCCATACTCACCGGGGCCCGGCGCCCCGGCCCAGCGCGCGCGTCCGGCCGCGCGACCCGCGTCCGCGGCGACGGACTCCTCGCCCTGGTGGCGCTTGCCTTCATCCTGGCCCAGCTGCTCGTCGTACGCCCGGGCATGGGCCTCGGCTGGGACGAGACCGTCTATGTGAGCCAGGTCAGTGCCCACGCCCCGGCGGCCTTCTTCAGCGCCCCGCGTGCCCGCGGCGTGTCGCTGCTCGTGGCGCCGATCGCCTCCTGGTCCTCGTCCACCGCGCTGCTGCGCGTCTACCTCGCGCTGCTGTCCGGCCTCGCGCTCTACCTGGCACTGCGTGTGTGGCGAGGGATGTTCCCCTCCCGCGTCCTGGCCCTGGCCGGCGCCCTGTTCGCCTCCTTGTGGGTGACTCTGTTCTACGGCCCCCAGGCCATGCCCAACTACTGGGTCGCCGTCGGCGCCCTCGTCTGTGCGGGCTGCTTCCTGCGGGCCCGTGCGCACCGGGACGACCACGCGGCCCTGTGGGGTCTGGTCGGCGGCACCGCGCTCATGGCGTGGATGCGGCCCATGGACGCGGTGTGGGCGGCCCTTCCGCTGCTCGCGCTCGCGATGTGGAAGCGTCACTGGCTGCCGCTCGCCGCGCTGCTCGCCGGGCTGGTCGCCGGAGCCGCCGAGTGGGTGATCGAGGCCTATGTCGGTTACGGCGGACTGCTGCGGCGGCTGTCCGACGGCTCCGCCGTACAGGGCGGCCTGGGCTGGCACGTCGCGGTGGCCGACCAGCTGCGCAGCCTGGGCGGTCGGACCCTGTGCCGCCCGTGCACCGGGTCGATGCCGAACCCGGTGGTCACCGCCTGGTGGTACACCCTGCCGCTGCTCGCCCTGCTGGGCCTGCTGGTGGCCCGCCGCGGCCGACGGGCGACGCCCACACTGGTGGCGCTGGCCTGCGCTGCCACGGCCGCCTTCCCGTACCTGTTCATGATCGGATACGCGGCGCCCCGCTTCCTGCTGCCCCCCTACGCGCTGCTCGCCATCCCGGTCGCCGACGCACTGCTCCACCTGGTCGCGGCACCGGGCCGCAGATGGCGCCCGCTGGTGGTGTCCCTGGTCGCGCTGGGGCTGGCCGGACACCTAGCGGTCCAGTACGCCGTCCTCGCCGCCACCGTGCACCGCACCACCGCCGACCGGCGTGCCTGGGACCGTACGGCCGCCGAACTGCACCGCCTCGGCGTGCGCCCACCCTGCCTGCTGGCCGGTGACGAGGCCCTCCCCATCGCCTTCTACACCGGCTGCGGCTCCGCCGCGACCGCCGGCCCCAACGCCAACACCACCGAGGCCGCCATCGCACGTACCGCACGACGCATACCGGTCGCCTGCCTCACCCCGGCGAACGGCACGCCACCCCCGTACGCCCGCGCCTGGCCCTCCCACCTGGTCGGCCACAAACGCCTGTACGTCGCGCCGACGGCGCGGAAGGGCACCCGCGCATCGACGGCGCGGAAGGGCACCCGCGCATCGACGGCGCAGCAGGGTGCCCGCGCCCGACCCAGCACGTCACGCAGGGCGTGATCGTCCTCGACCGCCGGGATCTCCGGGCGAGTGTTCCCGCACCGGCCCCCCGGCCGACGTCGTCAGGTCGGCCACGAGACGGGTGGGCAGCCACCAGGCCGCCGCGCACAGACACACCCCGAGCCAGCCGACCGCGAACAGCCAGCCGCCCACCACGTCGGTGAACCAGTGCACCCCGAGATACACCCGGGTCAGTCCCACCAGCCCGGCCCAGCAGCCGGCCACCAGGCAGATCGCCGTCCGCCCGCGCGGCAGGCGCAGCAGCGTCGCCAGGATCACCAGCCCGGCGGCCATGGCCGAGGTGGTGGTGTGCCCGGACGGGAAGGCCCAGCCCGAGGCCTGCGCCTCCCAGTACTGCTGCGGCGGGCGGGGGCGCGCGACCACCTCCATCACGCCGTACCGCACGGCCTGGCCCGCGGCGAGACAGGCCAGGCCCAGGGCCGCCGCCAGGATCCGCAGGCGTGCCGTACGGGCCAGGAGGGTCCCGGCCAACGCCACGAGGACATAGGGGACGACACCGGTTCCGGTCGCGGTCAGCCCGCGGGCCACGGCCACCGCCACATCGGGCCGGTGGCCCACCGACCAGGACAGCAGGTCCTCGTCCAGGGACAGCGGGCCGCCGTGGCCGCCCACGACCAGGCCGAGCACCGTGAACGCCGCCCAGGCACCGAGCCCGGCGCTGCCCGTGAGGTCGGCGGTGTCCTTGCGCCTCATGACATCAGCAGCGGCCGCAGCCGGGTGGCGGTGAGGCGCCGGGCCGGACCGCCGGGCGCGGGCGCCGCCGGGGCCGGGGAGCGGCGGGCCGGGTCCACCAGGTCGAGGCACGCAAGACCGTCGATCGAGGAACCCGTGAGGACAGGAGTCATCCGCGTGCCTCCTTGGCCTTGGCGGCCCGGCGGGAGCGGAGCACCTCGGTGAGGAGCGGGATCAGCGACACGAGGGCGATCACGGCGACCACGGGCAGCAGGTACTTGTCGACATTGGGGATCGACGAGCCGAGCGCGTACCCGGCGAGGGTGAGACCGATGCTCCAGACGAGGCCGCCCAGGACCTGCCACATGGTGAAGGTCCGCGGCGGCACGCCGAGCGCGCCCGCCATCGGGTTGAGCACGGTCCGTACCACCGGCACGAACCGGGCCAGGACGATCGCCTTCGCGAACCCGTACCGCTCCAGGAGTTCCTCGGCACGCTGGGCGCCCTCGCGCAGACGCTGCGAGCGGCTGCGGGCGAGCAGGGCGCCGCCCGCCTTGCGGCCCAGCAGATAGCCGCACTGCGAGCCCGCGAGGGCGCCGACCGCGGCGGCGACCAGCAGCGGTCCGAGCGACAGCTTGACCGCGTGGTCGCCCGTGCCCGTGCACAGCAGCCCCGCCGTGAACAGCAGCGAGTCGCCGGGCAGGAAGAAGCCGATGAGCAGTCCTGTCTCGGCGAACATCACCACGCCGACGCCGAGCACGCCGAAGGCGGCCAGCAGCGACTGGGCGTCCAGCACGTTGACAGCGAGCTGCGACGACAGGTGCAGGGGTGCGATCATCGTCGCGGCCCTTTCCGTCGGTCGGCGGACGCGGGAAGCGGCGCCCGGCGAGTGACTACAGATCTGTAGACCGTCTACTGAACTGTAGACGATATCGGTTCGCGCACCGTTCTCGGATCGGCCCGACGGGTGAATCCCGGTCGGCGCCGAGTTCTCCGAGCCCTCCGGGTTCTCCGGGTGGGGGCGGTCGCACTCCCGTGCTTCGAGTTTTACCTCCCCATGACCAATTCATGACCAGTCGACTGCACGGCTGTCGTCATGATGGGTCGCGAAGTAAGGCATGCCTTCTCTAACTCGGGCCTAGGGTGGCCGGGGCGGCATGCCGGGGAGGGCCGCACCGCATGTGGGACGACGCGTTTCCGAGCTTCCTGATCGGACTGCGAGAGGGGCTCGAAGCCGGACTCATCGTCTCCATTCTGGTCGCCACCCTGGTGCGGGCCGATGCGAAGTCGCGGCTGCCGCAGGTGTGGACCGGTGTCCTCGCGGCGGTCGCCCTCGCCATGAGCTTCGGCGCGGTCCTCACCTTCACCGCGGCCTCCCTCTCCGCGACCGCGCAGGAGGCGTTCGGCGGCACGCTCAGCGTGGTGGCCGTCGCGTTCGTCACCGCCATGGTGTTCTGGATGCGCCGCTCGGCGCGCAGCCTCTCCGGCGAGATCAAGGAGAAGGTCACCGGCGCGCTCGCCATGGGCGCGGGCATGCTGATCGTGACCTCCTTCCTCGCAGTGGGCCGCGAGGGCCTGGAGACCGCACTGTTCCTGTGGACCACCGCGCGTGCGGCCGGTGAGTCCGCGGGGCCGCTGACGGGCGCCGGGATCGGCCTGGTCCTCGCGGCCGGCCTGTGCTGGGGCCTGTACCGCCGGGTGCTGAAGATCAACCTGACGAAGTTCTTCACCGCCACCGGCGCCGTCCTGATCGTGATCGCGGCCGGCGTCCTGGGCTATGGTCTGCGCGACCTCCAGGAGGGCGGGGTACTGCCCGGCAAGGCCGCGTACGCCGTCGATCTGAGCGGCAGCGTCGACGCGGGCTCCTGGTACAGCACCCTCGTCCAGGGCGTGTTCAACCTGACCCCGACCATGACCTGGCTCCAGGCCCTCGGCTACGTCACCTACCTCGCCGTCGTCATGACTCTGTTCGTCCGCGGAGTGCGCGCGACGGCGCCCGCGCAGCAGGCCGCGGCCGCCGACGCGGCGGAGACGAAGGGCAAGGCGGAGACGAAGGGCAAGGCGGAGACGAAGGGCAAGGCGAAGGCGAACGGCGCTGCATCGGCGGCGACGGCGGCCGTGTCGCGTCGGCGCCCCGCCTGGGTCGTCCCCGTCGCCGTCGTCGCGGTGCCCGCGGTGGTGGCCGGGCTGGCCGTCGCCCTCGGCCGTCCCAAGCCCGCCGGGGCGCAGACCGTCGCGGTCTCCCAGACGGAGTGCGGCAAGGGCTTCACCGCCCCCAAGCCGGGACGGCAGACCTTCCAGATGCACAACACCGGGTCCAAGACGTCCGAGGTGTACCTCGTCGACCCGGTCACCAACGCGGTCTACGGCGAGATCGAGGGCCTGGCCCCCGGCACCACCCGCGACCTGGTCGCCACCGTCGCGGGCGGCACCTACGCCTGGCGCTGCGTGCCCACCGGCGGCTCGGCCGTCACCTCCAAGTCCGTGCGGGTCAGCGGCGGGGGAGGGGCCAAGGCGGTCGTCCCCGTGTCCGAGCGCGACCTCGCCACCCCGCTGCAGCAGTACAAGCAGTACGTCGACCAGGGTCTGGCCACCCTCGTCGGCCAGACCCGCAAGCTGAACGACGACATCCAGGGCGGCAACCTCGACGTCGCCCGCACCGACTGGCTGACCGCCCACCGCACCTACGCCTCCCTCGGCGCCGCCTACGGCACCTTCGAGGACTTCGACCAGAAGATCAACGGCAGGCCGGACGGCCTGGCCCAAGGCGTGCAGGACAAGGACTTCACCGGCTTCCACCGGATCGAGTACGGCCTGTGGCACGGTCAGTCGGCGGACCAGCTCAAGGACTTCGCCCGCCGGCTCGCCGACGACACCGACGGCCTGCGCAAGGCATTCCCCGGCCAGGACTTCGACCCGGGCGACCTGCCGCTGCGGGCGCACGAGATCCTGGAGAACACCCTCCAGTTCGAGCTGACCGGCCACACCGACCAGGGCAGCGGCACCGAGCTGGCCACCACCGACGCCAACCTCACCGGTACCCGCGAGCTGCTCACCGTACTGAAGCCGCTGCTCACCACCCGCGCGCCGCACCTGCTGCCCACGGTCGACGCGGACACGGCCCGGCTGCAGAAGCTGCTCGACTCGGCCCACCAGGGCGACTCCTGGACGCCGGTGGACCGGCTCGACGAGACCACCAGGGCACGGCTGAACGGTGCCACCGGGCAGCTCCTGGAGGACCTCGCTCCCATTCCGGACCTGCTGGAGATCCGGAAGTCCGCCTGATGACCGCGCAGCGCGCCGAGACGACACGCCCCGAGTACGTACGCACCGAAGGGAACCGCACCATGCCGTCCGCCGAAACGCCCGCCTTCCAGGGCGGCTGTCCCGCCGGTGCCGGCCGCCGCTCCTTCGTGAAGACGGCCCTGGGAGCCGGAGCCGCGGGAGCGGTCCTGGCCGGCGGCGGCTTCGCCCTCAGCCAGAGCGACCTCACCGAGGCCCACGCCGCGGACGCCACCGATGCCGCCAAGATCCCCTTCCACGGCGTCCACCAGGCCGGCATCACCACTGCGGCCCCGGCCGCCGCCACCTTCGTCTCCTTCGACGTCATCGCCGACAGCCGCGAGGAACTCGCCGGCCTGTTCCGCACGATCACCGAACGGGCACGGTTCCTGACCGCCGGCGGCACCCCCGCCGACCTGGGCGTCGGCGCTCCGCCCTCCGACAGCGGCATCCTCGGCCCCGAGGTCCCGGCCGACGCGCTCACCGTCACCGTCGGCGTCGGAGCCTCCCTCTTCGACGACCGCTACGGCCTCGCCAAGGCCCGGCCGGCCCGCCTCACGCCGATGCGGACGTTCCCCAACGACAACCTGAACGCGGCCGAGTGCCACGGTGACCTGTCCCTGCAGATCTGCGCGAACCGGCAGGACACGGTGCTGCACGCGCTGCGCGACATAGCCCGGCACACCCGCGGCGCCATGCAGATCAAGTGGCGCGTCGACGGCTTCCAGAACACCCCGCGCCCCTCCGGCGCCCAGCGCAACCTCCTCGGATTCAAGGACGGCATCGCCAACCCGGACGTGGCCTCGGCCCGGGAGATGAGCCGCCTGGTCTGGGTGGGCGCCGGCCAGGGCGAGCCGGCCTGGGCGACCGGCGGCAGCTACCAGGTCGTCCGGATCATCCGCATGCTGGTGGAGTTCTGGGACCGGGTCTCGCTGACCGAGCAGGAGAAGATGTTCGGCCGCCGCAAGGACACCGGCGCCCCGCTGGACGGCGCCAAGGAGACCGACGTCCCGAACTACGCCAAGGACCCGCACGGCACGGCGATCCCGATGGACGCCCACATAAGGCTCGCCAACCCGCGCACCGCCGCCACCGACAGCTCCCGCATCCTGCGTCGCGGCTACAACTACGACCGCGGCGTCGACAACGTCGGGAACCTGGACATGGGCCTCGTCTTCTGCTCCTACCAGCAGGACGTGCGCCGGCAGTTCGAGGCCACCCAGACCCGGCTGATCGACGAACCCCTCGTCGACTACATATCCCCGACGGGCGGCGGCTACTTCTTCGCCCTGCCGGGCGTGCGGAACTCCTCCGACTGGTTCGGCCGCGGCCTGCTGGCCGCCTGACCCGGCGGTCCTCGACCGGCGGCACACCACCGGGCCGGGGACTTTCCCCGTCCGTGGTCAAGACCGGTCACGGGCTTTACTGCACATGACTTGCATGTACGGGAACTTGGCACAGGGCTGTGTGCCGCAGCCGCCTGCACGACATTCCCAAGGCAGCACCCTCCCGGTGACGGCCGCCCCTATCTCCACTCCGCACCTCCCCGCCCGGGCCCCGGCGAAGACCTCGGCCCGGCACCGCGTCCGCGGCTCCATGACGCGGCAGGAGTGGATCAGGGTCGGTGGGATGGCCGCCCTCGTGCTCGCCCTGCACGTGATCGGGTTCCGCCGAGCCGTCGCCCGGCGCACCCGTTCACGCCCGCAGACCCAACTCCTTGCGCCACCTGACCAGTTGCCTCGCCGGATCCCCGGTGTACGACCACGGCGTTCGCGTGACCCGGCGGCCCAGCATCCGCAGCAGGGCGGCGGCGACCTCGTCCGCGCCCGCGTAACAGGCCGCGTGCGCCAGGTAGTTGAGGTCCCGCAGCGCCACGGGGGTCACGGCGGCGTCCCCGCGGCCCAGGACCCAGCGCTGCCAGGTGCGCCGTACGTCGCTGACCGCGCCGTCGTGGTCCCAGTGCTGCCCCAGACCCATGGCGGCGTGCTGCCCCTTCGCGCCGTCCAGGACGTACCGGAACTCCTCGACCCGGGCGTACTGCACCAGCACCGGCAGCGCACAGCCGGGCGGCGCCACTCCGGCGGCATCCCGGGCGAAGTCGTACATCAGGCCGTGCGTTCCGTGCCACCGTGCGGAGTAGTAGTGCAGCACCTGCAGGTGACCCTCGACGCTGTAGCGGTCCCGCCCGTGCAACTCGTCCCACCACCGGGCCAGTTCCTGCCGCCGCACCCCCGCCGGATACAACCGGCCCACGGAGATCAGCGAGATCCACGGCGTGGGGTCCTCGGGGCAGGCGTCGGCGGCCTGCAGACAGGCCAGCACCGTGGCATCGAGACGGTCCTGCGCGATGGGCACGCCCCGGCCGGCGGCGATGGCCAGGGTGAAGGCCCGTGCCGTCTCCGTCGCCGCCCGCAGCACCAGCGCGTCGGTACTGTGCGGTTCGGCCGCCAGCCACGACTCCACGGTCGAACTGCCCGCGCACGCCTGCGCGAGGAGCCGGATCCGGTGGCCCCGCAGCGGCCAGTCGGACCCGGTGTCCCGCAGCAGGTCCCGCAGGCCCTGCCAGCGGCCGATGACGATGTCGTGGCGGGCGGCGCTGAGCGGCGCGTCCCCGCAGTCGGGGTCGAAGTCGGGTGTGTAGCGGTCTCGCGCCATCGGGGGCTTCCTCAGAAGTCGGTGGGAAGGCCCTCGTGCGACCGCGGCTGTGCACCGGTCGAGCCCCCGGGGACGTAGTCGGCCGCCACGGTGCGGGTGGCGTCCAGTTTCGCCGGCCGGTAGTAGTCGCTGCCCTGCCGCCAGTACCACAGCATCGGCACCAGTCCGACGGCGAGCCCGCCGATGCCGATCGCCACCGCGGCGGGGCTCAGCCGGCCCAGTGACTCGACGAAGATCCAGAACATGAACAGGGCGCCGAGCAGCGGCCACAGCCCGCCCAGCACGAAGTTGGCCGCGGACTTCAGCAGCAGCTTGCGGTAGGCGACCACCACCGCGAGGCCCGCCAGCCCGTAGTAGACCGCGATCTGCAGACCGATCGCGGAGATGGCGTCGGAGAGGATGTCGCCCACCGTGCCCAGCGCGTTGGAGGCGATGAACATCGCGAGCGCCACCGCGCCGACCACCGTGATGGCCACCCACGGCGTGTTCCAGGTGCGGTGCACCCGGCCCAGCGCGGACGGCATCGTACGGTCGCGGCCCATCGCGAACAGCGAGCGCGTGACCTGGATGAGGGTGGTCTCCAGGGTGGCGATCGTGGACAGCATCACCGACACGACCAGCAGCTTGCCGCCCCAGCCCGGCCAGACCGCCTCGCCGAGCACGGCCAGTACGTTCGCGTTGTTGTCCTGGATCTGCTGCGCGGAGAGGATGACGTTCACCGCGATGGTGAACACCTCGAACAGCAGGAACACGATGCCGACGCCGATCAGGCCCGCCAGTCCCGTGGTGCGGCGGCTGTTGCGGGTCTCCTCGCTGAGGTTGCTGGTGACGTCCCAGCCCCAGAAGTAGAACGCGGCGATGAGCGCTCCCGAGGCGAACCCGGACACTCCGCCGAAGTGGCTGAAGCCCAGCCAGGACCAGTCGAAGGCACGGGCGTTGTCCGAGTGGAAGAGGGCGAGTACCGCGAACAGCGCCAGGACGGCGAGCTCGACGCCTGACATCACCAGTTGCGCCCGCACGGTGAGCCGGGCGCCGCCGAGCACCACCAGCAGCATGATCACGAACCATGCGGCGCCGACCACCGTGGACAGGGCCGTGTCGCCCGCGAGCCGGACGTCGAACAGGGCGAGGGTCATCGACCCGGCGGGCAGTGAGCCGGCCACCATGAAGATGGTCGCCGAGATCACCAGCGCCCAGCCGCTGATGAAGCCCAGGAAGGGGTGCAGCGTCCGCCCCACCCACGAGTAGCTGGCGCCCGCGTTCACGTCGATGCGGCTGAGGTAGCTGAACGCGAGCGCGATGCCCAGCATGGGTATCGCGCAGTACAGCAGGGCCGCCGGGCCGGCCAGTCCCACCGCGCCGACCAGTACCGCCGTGGTGGCCGCCAGCGAGTACGCCGGGGCGCTGCCCGCCACGGCCATCACCACGGTGTCGAACGTTCCGAGGACGCCTGCCTGCAGCCCTCTGCCCCTGCTGTTGCTCATGGATGCGCTGCTTTCCGTCGTGCACGACGCAGGAGCCCGGGCGGCCCCGACGACGTAGGGGGTTGGGGGGTGGCGCCGGCGCGGACGGGCCCGGGGGGTGGCCCTGGGCCGGGCGCCGGAAGAGAAAGGGGTGGTCGACACCGGGGTGGACGCCGTCGAACCGCTGCGTCGGCGGACGGTCACACCGTGTGTGTGGGTGTGATGATAGCCGTGCTGGTTGTCCGTTCAAGGGTGACCGGAGGGTAATTCTCCGCTTGCTGTCCGGAGTTCGAACGGTGTATCCGCCAAGCATGTTGATTGAGGCGGGCGTAGGCGACGGCGTGGGCGACCTCCCCGGCGGCGAGGGCGAGACGGTCGACCCGGAGGCGGGGGAGCATCGCTCCGGCCGCCTGGTGGCCCCGGACGAGGGAGCGCACGCCGACACCACCAAGGAGGAGGTCGCGTCCGACAAGGGCATCGACGGGGGAGCCGCCAGTGCCGAGGAGGCCGCCGTCCACATCACCGACGACGACTTCTCGCCGCCCCGGGACGACCCGCTGCCACCGCCGGAGGACCCCCTGGCGTGACCCCGGCGCAGGTGCGCCGGGGTGGGCCGGGAGTGCGCGGGCTCAGTCGCGCAGCCGGTCGATCTGCCGGAGCCTGTTCGTCGCGTCCAGGGCGGCGACCTTGTACGACTCGGCGAGCGTCGGGTAGTTGAACACCGCGTCGACGAGATAGTCGACGGTGCCGCCGCAGCCCATCACCGTCTGTCCGATGTGGATGAGCTCGGTGGCCCCGGTGCCGAAGCAGTGCACTCCGAGCAGGGTGCGGTCCTCGGGCGACACCAGCAGCTTGAGCATGCCGTGCGAGTCGCCGACGATCTGCCCGCGCGCCAGCTCCCGGTAGCGGGAGACGCCCACCTCGAACGGCACCTGGTCCGCGGTGAGCTGGTCCTCGGTGCGCCCCACGAAGCTGATCTCGGGAATCGTGTAGATCCCGATCGGCTGCAGCTGGTGCATCCGGCCCACGGGCTCCCCGCAGGCGTGGTACGCCGCCGCGCGCCCCTGCTCCATGGAGGTCGCCGCCAGTGCCGGGTAGCCGATGACGTCGCCGACCGCGTAGATGTGCGGCACCTGCGTGCGATAGTGCTCGTCGACCGCGATCCGCCCGCGCGCGTCGGCCGTCAACCCGGCCTTGTCCAGGTCGAGTTCGTCGGTCAGCCCCTGCCGGCCGGCCGAGTACATCACGGCGTCGGCCGGTATCTTCTTGCCGCTGGCCAGCACGGTGAGGGTGCCGTGCGGATGCCGCTCGACCGCGGCGACGGTCTCCCCGAACCGGAAGGTGACGGCGAGGTCACGCAGGTGGTAGCGGAGCGATTCGACGACCTCGACGTCGCACATGTCGAGCATGCCGGGCCGCTTCTC
The DNA here is from genome assembly GCF_040646295.1 of Streptomyces sp. NPDC046197. Lineage (NCBI taxonomy): Bacteria > Bacillati > Actinomycetota > Actinomycetes > Kitasatosporales > Streptomycetaceae > Streptomyces > Streptomyces sp. NPDC046197. The sequence continues at coordinate 84,721 of NZ_JBEYZY010000008.1, read as the reverse complement.
GACCACCGTCACCCTGCTGCCGAGCGCGGCGAACATGGAGGCGTACTCCATGCCGATGACCCCGGCGCCGACGATGACCATGGACCGCGGCACCTGTTCGAGCGCGAGGACGTTGTCGGAGTCCATGATGGTGCGCCCGTCGAACTCCACGCTGCCGGGCCGGGCGGGGCGGGTGCCGGTCGCGATGACGATGCGGTCGGCGCTCAACACCCGCTCCTCGCCGGTCGCTTCGCGCAGCGTGATGGTGTGGTCGTCGACGAAGCGCCCGGTCCCGGCGAACAGGGACACCTGGTTTCGGGAGAGCTGGCTGCGGATGACGTCGACCTCGCGGCCGACCACGTGCTGGGTGCGCGCGGTCAGATCGGCGACGGTGATGTCCTCCTTCAGCCGGTAGCTCTGCCCGTACAGGTCGCGCTGGGTGAGCCCGGTGAGGTAGAGCACCGCCTCGCGCAGGGTCTTGGAGGGGAGGGTGCCGGTGTGGATGGAGACCCCGCCGACCATGTCGGGGCGGTCGACGACGGCAACCCGGCGGCCGAGCTTGGCCGCCGCTATGGCGGCCTTCTGGCCGCCGGGTCCGGATCCGATCACGAGCACGTCGAAGTCGGGCACCCTCGGGAGTCTGACAGCTCGAGGGTCCCGTCCGGAAGGGACCGGAGCCAAGATCCGGTCCCGCAACCGCGGTGGGCCGCTCCCAGCCGACACCACCTGGCCCTGCCATCGAACTCCCGCCCGTCCCGCGGGGTCGTGCACGCCCGCCCCCGCGGGGCCATGCACGCTCCCCGCGCCCGGTGTCGTTCGCGCGGGCGGTGCCCGACGCGGGGCCCGCCCTCCGGGCGGACGACGGGAGCTCGACGACAGGGCTCAGATCCTGTCGTCAAATGCCCGTCCGCCTCACGCCGCCATGCACGCTCGCCCAAGCTCTCGCCTTCGCTCGAGCAGGCGGACCCCATGACGCCGCGAGGCCGCCCTCCGGGCGACGACGGGCATTTGACGACACGACCTAGGGCAGCAGCTTCTCGATCGCGGCCGGTCCTTCCGCGGCCAGCTTGCGCCGGGCCCACTCGAGGTTCTTCGGGGTGAGGTCCCGTCCCGCGGCCAGCACCAGGTCGTCCGGCCCCACGGTGCCGGGATGTGTGTGGAGCATGCTGTCCGGGGTGGCGCGGTCCGGGGACGGACGGGATGCTTCGGGTTCTGACGTCGTCATGTCTCCTCCTCGGGCCCCGGGTCCTCCTGTGAGAACTGAGCGCCCCGCCGGCGCCCGCGCGGCGAGACCGGGGCCTTGTACCCACCATTGCCCGACCGGGCCCGCCGTGCATCCGGAAGGGGGAACGACACCGGGTGCCACGGTCGCCGCCCGGGCTGGGTGTAGGGGTACCTGCTCCTGCGGCCGGGAAACCCCCGGAGCCGCGTCGCCCCTAAGCTGGAAGCTGTCCGCGTGTCCGGACCGGGAGGCCGCCATGGTCGACATCCAGACGGGACAGACCCCACCGTCCGCGCCCCGCTACCTTCCGGTCGCCGATCACGGTCTGATCGGCGACCTGCGCACCGTCGCTCTGGTCGGTACCGACGGCACGATCGACTGGTACTGCTGCCCCTGCTTCGACGCCCCCAGCGTCTTCGCCTCGATCCTGGACGCGGAGCGGGGCGGCCGCTTCGAGCTCGCCGCCACCGAGGGGGCGCGGACCAAGCAGTTCTACTTCCCCGACACCAACGTGCTGATCACCCGGTTCTTCACCGAGGACGGCGTCGGGGAGGTGCAGGACTTCATGCCGGTGAACGCGAACGCCACGGGGCCCACAGAGGCCGAACGGCACCGGCTCATCCGCCGGGTGCTGTGCGTGCGGGGAACTCTTCCGTTCCGTGTCCGGGTCGCCCCGCGGTTCGACTACGGCGCCGCTCCGCACACCGTGCGCATGGAGGGGTGCGTGGCCGTGTTCGAGTCCGCGGACCTCTGCCTCGCGCTGACGGCCACGGTCGGCCTGGAGACCGACGGCACGGACCTGTGGGGGGACTTCAAGCTCGCCGAGGGCGAGTCCGCCGTGTTCGCGCTCGACCAGGTCGGCGGCGATGTGGCCCCGCGCCGGTGTGCCCGGGCCGAGGCGGAGGAGGAGTTCTGCGCCACGGTCGACTACTGGCGGCGCTGGCTGCACGCCTCCCGCTACCGCGGCCGCTGGCGGGAGATGGTGCACCGCTCCGCGCTCACCCTGAAGCTGCTCACCTACGCTCCGACCGGCGCCATCGTGGCCGCGCCCACCACGAGCCTGCCCGAACAGCTGGGCGGCGAGCGCAACTGGGACTACCGCTACGTTTGGGTCCGGGACGCCGCCTTCGCCGTCTACGCACTGCTCCGGCTCGGCTTCACCGGCGAGGCCGAGGCGTTCATGAGCTTCCTGACCCGGCACATCAGCCCGGGCGACGGCAAGGCGTCCGGGCCGCTGCAGATCATGTACGGCATCGACGGCCGTGCCGAGCTGCCCGAACGCGAACTGCGTCACCTGGAGGGACACCAGGGTTCCGCCCCGGTCCGGGTCGGCAACGCGGCCGCCGACCAGCTCCAGCTCGACATCTACGGCGCCCTGATCGACTCGATCTACCTCTACGACAAGTGGGCCCAGCCGATCTCCAGCGGCCACTGGGACGACGTGTGCGGATTGGTGGACTGGGTCTGCGAGCACTGGGACCAGCCCGACGAGGGCGTGTGGGAGACCCGCGGGGGCCGCCGGAACTTCCTGTACTCCCGCCTGATGTGCTGGGTGGCCATCGAACGCGCCATCCGGCTGGCCAACCGCCGCGGCCTGCCCGCCGACCTGCCGCGCTGGCGGCAGGGCCGGGACGCGATCTACCGCCGCATCATGGACCACGGCTGGTCCGCCCGGCGGCAGGCGTTCGTCCAGTACGAGCACGGCGACGTCCTCGACGCCGCGCTGCTGATGATGCCGCTGGCGAAGTTCATCGCGCCCACCGACCCCAAGTGGCTCTCCACCCTCGACGCCCTGACCGAGGACCTGGTCTCCGACTCCCTCGTCTACCGCTACGACCCGCAGGCCAGCCCCGACGGACTGCGCGGCGACGAGGGGACGTTCTCCATCTGCTCCTTCTGGTACGTCGAGGCCCTCACCCGGGCCGGACGGCTGGACGAGGCCCGGCTCGCCTTCGAGAAGATGCTCACCTACGCCAACCACCTGGGCCTGTACGCCGAGGAGATCAGCCACACCGGTGAGCAGCAGGGCAACTTCCCGCAGGCCTTCACCCACCTGTCCCTGATCAGCGCCGCCTACAACCTCGACCGGGCCCTCGGCTGACGCAGGCGGGCGGCGGGTGGCTGTTCCGGCCCGTTGGCGCAGGTGGAGTGTGCGCCGCGGGCCGGCGGGTACTCGGCGCGGCAGTACCACCGTTGAGGAACCACCGAGGAGGAGGTCCGCATGACCAGCGGTACCGAGACCGGTGACGTCACCGGCACGCGGGACAAGGACTACAACCTCATCTGGTACGTCGAGGCGTGCCTGAGCAACGCCCTGCGGCTGGAGCAGTACATCCAGGATGCCGAGCGCGACAAGGACAACGAGGTCGCGGAGCTCTTCCGCAAGGCCCAGTCGGACAGCAGGAAGGGCGCGGAGTTCGGCAAGCAGCTCCTGCGCTCCCGCCTGAACGGCGGCTGACGGCACGCGTAACGGGCCGGCCCGGGTCCCGAGAGGGGAGCGAAACCCGGGCCGGCCCGTGGTGTGCCCGGGGGGCCGTGCGGCGCAGGCGCCGTGGTCAGCCGATGTGGTAGCTGTCCCCGTACACCTTCCAGTCCAGCGGCGGGTTCAGGTCGAGGTTGTGCTGGCGCAGGAAGACCCGCTGCTCGGTGTCCACCCGGCTCGTGTCGCTGTGGGCCTCCTCCTGCTTCATGGCCCACACCCGCGCGTCCAGGAAGGCGTTGAGGTACGTCACCTCGTCGCCGCCCTGGGCCGGCGGCTTGGCGGTGCGCAGGGCCCGCTTGCGGATGTTGGGGAAGCTGGTCGGGTCGTCACCGTCGCCGTGCATGACGAGGGCGTCGTAGTAGGTGAACTGGCCGAGGGCACGGAGCCCGTCCGCCTTGCCCTGCTGCACTGCCGGGTTGAAGTAGACGCGGTCCCGCTCGTCGTTCTGCGCCTGCTGGAAGGCCGTGTCCTGCGCCGCCTTGCCCCAGTCCTTGGGGAAGTTCGGGTCCAGGCCCTCGTGCGAGTCCGAGCCGTTGACCCGCCGCAGCGCCGGCAGGTACTTGGCCAGCACGTTGCCCGGCTTGCGGTTGGTGTAGAGCTGGACCAGGTCGAGCATGTCGCCCGTGCCGGAACAGAAGCCGATGATGCCCGCGGTGTAGCCGCGGCCGTCGCCGATGTCCTCGATGTACTTGTACTGCGCCTTCCAGTCGAGCGAGGAGTTCTCCGCGCTCGACACCAGCTGCATGGCGATCTCCTTCTTCGCCGGGTCGTCCAGTCCCGCGGCGGCCGCCGGGGCCCCGGATGCCAGCGGGGCGTTCAGCAGGGGGACGGTGGCCAGGGAGGCGCCGAGAAGAATGAGGGCCGTGCGGCGGGAGGTGCCGCCACGGGTCGCTGCGTCGGTGTTCGGGTGCACCACGGGGTCTCCAAGTCGATGTGGGGGGTTGGGAGTTGGAACGTACCGCGTACTGATAGGAAGGTTTCCTATCAGATGCCGCGACAAGTGGTCACCCATCGAGCGGAAATTCGTAGGAATGAACAACAACCGGCGGTGGCCGGCCGGCAGCGGGCTCAGGGCAGAGCCTGCTCGGCCCAGATGACCTTGCCGGTGGGCGTGTACCTCGTGCCCCACCGTTCGGCGAGCTGCGCGACGAGGAACAGGCCGCGGCCGCCCTCGTCCGTGGCGGCCGCGTAACGCAGATGGGGCGAGGTGCTGCTGCTGTCGAAGACCTCGCAGATCAGGGACCGGTCGCACAGCATCCGGACGCGGATGGGCTCGCTGCCGTAGCGGATCGCGTTGGTGACGAGCTCGCTGAGGATCAGCTCCGCGGTGAACGTCAGCTCGTCAAGCCCCCAGTCCGCCAGCTGCCGGGTCACCCACCCGCGCACCTCTCCGACGACAGCCGGGTCCGCCGGGACCTCCCACTCGGCGACCCGGTCGGCACCCAGCGCCCGGGTACGCGCGACGAGCAGGGCGATGTCGTCGCCGGGGCGCAACGGCAACCGGGCGTCGAGCACGGCCCGGCACGTCTCCTCCGGCGACTCGCCCGCCCCGGCGAGCGCGCTGCGCAGCTCCTCGAGCCCGGTGTCGATGTCCCGCTCCCGGTCCTCGACCAGCCCGTCGGTGTACAGCACGAGCCGGCTGCCCTCCGTCACCTTCAGCTCGGCGGTCTCGAACGGCAGGCCGCCCACGCCGAGCGGGGGGCCCGCGGGCACCTCGGGGAACTCCACACTGCCGTCGGGCCCGATCAGCGCGGGCGGCGGATGGCCGGCGCGAGCCATGGCGCAGTGCCGGGAGACCGGGTCGTAGACCGCGTACAGGCAGGTGGCCCCGGTGACCGGGACGCCGCCCTCCGTCGCCTCGTCCTGGTCGATGCGGCCGACCAGCTCGTCCAGCAGACCGAGCAGCTCATCCGGCGTGAGATCCAGCGAGGCGAAGTTGTTCACGGCCGTCCGCAACCGTCCCATGGTGGCCGCGGCGTGCAGGCCGTGGCCGACCACATCGCCGACGACGAGCGCGACCCGCGCACCGGACAGCGGCAGCACGTCGAACCAGTCGCCGCCCACCGCCGCCTGCGCCGGCAGGTAGCGGTAGGCGATCTCCAGAGCGCTCTGCTCGGGCAGGCTGCGCGGCAGCAGACTGCGCTGCAGGGTCACGGCCATGCCGTGCTCGCGCGTGTAGCGGCGCGCGTTGTCGATGGAGACCGCGGCCCGCGCCACCAGCTCCTCGGCCAGGGCCAGCTCCTCGCTGTCGAACGGCTCCGCCTTCTGCGAGCGCCAGAAGTTGACCACACCCAGGACCTGGGATCCCGCCCGCACCGGGACCGTGATCAGCGAGTGGATGCCGTAGGCCACCACCTGCTCGGTGCGCTCCAGATCCTGTACCAGCCAGCCCGGGGCCGCCTCCAGCTCTGCTTCGAGGATGGGCTGGGCGGTCCGGAGGCAGCGCGCCTGCGGGGCGGAGGCGACGAAACGGATCTGCTCGCCCACCGCGTACAGCGGGGCGTCGTCGCGGATACCGCTGCACGCCGTACGCCGCAGGGCGGATCCGGGCTCCGGGTCCTCTCCGTCGAGGACGGCTTCGTAGAGATCGACCGTGGTGAAGTCGGCGAACCGCGGCACGGCCACCTCCGCCAGCTCCTCGGCGGTCCGGGTCACCTCGAGGGTCGTTCCCACGCCCACCCCGGCGTCGTACAGCAGGGTGAGGCGTTCCCGCGCCACCTCGGCCCGGCCCGACAGGGCACGCAGTTCCGTGGAGTCGCGCAGCGTGGCCACACTGCCCGACGGGCCCCCGTGCAGGTCCGTGGGCCGCTGGTTGATCGCCAGCAGCCGGTCGCCGACCAGGTGCACCTCGTCGGTGGCGACCCGCCCCGAGGCCAGCAGGTCGGCGGTGTCGGGATCGAGACCGAGTTCGAGGACGTTCCGCCGCTCGGCGTCCTCGGGCAGGTCGAGCAGACGGTGCGCCTCGTCGTTGGCGAGCAGCAGATCGCCGTCGTCACCGATGATGATCACGCCCTCCCGGACGGAGTGCAGCACCGCGTCGTGGTGCTCGTACATCCGGGTCATCTCGCGCGGGCCGAGGCCGTGCGTCTGGCGCAGCAGCCGTCTGCTGACCAGCCCGGTCCCCACCGTGGCGAGGGCGAGAGCCAGGGCCGCGGCGAGCAGGAGAAGTGGCAGCTGCCGCTGCGCCGCGCCGCCCACGTGCGCGGTCGTGATGCCGGCCGACACCAGGCCCACCACTTTGCCGTCGGGCGCCTTGACCGGAACCACGGCCTGCACCAGCGGCCCGATGGTGCCGTTGACCTGCTCGACGACGGTTCCGCCCGCCAGCGCGGGCCCGATGGTGCCGACGAACTTCTTGCCGATGCGGTCCCGGTTCGGATGGGTGTAGCGGATCCCGGCGTTGTTCATCGCGACGATGAAGTCCACGTGTGCCGCCTTGCGCGCGGCCTCCGCGCGCGGCTGCAGGATGACCGTCGGGTCGGGGGAGCTCAGCGCCGCCTGGATGCCCGGCGAGTGGGCGAACGTCTGGGCGACGGCCACCGACCGGTTGCGGGCCTCCTGGGAGGTGTCGTGGCCCACCTGGAGCACCAGCGCCACCACCGCCGCCACGACCAGCAGCAGCACGATGACGACCTGCAGCACGAACACCTGGCCGGCAACGCTGCGACCGGTCAGTGCCGCCCGCAGGCCGGAGGCGCGTCCCTCGGCGGACCGCAGCCCCTCCGCCCGCTCGCGCGCTCGCCGAGCCGGGCCAGTCGCGTGCCGTGAGCGCTGACCACTGGGACGACGGGTCGACCGGGTGCCGGTTCGACCCGGAAGCCGGACCATGTGCCATGTCTACACTGCCGGGCCCCGCGAGGCGAGGGGCGGCACATCACATGGGGCTGAGCCGGGCCCGGCCACCGGGAACGGCCCGTCGGCGGTCAGGCCCCGGGCCGCCGCACGGCCAGCAGGAGCGCGATGTCGTCGGGCCGGTCGGCGGTGTGCCGGGCGGTCGCGGTGAGCTGGTCGGCGACGGCCGTCAGGGAACCTCCGTCCGGACCGGCGGCGGACGCCCCGGCCTCCGCCAGGACCGCCCGCAGGGCGGCGATGCCGTCGTCGATGTCGAGACCGGGCTGTTCGACGAGCCCGTCGGTGTACAGGGCCAGGATGGCGCCGCGCTCCAGCCGCAGCTCTCCCACGGGGTACTGGGCGTGCGGGTCGACCCCGAGGACGACACCACCGGGCACCTCGCAGAGTGCGGTGCCACTGTCCGGGTGGCGCAGCAGAGGCAGCGGATGCCCGGCCCGGGCGGTCCGGGCCAGCCCGGTGGCGGGATCCAGGCGGATGTAGCAGCAGCTCGCGAACTGGCCCGGGTCGAGGTCGATCAGCAGGCGGTTCGTGCCGCTCATCACCTCGTCGGGCGGACGGTCGTCGAGCGCGAAGGCCTTGACCGCGCTGCGCAGCTGGCCCATCGTGGCCGCCGCCTGCACCCCGTGCCCCTGGACGTCCCCGATGACCAGCGCCAGGCCGTCCCCGGCCGTCACGACGTCGTACCAGTCCCCGCCGACCTCCATACCCTGGGTGCCCGGCAGATAGCGTCCGGCGGTCTCCACCTCGGGGTGCACCGACAGGCGCCGGGGCAGGAGGGCCTGCTGCAGCCCACGGGCGAGCGCGGCCTCGGTGTCGTACCGGTGCGCCTTCTCCATGGCGTGCGCGATCAGCCCGGCGAGTGCCGTGAGGACCGTACGGTCCTCGCTGCTGAAGCTGCGCGGCCGGTCGAAGCCCAGGATGCAGGAACCGACCGGGCGCCCCGAGGCGATCAGCGGCAGGAAGGCGCGGGAGCCCTTGTCCGCGTCCAGGGCGAGGCCCGGGTAGGTGGCCGCCAGCTGCCGCATGGAGTCGAAGAAGAGCGGGCGCCCGGTGGTGAGCGTCTCGACACCGGGGATGTGCGCGTCCAGCCCCACTCCCTCGAACGGGCGGAGGAAGCCCTCGGGGAAGCCGGTCTCCCAGGCCAGGTACAGGTGCTGTTCCTGGAGCAGGTAGATGGCGAGCCGGTTCCCGCCGAAGGCGGGCAGCAGTTCCTGCATGACCACGGCCGACACCTGCCGTGCGGTGACCGCCTCGGACAGCGCTATGGCGAGGACGATCGGCCGGTACAGATGCGCCGCCGGGCCGGCGTCCGGAGTCGGGCCGCCGGGGTCGGCGGCTGGAGCGGCCGTGGCCGCCGCGTCGGACACCGTGTCCAGGGCGACGGATGCGTCCGCCATCCGGTCGGCCGGGCGGACCGTGCAGGTGAGGTGGTCCGGGGCGGGATGAATGGACATGGCCAGTCGGCCGCTCCCGTGCCGGTACGGCGGTGGCGTCCCCTCCTCGGCGGGCGGCCGGCCGACGTGGAAGTGGACAGGGGCGGGGGACAGCAGGGCCGCGCGGAGATGGTCCTCGTACGCCGGCTGGCCGAGCCACGGCACGCCCTCCCACAGCGAGCGGCCGACGAGGTGGGCCGGCGGCCTGCCCAGGAGCTCGGCTGCACGCTGATTGACGTAGACGATCACTCCGAGCCGGTCCAGACTGAACACGCCCTCGGGGAGCACATCGGCCGCCGCGTCCCCCAGCCCGCCCGGGCCCGGGTCCCGCACCACTCCGCTCACCCGGTACGCGCCCGGCGAGAGTGCGGCGGACGTCCAGAACTCCATCAGTCGCAGCGCGCCCCCCTGCGTGTACAGGGAGAGGGGCAGGGCGGGTGCTCGGCCGGCGGCCGCGTCGCGCAGCGCCGCCAGCAGGCGGTGGCCGTCCTCGGGCGCCACGGCGTCCGCGAGGTCCCGGCCGGTCCCGCGGAACTCCACCGCGGACAGGCCGAGCAGGGCGTGGAAGCGGTCGTCGGCGGTCACCAGGTCGGTCGAGGGGTCCCAGGTATAGCGCCCGATGCGCTGCTCGGATGCGCGAACGGAGGGTGGACGGATGCCCAGGGGCTCGTCGTTCCAGGCGACGGCCGACCCTCCGTCCGTCTCCAGCTCCGCCAGTGCCGCACCCAGCTTGTCGGCCAGCTCCATGAGACGGTCGCGCGCGGACAGGACATCGGCGGCGTCCGGGACGGAGGGGCGAAGCGCGGCGAGGACCCCGAAGGTCGCCTCCGCGTCCCCCACGGGCACGTACAGGGACCCGAACTGGAACGGCAGACCGGCGGCGAACTGGGGGTAGCGGCGCATGGTCTCGGTGGCGTTCGCAAGAACCACCGGACGGCGCAGCCGGTAGGCGTCGGCGACCGGGAACCGCCGGTCCACGTGCAGCCGCCACCAGGGGCGGAACAGCGGCCCCGGCAGGCCCGAGAGGACGGCGAGACGCAGCAGCCCGGGCGTGCCGGACCGCAGGTAGACGCCTCCCGTGTGGCCGCCGGAGGCATCGATCGCCGCCGTGGAGGCGTCGGCCAGCAGCCCGGTCAACCGCGCGGTCGTCCGGTCGGCTTCCTCGGCTCTGCCCTTCATCGGCCCTACCTCGTCCCTGCGACGCCACGAGGACGACACAGCAAGAATGCGCCACGACGCCCCCCAGCGCACCCGTCGTGACGAGAGGCGGACGCGAGGGGAGCACCGGGGCGCTCCGCCGCCGACCGCAACAACGTGCGGTGGGGGCTCAGGTCCTGTCAGGTGTGTCGCCCCGGATCGTCTGGGCGACGTCGCGGACCTTGATGTTGTGATGCTGGGAGATGCGGCGCATCACGGCGAAGGCGTCGTCCTCGCTGAGGCCGTGCCGCTCCCGCAGGATGCCCATGGCCTCGCCGATGGCGTGCCGGGTCTCCAGGGCGTGTTCCAGCTGGTCCACGGTCCGGGCGCTGGCGAGCGCCACGGCGGCGTGCGAGGCGAACAGCCAGCCGGCCGTCTCGCTGTCCCGGGTGAAGGCGCCGGAACGGCTGGAGTAGCAGTTCAGCGCCCCGAAGTCCTGGTCATGGGTGTAGAGCAGGAAGCCCATCATGCTGCCGATGCCCAGCTCACGGGCGGCCGGCGCGTAACGGGGCCAGGCCGGTTGCGGCTTCGTCAGGTCCCCGATGCGGAACATCCGGTCGCCGTTGACCTTGCGCGCGGCGTCGAAACAGGGCCCCTCGCCCAGCTCCCCCTGAAGCCGGTCGGACTCCTCGACCATGTCCCCGCGCGCGGCGAGGGTCACGGCGCGGCCCTTGCGCACCGCCAGTACGCCCGCGGCCTCGCATCCCTCGATCAGCTCGACGGCCGAGTCGACGATCGCGTCCAGCGTCTCCTCGGCGCCGTCCTGGGCCAGCAGGCCTCGGGCGAGCCGCGCCATCTGCTCGGCGAATTCGCGCCAGTCCATCCGTACCCACCGTTCTCCCGGCCGGCCGCTGCGGCCCCGGGGTCAGATCGCCCGCACGCCGCTCGCGCTGGCAGCCTACCTCGCGCCGCCGCCGCCCGGGGCAGCGACGATCAAGGTCTTCTTCCCCCTTCGGCACGGGTACGCCGGCGGGCGGCAAGATCAGCCACAGGACGTCGCAGACCGCCCCGGTCCGCACACCCAGGACGTTCCGCACGAGGACGTTCCCCGGCCCCGGCCATGGACCGGGGCCTCGCTTTTCCAAGGCGAGGCGACAACCCGGCAACGCCCCGGTGTCGTGGGTCACGGCTTGGCCAACCCCTTTCCGCACGTTGGCCACAAGTTCACCGGCATCCCCCGAAACGCTCCGCCGGGACGGGCAGGAAGGGAGCGGCGGTCGGTTCCTCACCCGGGCCGGCCGGCACGCCTGAGACCTTCTCCCGGTCAAGAAGAGGAAACCATGGCCGAGTTGACACGTCGTAGACTCCTGGGTTCGGCCGTCGGCGCGTTAGGCAGCGCCGCGGCCGCCTCCCTCCTCCCGCCGAGCGTCCAGAAGGCCGTCGCGGCCGCACCCCCCGCGCACAGCTCACTGCGCGACGTCGAGCACGTCGTCCTGCTGATGCAGGAGAACAGATCGTTCGACCACTACTTCGGCACCCTGTCGGGCGTCCGCGGATTCGGAGATCCGGACGCGCTGCGGCTCGACAACGGACGTTCGGTCTTCTACCAGCCGGACGCAAAGAATCCCAGGGGCTACCTCCTGCCCTTCCACCTCGACACCCACAAGTCCAGTGCCCAGGCCATCCCCTCGACGAGCCACGCATGGTCGGTGCAGCACGAGGCCTGGAACGGCGGCAGGATGGACCGGTGGCTGCTGGCCCACCGCAAGGCCGACGGCGTCAACGGCCCCTACGTCATGGGCTACTACACGCGCGAGGACATCCCGTTCCAGTTCGCGCTCGCCGAGACCTTCACCGTCTGCGACAACTACTTCTGCTCGGTCTTCGGCCCGACCTGGCCGAACCGCCTGATGTGGATGACCGGGACCATCGACCCCGGCGGCACGAAGGGCGGCCCCGTCACCAGCAACGCCGCGCCGACGCCCTACCGGTGGACGACGTACGCCGAGCGGCTGCAGGCCGCCGGGATCAGCTGGAAGGTGTACCAGCAGGACGACGACTACGGCTGCAACATGCTGGAGCAGTTCGCCACGTTCAGGAACGCGCGGCCCGGCTCCGCCCTCCACGAGCGCGGCGTACGCCCGCAGCCGGAGGGCACCTTCGAGGACGACGCCCGGGCCGACCGCCTGCCCGCCGTGTCGTGGATCATGCCGACCAGCTACCAGTCGGAGCACCCGGACTACCTTCCGGCCGCCGGCGCCGACTTCGTGGCCTCGAAGATCGAGGCGATCGCCGCCAATCCGAAGGTGTGGCGGAAGACCGCGTTCATCCTCAACTACGACGAGAACGACGGGCTGTTCGACCACGTGCCCCCGCCGATTCCGCCCACCGGCACGCCGGAGGAGTTTGTGAGGGGGCTGCCGGTCGGCGGCGGCTTCCGCGTCCCGGCGATCGTCATCTCGCCCTGGACGGTGGGTGGCTGGGTGGCGACCGAGGCCTTCGACCACACCTCGGCGCTACGGTTCCTGGAGCGGTTCACGGGCGTGGCGGAGCCGAACATCAGTGCCTGGCGGCGCGAGACGTTCGGCGACTTCACCTCCGCCTTCCGCTTCTCGGACGCCCGCCCGGTCCCGCCGCGGCTGCCGGACGACACCGCCGAACAGCTTCAAAAGGCGCAGGAGGAGGTGGCGACGCTGCCGAAGCCGACGCTGCCCGGCGCGGACCAGACGTTCCCGCACCAGGAGAAGGGACGGCGACCGCACGTGTGACCCCGGGCCGGGTCACGGTTGCGGTCCTGGCCGGGGTTTGTGCGCGGCCCTGGTCACGGTTGCGTCCTGGTCGGGAGCGCGGCCACGGTCCGGTTGCGGCCGCGGACCTGCGTACGGACCCGTCTCCCCGTGACCACGCGCGGTCCGGTGCTCCGCGCCGGGCCGCGCGGTCTTCGGGTCCCGCGTGCGTCGCCGTGCGCAGCCATTCGGCGCCGACCGTTGTGCGTGCGCCGTCGATGCGGCCACGGCCGCGCGAGCAGTACGGTGCGACCATGTACGCCACGAGAGTCTCCCGGCGCGTGAAGGCGGCCCCGGCCCGGGTCTACCGGGCGCTCGTCGACCCGGAGGCGGTGGTGCGCTGGCGCGTGCCCCACGGCATGACCGGTCATGTCCACGCGTTCGACGCCCGGGAGGGGGGCGCCTTCCGCGTGTCCCTCACCTACGACGGGCACGGCGGGCATGACGGGCACGGCGGGCATGACGGGCATGACGGGCATGCGGGGCATGACGGGCACGGCGAGCCGAGCGGCACCGGGAAGTCGGATGCCCGCACGGACACCTACCACGGCCGCTTCGTACGACTGGTGCCCGGTCAACTGGTCGTCGAGGTGAGCGAGTTCGAGACCGACGACCCCGCGCTGCAGGGCGCCATGACGATGACGACCTCCCTCACCGAGGCCGACGGAGGCACCGAGATCGTCATCGTGCACGAGGGCATCCCCGACGCCGTTCCCCGCGAGGACAACGCGCTGGGCACCCGGATGGCCCTGGACAATCTCGCCCGGCTGGTGGAGGAGGACGAGTAGTCCTCACCCGTCGGGGCCGGGGCCAACCGCCCTCAGGACGTCACGGGCAGGCGCTCCGGGCCGCCGCGACCGCCTGCTCCGCGTATCCCCGTCCGAACAGCACCGTGTGCACCAGCAGCGGGAAGAGCTGGTGCAGCCCGATGCGGTCGGCCCAGCCCGCGGCGAGCGGAGCCGCCTCCTGGTACCCCTCCAGCACCCGCTCCAGGTACGGGCAGCCGAACAGCCGGAGCATCGCCAGGTCGGTCTCCCGGTGCCCGCCGTGCGCGGCCGGGTCGATCAGCCAGGCCCGCCCGTCGGCGCCCCACAGCACGTTGCCGTTCCACAGGTCGCCGTGCAGCCGTGCCGGCGGTTCGGCGGGGCCGGCCAGCTCGGGCAGCCGTTCCAGGACGCGTTCGATCTCGCCCGCCTCGGTGCGGCGCAGGGTGCCCTCGTCGACGGCGCGGCGCAGGTAGGGCAGCACCCGGTGGTCGGCGTACCAGCGCGGCCAGTCGCTGCCCGCAACGTTCCGCATCGGGGCCAGGCCGATGCGTGCCTCCTCCGGGCCGCCCGGCGGCGGGGACCCGAACGCGGGCGCGCCGGCCGCGTGCAGCGCGGCCAGATCGCGGCCGAACCGAACCGCCGCCCGCGCATCCGGCTGCCCGGACGGGACCCGGTACGTCACCAGCCAGCGCCCCTCGTGGCCGTGCACCGCGGGGACCCGTACGGTGTGCGTCCCGGCGAGCCAGCGCAGCCCCGCGGCCTCGGCGCGCACGGCGCCGGGATCGTCGCCGCGCTTGACCACCACCACGTGTCCGCCGTCGAGGGTGACCTCGGTGAGCGCCGCGGACAGTGGGCGCTCACCGGTCGCCCGGCGCCCGGTCAAACGGGCCGCCACGGCACCCGGGCCCTCGCCGGGACCGGTCGGCCCGGGGCCGTTCACGAGGGGAGGCGCTCGCGCACCCAGGCGAGCAGGCCGGGCATGGCGGCCTCGATCATGTCCAGCACCTCGTCGAACTCCTCCGGGCCGCCGTAGTACGGATCCGGCACGTCCAGGTCGCCGGTCGCCTCCGGATCGAAGGACCGCAGCAGCCGCACCCGGGACGGGGCGTGGACGTGGTGCCGCAATTCCTGTTCGTGACCGCGGTCCATCGCCAGGAACAGGTCGGCGTCCAGGTGCTCGGTGCCCAGTTGCGCGGCGATGTGCTCCGCCGGGTAGCCGTGCCGCACGAGCACCTTGGCGGCCCGCTCGTCGATGGGCCTGCCGACGTGCCAGGGCCCGATGCCCGCGCTGCTCACCCGCACCGCACCGTCCAGCCCCGCTCGGCGCAGGTGCCCGGTGAACACCAGCGCCGCTGACGGCGAGCGGCAGATGTTCCCGCTGCAGACGAAACAGATGTGCACGGGCCCAGCGTACGAGGACGATACGAGGACGATACGAGGACGATCGGATGCCCACCCTGCTGCGAGAAGTCCTCTACGCCGGGGGCGCGCACGCCGTCATCGGTGTGTCGCCGGACAACTGGCGGCCGCGCCCCCACCCGGGGGTGGAGCGGTGCGCGGCGAGAAATCCACCCGCCTCTCCGCTCCCGGGTTGATCACGAGGCCGTGCGTGCTCCATAGCCTCGCAACATGGACGCGAATCGGCTCGAAGGAAGCAGCGAGGCCGTGGCTCACCCGAGCGGCACCGGGGTCACGCAGAGGGCTCTGTCGCCCGGCACCGCTGGGAGGACCGGCCCGGCGCACTCGGCATCCGGCGCACGCGCCGAGCCGGACGTGCGCCCGGACGTGCGGAGCCGGGCGGGCTCCGGACACGGCCCCGGCCGGGCCGGCCGCCTGGGCCTCCTGCTCGACCTAGGCCTGTCACCGGGTGTCTTCTACGGCGCACAGGCACTGGGCTCGAGCATCACCGCCTCCCTGTTCGCCGCCACCGCGGCCGCGGGCACCCGCCTCGCCTGGACGACGGCCCGCAGACGGCGGATCGACGGGCTGAACGCCCTCATGCTCTGCAGCTACGCACTGATGCTGATCATGGCACTGCTCGCCCGTGACGAACGCGTCCTGCTCGCCCGTGATCCGGCCACCAGCGCCCTGGCCGGCCTCGTCTTCCTCGCCAGCTGCGGCATGCGCACCCCTGCGCTGGCCTGTCTCTCCCAACGGCTCCACCCGCACCCGAGATTCGCCTCGCCGCGAGTCGAACGCGCGCTGCGCCTGGAGACCGCCGTGTGGGGGGCTGCCCTGACGGCCGAGGCGGCCGCCCGGTTCGCCCTGCTCCTCAGCCTCCCGACCGCCATCGTCCCGGGGCTGTCGACAGGCCTCGAACTCGCGGTCATAGCCCTGCTGTTGCCCTGGACCGTCTGGCACCGCCGCCGCTCGACGGCCGTCAGCGCCGAGAGCAGGAGCGCGCCGGGCAGCAGCGGCAGCCACACTGTCAGTACGCGGTAGCCGATGACGGTCGCGGTGGCCAGGGCGAGCGGCGCGCCGTACAGGACGAGGGTGAACACCAGCGCGCCGTCCACGGGACCGATGCCGCCCGGGGCGGGGATCGCCCCGGCCGCGGTACCTGGCGGCGAGATACGCGAAGACCACCTGCGCCCAGGTGAGCGGCAGGCCGAGGGAGTCTCCGACGGCGGCGATCACGCTCGCCTGGATCACCGGGAAGGCGGCCGCCCCGCCCCACAGGGCGAGCACGCGGCTGGGCCTGGTGTGCAGCAGTCGCGCGTCGGTCAGGGCGGTGCGGACCACTCGGACCACCGGGCCGCGCAGCCCGCGGGCGACCGTCAGCAGCAGGGCGGCGAGACCGGCCGAGACGAGCACCGCCGCGACTACCAGGCGCAACGTCCTTGCATCGGAGACCAGTTGACCGAACCGCAGCAGGTCCGGAGAGGCTGCCAGGAACACCAGGAGTACGAGCGTCTTCGCGACCGGCCTGGCCGGCGAGTACAGGGCCAGCGAGGCGGTGGCCCGGGCGAGCGGAACGCCGTGGCGCTGCAGGAAGCGCAGGGTGACGGCGTGCGCGCCGATACTGGCGGGCAGCACGTGGTTCGCGGCCCCGGCGGCGATCTGCGAGGCGAGCAGCGGCCCCGGCGGCAGCCGCTCCGGCACGGCTCCCTGCCGGGAGCAGGCGGCGGCCACCCAGCCGAGGAAGGTGATGCCGGCGCCGGCCGGCAGCCACCCGGGGTCTGCCGACCTCAGCCGGGCGGCACCCTCGTACATGACGGGCCGGTGGGCCACCGACCAGGCGCCGATGACCAGGAGCGGAAGCAGACACAGGGCGACGCGGACGGCGCGTGCCGCCGAGGGCGGCCACACCGCGGGGGCGCGCGCGGGCAGCGCGGCCGCGTCGGACGGGACTGTGGACACGGCGCGCCGTCCTTCCGCAGCGCGCCAAGCGATGTACCGGGGGCCTGCGAGGCGATGTGGGACGAGGGGGGGCGAGGGGGGACGAGGGGGGACGCCAGCGGTGTCCCCGTCCCGCGTGACGCGCGGGTGACCGCAAGCGAAATGCGTACCGGCGGGACGGTGCCGGGGATCGCCCCACCGGGCCCCCGGCCCGCCGTGGACCGATGTCCGGAGCGGGAGCGCGTGGTCGGCCGCGGCGTCAGCCGGAGCTGTCGGTGGGCGCGCCGGCCGCCAGCGGCTCGCGGGCGTGCAGGTGGTAGACGTGGAAGGCGCGCCCGATCACCGGCTGCGCCACGTTGCGCACCCGCACACCGCCGCTGGTCATGCCGTTCTCCGTGCCGGCGTGCGCGTGCCCGTGCACCGCGAGGTCGGCGCCGGCCGTGTCGATGGCCTCGGCCAGCAGATAGCTGCCGAGGAACGGATAGATCTCCAGGGGCTCGCCCGCGAGCGTGTCGGGCACGGGCGAGTAGTGGGTCAGGGCGATCCGTACGTCGCAGCCCTGCTCGGCCAGCTGCTGCAGCGAGGTCCGCAGGGCGTCGGCGCTGTGCCGGGTGTCCCGGACGAACGCCTTCATGAGCGGCTCGCCGAACTCCCCGGCACTGCGGCCGACGAAACCGCCGCCGAACCCCTTGGTGCCGGCCACGCCGACGCGCGCCCCGCCGCAGGGCACCACGACTCCGCGTCCCTCCAGGACCTGGGCGCCCGCGTCCTCCAGGATGGCGGTGACCTTCTGCGGACGTTCGTCGTGGTGGTCGTGGTTGCCGAGGACCGCGACCACCGGGACCGCCAGGCCCTTGACCTCCCGCGCCACCACCCGGGCCTCCTCCGGCGTGCCGTGCCGGGTGAGGTCCCCGGCCAGCAGCAGGACGTCGGCACACTCGGGCAGTTCCTCGAAGGCGGGGCGGAGACTGCCCTGGGTCTCGGGTGCCATGTGGATGTCCCCGACGGCTGCGACCCGGATCATGCGAGGTCCTCCGCCTGGTCGGGCGACGACGTGTCGGCGACCACGACGTCGCAGTGGACCGGGTGCCCGGCTGGCCCCGGAGGTGCCGGCGTCCGCATGCCTCGGTTGCCCGCGCACGGGTACGCGGGTGGGGCTGTTGCCCGAGCGGAAGGACGCCACCGATGGCCGAGGCCAACCCCATCAAGCAGGCAGCCCAGAAGATCAGCGAAACGGTGCACGGCGACGGTGCGGGACCGGAGGGGGGCATCCCCGGGAAGCCGGGGCCCCGGTCGCCGTCCGTCGCGGAGCCCACGGAGCCCCACGAGCCCCTGCCGCCGAAGCGGGACCAGAGCGGGCCCGACACCTATTCGCCGACGGGACAGCCGACCGGCGCGGACCAGGGGCGGGTGGCCCAGGCCGGGCCCTACCTGACCACCGCCCAGGGCGCCCGGCTGTACGACACCGACCACTCGCTCAAGGCCGGCCCGCGCGGCCCTGTGCTGCTGCAGGACCACCACCTGCGCGAGAAGGTCATGCACTTCGACCACGAGCGCATCCCCGAGCGCGTGGTCCATGCCCGGGGCGCGGCGGCGCACGGTGTCTTCAAGAGCTACGGCACGGCGGCCTCGGTGACCAAGGCCGCGTTCCTCGCCAAGGGCGTCGAGACGCCGGTGTTCGTACGCTTCTCCACGGTGCTGGGCTCCCGGGGATCCTCCGACACCGTGCGCGACACCCGGGGATTCGCTACCAAGTTCTACACCGGCGAGGGCGTCTTCGACCTGGTCGGTAACAACATCCCCGTCTTCTTCATCCAGGACGCCATCAAGTTCCCCGACGTCATCCACGCGGGCAAACCGCACCCGGACCGGGAGATCCCCCAGGCTCAGAGCGCCCACGACACCTTCTGGGACTTCGTCACGCTGCACACCGAGGCCACCCACCACACCCTGTGGAACATGTCCGACCGGGGCATCCCCCGCTCGTTCCGGACGATGGAGGGCTTCGGCGTCCACACCTTCCGCCTGGTCGACGCCGAGGGGAAGACCACGCTGGTGAAGTTCCACTGGAAGCCGAAGCTGGGCGTGCACTCCCTGGTGTGGGAGGAGGCGCAGATCATCAACGGCGTGGATCCGGACTTCCACCGCCGGGACCTCGCCGACGCCATCGAGGCGGGCGCGTACCCCCAGTGGGAGTTCGGCATCCAGACCTTCCCCGACACGCCCGACCAGACCTTCGAGGGCATCGACCTGCTGGACCCGACGAACATCGTCCCCGAGGAGCTCGCCCCCGTGCAGCCGATCGGGCTGCTGACCCTCAACCGCAACCCCTCCAACTTCTTCGCCGAGACCGAGCAGGTGGCCTTCCACGTCGGTCACCTCGTCCCCGGCATCGACATCACCGACGACCCGCTGCTCGCCGGGCGCCTGTTCTCCTACCTGGACACCCAGATCACCCGCCTGGGCGGGCCCAACTTCCCGCAACTGCCCATCAACCGTCCCCACGCGCCGGTCAACGACATGCTGCGCGACGGCATGCACCAGACGGCCGTGCACCGGGGAGCCGCCCCCTACCGGCCCAACTCCCTCGACGGCGGCTGCCCGTTCGCCGCCGGGGCGGACACGGGCGCGTACGTCGAGGCACCCGTGCGCGTGCCGGAGGCGAGCAAGGTGCGTGAGGCGCCCGAGTCGTTCGCGGACCACTTCAGCCAGCCCCGCCGGTTCTGGCTGAGTATGACCGCGGTGGAGCGCGAGCACATCATCGGTGCGTACACCTTCGAACTCGGCAAGTGCTACGAGCAGGCGGTCAAGGAGCGGGCGCTGCAGGTCCTGGCCAACATCGACGCCGAGCTGTGCGCGCAGGTCGCCGCCGGACTCGGACTGACGGCGCCGGAGCCGACCGTGCCCCTGGCCGAGGTCGAGCCGAGCCCGGCACTCTCCCAGGTCGGCCGGACCTGGCCCACGGACGGTCGGGTCATCGGCATCGTCACCGGCCCGGACGGCGACCTGGACGGTGTGCGGGCCGTGCGCGAGGCCGTGCTGGCCGCAGGCATGGTTCCGCTCGTCGTGGCACCGGCCGGCGGCACCCTCGACGGGAGCAACCGCGCCCTGACGGTGCAGCGCACCTACGCCACCGCGCGGTCGGTCGAGTTCGACGCGCTGCTGCTGGCCGGCCCGCCGGGGGTGGGCAGCGACGCGTACGGCGCCCGCGACGCCAAGGCCGGGCTCGGCTCCGCGGCCGGACCCGGCGCCGCAGGGCAGGCCGCGCACGACCCCCGCGTGAGTCTGCTGGTGTCCGAGGCCTTCCGGCACGGCAAGGCCATCGGTGCCTGGAAGGGCGCCGAGGCGGCCCTGGAGGCCGCGGGAGTGCCCGCCGACGCCCCCGGCGTGATCGTCGGCGACAGCGGCACCTCCGCCTTGGACCAGCTCACCGAACTCCTGGGCGCCCACCGTGTCTGGGACCGTTTCACCCCCGCCGTCTGACCTGCGCCGTCAGACCCGGGCACACCCGTCTCGGCACCGACTGCCACCTTCCTCGCACGGACTGCCATCCCGGGCCTTCTCCGAAGTGTGGCCGAAGCCACGTCCCGGAGGAGGCCTGGGCCATATGGCCGCCGGGAGTCACGGGCTACCGTTTCGAGCGTCCTTTTTGTCCGTCCAACGGTTCGTCCGTCCCACAGCTCGAACGGTTCGCCAGTGCTCGAAGACCTCTCCCCGCTCATCGCGGCGACCGCCCAGTGGCTGACCGCGGCGTTCCCGTCCTCCGGCGGCGCCATGGCCAATGTCCTGTGCGAGATGCAGGCCCGCCAGGCAGTGACGGTCGCGGCACGGCTGCGCTACCCGACGTCCATGGACGCCGCCCTGGTCGGCATGTCCGGGCCCGGCGGTTCCGCCCGCCTGGACTGGATCACCGGCGCGGACGGTGCCGGGGACGACGACCCGGAGGCGTACGCCTGGCGCACATGGGTGGACGAGGTCGTGGCGAGCTGGGCCGTCTGCCTGCTCGTCGACCCCGAACTGGCGGAACGGGCGGTGGCCGCGGTCGCCGGTGACGATCACACGGCGGGTACGCCGGTGGACTTCCGCCGCCTGGTCACACCGGACGAGCACGACAGCCGGGCGGCCGCACTGCTGCGCCACCCCGATCTCGCGGCCCCGGTGGCGGACCTGCACCACGCCCAGCTCCTGGCCCGCCTCGAACCGGGACCGGCGCTGGCCGCCTGAACCGGGACCGGCCCCGGCCGCCCGACACCGCCCGCGACGCGTCCCGCGCGGCGCCGTCCCACCGGCCCCGGCGCCGCTACGCCGGCCCGCTCACCCGTCGCCCGGGTCCCCGCGCCGCGTGTGCCACGGCAGGCTCACCGGGCCCCCAGCGTCTCGCCCACCACCTCCTGGGCGGTGGCCAGCGCCGTGGCCCGGTCGCCCGGGACCAGGCCGATGCGCGTGCGCCGGTCGAGGAGGTCCGCCGCGTCCAGCGCACCCTCGTGACGCACGGCCCACACGAGCTCCGCGCGGGTGACGGGATGACCCTCCAGCACCGGTTCGGACAGCCGTTGGTCCCGCCCGCCGAGGGCGTGCACGGCCGGTGCCTCGGTGCCGTACCGCCGGACCAGGCGGCGGGGCGCCCGGAGCGCGGCGAGCACGTGCGGCGGTGCGGCCCCGACGAGGGGGAGGGAGGCCGTCGGAGAGGCGCCGACGGCGAGGCGGTGCCTGGCGACGGCGGCGTCGACGGCGTCCTCGGCCATCCTCCGGTAGGTGGTGAGCTTGCCGCCCACCACGGTGATCACGCCGTCCGGCGAGGTGAGCACCGCGTGCCTGCGGGAGATGTCGGCGGTGCGGGGGGCCTGGCCGTTCCCGGCCGCCGCAGTGGTGTCCAGCAGGGGGCGCAGGCCGGCGAAGGCACCCACCACGTCCTCCCGGTGGACCGGGACGTCGAGCGCGGAGCTCAGCACGTCGAGCAGGAAGCCGATGTCGGTCTCGGGAACCTCGGGAACGTCCGGGATGTCTCCGTCGACGGGCTCGTCGGTGAGCCCGACGTAGACCCGGCCGTCGCCCTGCGGCAGGACGAGGACGAAGCGGTTGGTCTCCCCGGGGACCGGGATGTGCAGTCCGGCGGGCAGCGGACCGAGGCGGTCGGACCGCAGCACGAGGTGGGTGCCGCGCGAGGGCCGTACGCGAATGCCCTCCACCAGGCCGCCGGCCCACACCCCGGACGCGTTGATCACGGCACGCGCCCGGATCTCGCCCTCCTCGCCGGTGAGTTCGTCGCGTACCCGCGCCCCGGATCCGGTGAGCTCCAGCGCCCGCACCCGGGTCAGGACGCGGGCGCCGCGTGCCGCCGCCGTGCGGGCGATCGCGGTGACCAGGCGGGCGTCGTCGGTCAGCCGGCCGTCCCAGGACAGCAGGCCGCCGCGGAGCCCGGTCCCACGCAGTGCGGGGGCGAGGTGGCGGGTCTCCACGACGGACAGCCGACGCGGTGCCGGCAGGGTGGCGCGGGCCGTGCGCGCGGCCAGGCGCAGGCCGTCGCCCGCACGGAAACCGGCCCAGGCCAGGGCGGCCTGGCCGCGGGAGACGAGCGGGGTGAGGGGCAGGACGAAGGGCTGGGCGCCGACCAGGTGCGGAGCGGTGCGTTCCATCAGCACACCGCGCTCGACCGCGCTCTCGTGGGCGACGTCGAGCTGTGCGGAGGCGAGGTAGCGCAGGCCGCCGTGGATGAGCTTGGAGCTCCAGCGGGAGGTGCCGAAGGCGAGGTCGTGGGCGTCGACGGCGGCGACGGACAGACCGCGGGCCGCTGCGTCCAGGGCGACCCCGGCGCCGGTCGCGCCGAGGCCGACGACCAGGACGTCCACCGTCGCACCGCCGAGGGCCTCGGCGAGTTCGCGCGAGCGCCGGGCGGCGGTCAGGGAGGATCCCGGGGCCGGGTGTGCGGGAACGGCCGGGCTGGTGTGGGGGCTCATGGCGTCAGGGTCCTCTCCAGGATGGTCCGCAGTTCCGCGAGAAAGGCCGCGGGAGCCAGGTCCGGGTCGGCCTCGTCGGTCATCGTGCGCAGCGACAGGGTGAAGGACTGCACGACGAGGAGCAGCGCCCGGGCCTGCCGCTCGGGGTGACCGGCGCGTACCGAGCCGTCGGCGTGCCCTTCGCGCAGGGCGTCGGTGAGCAGTGCGAGGAGCGCCTCCTGGCTGGCCCCGCGCCGGTCCAGCACGTAGGGGAGGAGCAGTTCGGGGTCCACGTCGACGATCTTGAGGAAGAGCGGATGGGCCCGGAACGCCTGCACGCCGGCCACCAGTCCGTCGACGATCAGCGTGCGCGTGGCCGTGTCGGGCCGGCGCTCGGGCATCGCCCCCGTGGCCACCGCGACCCACTCGCGGGTCATCAGGTCGCCGACCAGGGACCGCACGTCGGGCCAGCGCCGGTACAGGGTCATCCGGGAGACGCCGGCGCGGCGGGCCACGTCGGTGAGGGTGGTGCGGCGGACGCCGACGGCGAGGACGCAGTCGCGCACGGCGTCGAGCACCGGATCGCTGTCGGAACCTCCCGAGCCGCCGGAGCCGTCCGAGCTGTTGTGACGAATAGGCGTCATGTGTCACAGTGTAACGCCCCGTGCGGCCACGCAGGCCATCTCCGCGGGACCGCGAACAGCACGGCACCCTTCGACACGACCGGTGAGGAACCCCCATGGACATGCTGTGGAGCGGCTGGGGCGACCCGGCCAAGGCCGCACCGCTGCCCGACACGGTGATCGGGCTGCTGCGCGATCTGCTCGGGGTCGAGCCCCGCGGGGGCGAACCGGTCGCCCTGGAAGAGATCCGCGTCCCCGAGTCACCGCTGAGCCCCGCCGCCCGCCGGGCGCTGCTCGACGCGGTCGGCGACGAGGCGTACGTCCGCACGGACACGGAGACCCGGATCCGTCACACCCGCGGCAAGTCCACCCCCGACCTGCTGCGGATCCGCTGCGGCGACGCCGACGACGTCCCGGCGGCGGTGGTGCTCCCCGCCGGACACGACGACGTCCTCGCCGTGCTGGGCGCCTGCGCCGAACACGGCCTGGCCCTGGTGCCGTTCGGCGGCGGCACGTCCGTCGTCGGCGGCCTCGCCCCCGAGCGGCGGCGCCCCTTCGTCGCCCTCGACCTGCGCCGCATGGACGGCCTGCTCGCCCTCGACCCCGTCTCCCGCACCGCCACCCTGCAACCCGGGCTGCGCGCCCCGCACGCCGAGGCGCTCCTGGCCGAACACGGCTTCACCCTCGGCCACTTCCCCCAGTCCTACGAGTGGGCCACCATCGGCGGGTTCGCCGCCGCCCGCTCCAGCGGGCAGGCGTCCGCCGGCTACGGCCGCTTCGACGAGATGGTGCTCGGCCTCACCCTGGCCACGCCCGAGGGCACGGTCGACGTCGGCCGGGCCCCGCGCTCGGCGGCCGGGCCGGACCTGCGCCAGCTCGTCCTCGGCTCCGAGGGGGCCTTCGGCGTCATCACCTCGGTGACCGTGCGCGTGCGCCCCCTTCCGGAGACCCGCCTCTACGAGGGCTGGCAGTTCGCCTCCTTCGAGGAGGGGGCCGCCGCCCTGCGCCGCCTCGCCCAGGACGGGCCGCGGCCGACCGTACTGCGGCTGTCCGACGAGACCGAGACGCTGATCGGCCTCGCCCAGCCCGACGCCATCGGCGGCCCGGGCGCGCAGCAGTCGGCCGGGTGCCTGGCGATCACCGGCCACGAGGGGACCGCGGAGGAGACCGCGCACCGCAGGGAGCGGGCCGCCGCCGTCCTGCGCGACTGCGGCGGCACATACGTCGGCAAGGGTCCGGGGGAGCGCTGGGCGGAGGGCCGCTACTCGGCGCCGTACCTGCGCGACTCCCTCCTGGACGCGGGCGCGTTCGCCGAGACCCTGGAGACCGCCGCGTTCTGGTCCCGCATCCCCGAGCTGTACGCCTGCGTCCGCGAGGCGCTCACCGCCACGCTCACCGAGGCCGGCACCCCACCGCTGGTGATGTGCCACATCTCGCACGTCTACGAGAACGGTGCCTCCCTGTACTTCACCGTGGTCTCGGCCCAGGGCGACGACCCGGTCGCGCACTGGGCTCCCGCCAAGCACGCCGCGAACGAGGCGATTCTCGCCGCGGGTGGCACCATTAGCCACCACCACGGTGTGGGGACCGACCACCGCGACTGGTACGTCCGCGAGGCCGGACCCCTCGGCATCGAGGCCCTGCGCGCCGTCAAACGACGCCTGGACCCGTCGGGCCTGCTCAACCCCGGCGTTCTCCTGCCCCTCGACTGACCGTCCGCCCCTCGCCACCCACACCTCTTCCGCCCCGGAGGCCCACCGATGCGACAGTTCACGGCCATCGTCAACCCCACCGCGGGCGGATCCACCGGGGCCGCGGCGCTGCTCCAGGTGGCGCGGCTGCTCCGGGAGGCGGGGGCCGAGCTGGAGACCGAGTACAGCCGCAGCCTGGCCCACGCACAGGAGCTGGCCCGGGAGGCGGGGGCGCGGCAACGCGTGGTCCTCGCCGTCGGCGGCGACGGAATCGCGGGCGGAATCGGCGGGGCGCTCAGCGGCACCGGCACCCTCTTCGGCATGGTCCCGGCCGGCCGCGGCAACGACTTCGCCCGCGCGCTGGGACTGCCGAGCGAACCGTCCGAGCTGGCCCCCGTCCTGCTCCACAACGCCCCACGCCTCGTCGACACCATCGAGGTCGAGTCGGCCGTCCACCCGCGCACCGTCGTCCTGGGCAGCGTCTACGCCGGTGTCGACGCGCTGGCCAACCGCCACGCCAACCAGGCGAAGCTGCTGCGCGGGGCCGCCTCCTACTACGCCGGCGGGCTCCGGGCGGTCACCACCTGGCGGGCCGCGACCTACCACGTCACGGTCGACGGCGAGGAGCACACGCACCGCGGGTACACGGTGGTGGCGGCCAACTCGGCGTACTACGGATCCGGTCGCATGATCGCCCCGGGCGCCCGCGTCGACGACGGTCTGCTCGACGTCGTCATGATCCGGGAGGCACCGCGCCGGCTCTTCTTCGCCCTGATGAACGAACTCAAGTCGGGCACGCACGTCGACCGGCCCGAGGTGCGCGTCCTGCGGGGCAGGGAGATCCGTATCGCGGCCGACCGCGAGGTGCCCTACGGCGCCGACGGCGAGGTGGAGGCCGTCCTTCCGGTCACCGCGAGAGTGCTCCCCGGGGCGCTGTCCGTGCTCTGCTGAGGGACCTCGTGCGGGTTGCCCTCGCCCCGCCGACTCGCCTGCCCCGCTCGCGGACCGGTCCGTCGCGGGTCAGTCGGCCAGATGGCGCTCGAACCACTCGCGGGCCAGCCGGGCCACCTGCTCCAGGGTTCCCGGCTCCTCGAACAGGTGGGTGGCCCCGGGAACCACCTCGATCCGCACTTCGCCGGGGATGCGCTGCGCCGCCTCGCGGTTGAGCTCGACCACGTGGTGGTCGGCCTCACCGACGATGAGCAAGGTGGGCCGATCGACCCGCTCCAGGGACTTGCCCGCAAGATCCGGCCGGCCGCCACGGCTGACCACCGCGCGGACCGTGTCCTGCCGCGCCGCCGCGGCGACCAGGGCCGCCGCCGCACCCGTACTGGCGCCGAAGAGCCCGAGGCCGAGGTGCATGGTGGGCTCGTAGTTCTGGAGCCAGTCGGAGAGGTCGACCAGCCGCGCCGAGAGGACGCCGATGTCGAACCGCAGGGAACCGGTCACGGCGTCGAGGACGTCCTCCTGGCGGGTGAGCAGGTCGGCCAGGACCGTCCCCAGGCCCACCGTCTGCAGCTCTCCGGCGACGTAGCGGTTGCGTGGACTGTGGCGGCTGCTGCCGCTGCCGTGCGCGAACAGCACCACGCCCTTGGCCGCCTTCGGTATCACCACGTCCGCCTCCAGCTCCACGCCGGCGGCGGGTATCCGGACGCTTTCCATCACAGCGTTCACAGCATCCTCCTCACGCCGTCGACCCGGCGCCGTCACACCCCGGCCGGACAGGTTTCGGGCGGGGTTCCTTCACCGGGACCACCGAAACCGACCTTGTCCGGAAATTCAGGTCATTACCGACTTCCATCCTCCGCCCTGCAGGGCGAACGTCGGGGCGACGGGGCGTCTGCCGTTCGGTGAACGAAATCTCACCAGGCGGACAGGAGGCGCCTGTGGGCCGGATCCGCACCGGCATGCGGGCCCGCGGCCGGATCTCAGGCGCAGGCCCAGGCCGACATGCCCTGCAGGATGGACAGCCGCCGGGCCACGGCGATCTGCTCGGCGCGCGTGGCCAGGTCGGCGCGGCGGGCGTACTTCAGGCCCCCGGCCGCGATCCAGCTGGACTGGCGGAACTGCAGCCCGCCGTAGTACCCGTTGCCGGTGTTGGCCCTCCAGTTGCCGCCGGACTCGCACCGGGCGATGGCGTCCCAGTCCGGGGTGAGCGCCCGGGAGGGGAGGGCGGTCGCCGCCGGTCCGCCGGCGAGTGCGGCGGTGGTCGTGAGCAGGAGCAGTGCCGTCCGGACCCCCCGGCGACGACCGTGACGGCTGGTGGCCATTTCGGTGTTCTGCTGCAAGATCATGCGCAGACTGTTACATAATATGAACGTTAAGTAGCAGGCGACGCGCCGACGGCCGGGCCTGCCGAGGTGCGGCCCGGTCCGCCGGTTCCCGGGGCGGGGTAAGGCTCACCCATGACCTTCAAGAGTCCCGTTCACCGCGGCGGCCCCCGGCGCGGCCGGTTCGAGCAGTTCGCGGAGTACGCCTCCTACTTCACCAGCTCCCCGGCCTTCTTCCTCATCTGCTTGCTCCTGGTCGGCTTCTTCGTCGCCGCCCACGCCGCGCACCTCCCCATCGAACTGCTGTTGCTGGCGGGCGAGTCCATGACCGCGGTGACGCTACTGCTGCTCGCGCTGCTGAAGAACGCCGAAATGCGCGCCGAGCACGCGGTCCAGCGCAAACTCGATGCGATCGCCCGGGCCCTGCTGGAGATGAACAGAAACGATACGAGCAAAGCCTTCCAGGATCTGAGGGATTCGATCCGGATGGAGGAAGAGACCTGACACAGGCGGACGAAACACGGTCAGGGTCCTTCGTGGCACCCGCAGAAGCGACGAACATGCCGCGTCATGGACATTCTGCTCGTCGCCAGCGCGTTCAACAGCCTGTCCCAACGCATGTACGCCGAACTGACCGACCACGGCCACCGGGTGGACGTCGTACTCGCCTCGCACGGGCCCGACGCCGTCCGAACCGCCGTACGCGACACGCCCCCGGACCTGGTCATCGCGCCGATGCTGAAGACGGCGCTGCCCGAGGACCTGTGGCGTGAGCACACCTGCCTCATCGTGCACCCGGGGCCACCGGGCGACCGCGGCCCGTCCTCCCTGGACTGGGCGATCGCCGAAGACGCGCCGCGCTGGGGAGTGACGGTCCTGCAGGCGGAGGCGGCGATGGACGCGGGCGCCGTCTGGGCCGCGGCGCCGTTCGAGACGGCACCGGTGGGCAAGAGCGACCTGTACCGCAACGAGGCCTCCGACGCCGCCATGGCCGCCGTCCTGACGGCCGTGCGGCGGTATGCCGACGGCGCCTTCAAACCGCAGCCGCAGACCGACCCCTCGATCCACGTGGTGTGGCGCGACGTCCTGCGCCAGCAGCAACGGCGGATCGACTGGGAGAACGACAGCACGGAGACGGTGCTGCGCAAGCTCCGCGGCGCCGACTCGCAACCAGGAGTGCGGGACGAACTCCTCGGCCGCGAGGTGTTCCTGCACGGCGGGCACCCGGAGGACCTGCTGCGCGGACGCCCGGGCGAACTGATCGCCACGCGCGCGGGAGCCGTCTGCCGGGCCACCCGGGACGGCGCCGTGTGGATCCCGCAACTCCGCCCGCGCAAAGCCTCCGGCGATCCGGCACCGTTCAAGCGTCCGGCCGTCTGCGTCCTCGGCCCGCTCCCCGTCCCGGAGTCGGCCGTCCCGCTCGAACTGCCCCCCGAGCGGCGCACCTGGACCGACATCCGCTACCGGCAGCGCGGCGACGTCGGCTTCCTGACCTTCTCCTTCCCCGGCGGGGCGATGAGCACCGACCAGTGCCGCAGACTGCTCGCCGCCTACCACCACGCGCTCGCCCGCCCCACCTCGGTACTGGTGCTCGGCGGGGCCCGTGACTTCTTCTCCAACGGCATCCATCTGAACGTCATCGAGGCTGCCGCCGACCCGGCCGCCGAGTCGTGGACCAACCTCAACGCCATCGACGACCTGGTCGAGGCGGTGCTGCGCACCACCGACCGGCTGGTTGTCGCCGCTCTGGGCGGCAACGCGGCCGCCGGCGGCGTCATGCTCGCACTCGCCGCGGACGAGGTGTGGTGCCGCGCCGGCGCCGTCCTGAACCCGCACTACCGGAGGATGGGTCTGTACGGCTCGGAGTTCTGGACCTACAGCCTGCCGCGCCGGGTCGGCCGGGAGACGGCAGAGCGGCTCACCACCGAGGCCCTGCCGATGAGCGCCGCGACCGCGGCCGGGCTCGGGCTGGTGGACCGTCTGGTGCCCGTACCGGCAAGGGAGTTCTCCGACGAGGTCGACCGCATGGCGGCCGCGCTCACCCGGGCACCGGACCTCGGCCGGCGGGTCGCGGCCAAGGCGGCGGCACGCGAGCGCGACGAGGCGGTACGGCCCCTCGCGGAATACCGCCACGCCGAACTGACCCGGATGCGCGAGATCTTCTTCGATCCCCGGGCCGGCTACCACGCCCTGCGCTCGGCGTTCGTCCGCAAGGTCCCGGGCGGCTCCGCGCGCCCCCTGGCCCCCGTCGCCGCGCCCCCGGCGGGAGCAGCCCGGTGAGCGGCGCGCGTGTGCTGGTCGCCGGCGTCGGCAATATCTTCCTCGCGGACGACGCCTTCGGCCCCGAGGTGATCAGGGCGCTCGACGCCCGCCCGCTGCCGCCCGGCGTCAAGGTCCGGGACTTCGGCATCCGCGGCCTCGACCTCGCCTACGAACTGCTGGACGGATACGACACCGCCGTCCTCGTCGACGCCGCCCCGCGCGGCCACCGGCCCGGCACCCTGTCCCTGATCGAGGCCGACCCGCCCGACGGCACGGCCCCGCCCGAGGCCCACGGCATGGACCCGGCCAAGGTGCTGGCGCTGGCCACCCACCTGGGCGACGGGCCGCTGCCCCGCGTCCTCGTCCTCGCCTGCGAGCCCCAGGTGCTGCCGCGCGGCGACGACGACATCGTCGGCGGGCTCAGCGCCCCGGTGCGGGCAGCGGTCGACCGGGCCGTGGAAGCGCTGCACACCATGGTCCCGGTCCTGCTCGCCGACCCCGCGGCCACACCCGTCTTGGTCCGCCCGGAGGAATCCGCGCGGCCGCACACGGCTCGGCTCCCCCACCTCGCGGCCGAGGGAGCCGAGGATCGGTAGGGGACGGACATCCGTTCGCCCCGAGCGACCACGAGGAGCAGCGCCCATGTGCCGGTCCGTCGACGTCAAGCAGGCCGTCCTGGCGAAGAACGACGATCTGGCCGCGGCTCTTCGCGGCGACCTGGCCCGGCAGGGCGTGACCGTGGTGAACCTGCTGTCCAGCCCCGGCAGCGGCAAGACCGAACTGCTCGGCCGGGTGCTGGCCCGGGCGGTCGAGCGGGACGTCCCGGTGGCCGCACTGACCGCGGACCTGGCGACCGAGAACGACGCCCGCCGGCTGGCCCGTTCGGGAGCCCCCGTGCAGCAGGTGCTGACCGACGGCCTGTGCCATCTGGAGGCGGGGCAGGTGCGCCGCCGACTCGAGGGCTGGCTGCCCGCCCGCACACAGGTGCTGTTCGTGGAGAACGTCGGCAACCTCGTCTGCCCGGCCTCGTACGACCTCGGCGAGACCCTGCGGATCGTGCTGATGGCCGTGACCGAGGGCGAGGACAAGCCGCTGAAGTACCCCACCGCCTTCGGCTCCGCCCACCTGGTCGTCGTCACCAAGACCGACCTGGCCGAAGCCGCCGGATTCGACGAGGCCGCCTTCCGGGCCAACGTCCACCGGGTCAACCCGGGCGTGGAGATCGTGGGGACCTGCGCACGCACCGGCGACGGCGTCGGCACCGTCCTGGAGCGCGCGCTCGCCACCCGCGACGCAGCCCCGCCGCACCGGCCTCCCCTCGCGCCGCACCCCCACGGCCACCAGCACGACGACGACCGGGACCGCGGTGACGGCCACGGACCCGCGCACGAGGCGCAGGAGGCCTACCAAGCCCACGAGGCGAACGAGGCCCACACCGTGCACGGGACCGCCGGCGACGCCCGCGGCGACCACCTCGCGCATCCGCGCCCGGCTGCCGCTCCCGCCTCGTGACCGCACACGCCACCGGCCCGGTACGCCGACGGCTTACCGTGCGCGGCACGGTGCAGGGCGTGGGCTTCCGGCCCTATGTGCACCGTCTGGCCGCCGACCTCGCGCTCGCCGGCTTCGTGAGCAACACCGCGAGCGGGGTGCTGATCGAGGTGGAGGGCCCGCCGGACGGCGTCACCCGGTTCTGCGACCGACTGGCCGAGGAACCGCCGCCCCTGGCCGCCGTGACCGGCATCGGGTCCGAGGACGTCCCCGCCACCGGCGCCACCACCCCGTTCACCATCCGTCCCAGCGAGCAGTCCACGGGACGGACCCAGCTCCCCCCCGACACCGCCACCTGCGCCGACTGCCTGCGGGAGCTGGCCGATCCGGCCGATCGCCGGCACCGGCACCCCTTCATCACCTGCACCCACTGCGGCCCCCGCTTCACCATCGCCACCGCCATGCCGTACGACCGGGCGGCCACGACCATGGCCGGCTTCCCGATGTGCCCGGCCTGCGCCCGCGAGTACGCCGATCCCGCCGACCGTCGCTTCCACGCCCAGCCCGTGGCCTGCCCCGACTGCGGCCCCCGCCTGCGCCTGGTGCCCGCGGCGGGCAGCGGCCTGCGCCCGGCCCGGGACGCGGACGCGCTGACGGGGGCCCGTGCCCTGCTCACCGCGGGGCGGATCGTCGCCGTCAAGGGCGTCGGCGGGTACCACCTGGCCTGCGACGCCACCGACGCGCGTGCGGTCGCCACCCTGCGCACCCGCAAGGAGCGGGGCGGCAAGGCGTTCGCCGTGATGTGCGCCGACCTCGCCACCGCGGAGCGGATCGCCGACCTCTGCGACCGCGAACGGGCCGCGCTCACCGGGCCCCGGCGCCCCATCGTCCTGCTTCGCCGGAGCACCGGGCAGGACGGACCCCGACTGGCCGACGCCGTGTGCCCCGGCAGCCCGCACGTCGGCGTGATGCTGCCCTACACCCCCGTGCACACCCTGTTGTTCGGGCTCCCCGGAGATCCGCCCGGCCCCCGTGTGCTGGTCATGACCAGCGGCAACCGGTCCGGCGAGCCGATCGTCACGGACGACGAGGAGGCGCTGACCCGGCTGGCCGGGCTGGCCGACGCCTGGCTGTCCCACGACCGTGCCATCGCCTCGCCGTGCGACGATTCGCTGCTGCGGGTACGCCCCGACGGAACCGAGCAGGTGCTGCGCCGCTCCCGCGGCTACGTACCGCGCCCGCTGCGCCTGCCGCGTCCGGTGCGCCCCGCGTTCGCCGTGGGCGGCGACCTGAAGAACGCGCCCTGCGTCGGCGACGGCGAGCAGGCCTGGTTCGGACCGCACATCGGCGACATGGGCGACCTGGCCACGCTGGACGC
This sequence comes from Streptomyces sp. NPDC046197, assembly GCF_040646295.1. Lineage (NCBI taxonomy): Bacteria > Bacillati > Actinomycetota > Actinomycetes > Kitasatosporales > Streptomycetaceae > Streptomyces > Streptomyces sp. NPDC046197. Next base: position 52,073 of record NZ_JBEYZY010000008.1, on the reverse strand, counting down.
GGCCCGGCGCGCGGAGCGGCACCTGCTGCGCCTGACCGGTGTCGCGCCCGCACTCGTCGTGGCCGACCGGCACCCGGGCTACCACTCGGCCCGCTGGGCGCGCCGACGGGCCGCCGAACTGCCCGCCGGGCAGACCCGGTTCGTCCAGCACCACCACGCGCACGTCGCCTCCGCGATGGCGGAGCACGGCCTGGACGGCACCGCGTCCGTGATCGGCGTCGCGTTCGACGGCACCGGCTACGGCGACGACGGCACCGTCTGGGGTGGCGAGGTCCTGATCGCCGACTACGCCGGCTACCGGCGCTTCGCCCGTCTGGCCCCCGCCCCGCTGCCCGGCGCTGACGCCGGCGTCACCAACCCCTGCCGCCTCGCCCTGGCCCGGCTGTGGGCGGCCGGCCTGCCGTGGGACGCGGACCTGCCCTGTGTCGCCGCCTGCACCGGCGACGAACTGGCCGTACTGGAACAGCAGTTGGCGCGGCAGGTGGCCTGTGTGCCCACCTCCAGCATGGGACGCCTCTTCGACGCGGTGTCCTCCCTGGTGGGCGTGTGCCACCGCGTCGGATACGAGGCGCAGGCCGCACTGGAACTGGAGGCGGCGGCCGCCTCGGCCTGGGACGCGGAGCGCTCGGCGTACTCGTTCGGCATCGCCGCCGGGACCGGCGGCGGCACGGGCGTCCTCGGGTGCGACCCGGCACCCGTGCTGCGGACGCTAGTCGCCGACCTGCGGCGCGGCACCCCGGCACCGGTTCTCGCGGCCCGCTTCCACCGGGCCGTCGCGCGGGCCGTGGTGCGGATCTGCCGGGGCGCGCGCCAGGCCACGGGCCTGACCACCGTCGCCCTCAGCGGGGGCGTGTTCGCCAACGGCCTGCTGGAGGAGGAGTGCACGGCGCTGCTCGCCGAGGACCGCTTCACCGTGCTGCGACACGGCGAAGTCCCGCCGAACGACGGCGGGTTGGCCCTCGGACAGCTCATGGTCGCCGCGCACCGGCGGCAGGACGGGCGTCATCCGGCGGCCGCCCGGTGACCCGGCGGGCCCGTCGAAGCTCCGGCGGCCCGCACAGAAGCGACGAGACGGAGTGACCCATGTGCTTGGCAGTGCCCGGCAGAGTCGTGTCCATCGACCACCGCGCCGACCCGCTCACCGGGTTGATCGACTTCGGCGGTGTGCAGAAACAGGCGTGTCTGGAATACCTGCCCGACCTGCGGGTGGGCGAGTACGTCATCGTCCACGTCGGGTTCGCCCTGCAGCGCCTGGACGAGGAGTCGGCCCGGGCGTCCCTGGAGCTGTTCGAACAACTGGGGCTGCTGGAGGAGGAGTTCGGCGACGCCTGGCAGCAGGCGGCGCAGCAGGCCGGGGACGCGGCCGCGCACGACCGCGTGGCCGTGGAGCACGAGCGGAGCGGGAGCGAGGCCCGATGAAGTACATCGACGAGTTCAACGACCCCGACCTGGCACGGCGGCTGCTGGACGAGATCCGCTCGACGGTCACCCGGCCGTGGGCGCTGATGGAGGTCTGCGGCGGCCAGACCCACTCGATCATCCGGCACGGGATCGACCAGCTGCTGCCCGAGGAGGTGGAGCTGATCCACGGTCCGGGCTGCCCGGTGTGCGTCACCCCGCTGGAGCTCATCGACAAGGCGCTGGACATCGCCTCGCGCCCCGGGGTGATCTTCTGCTCGTTCGGCGACATGCTGCGGGTGCCGGGCAGCGACCGCGACCTGTTCCGGGTCAAGGGCGAGGGCGGTGACGTACGGGTGGTGTACTCGCCGCTCGACGCCCTTCAGCTCGCGCGCAAACACCCCGACCGTGAGGTCGTGTTCTTCGCCATCGGCTTCGAGACGACCGCGCCCGCCAACGCGATGGCCGTGCACCAGGCCCGTCGGCTGGGCCTGAACAACTTCAGCCTGCTGGTGTCGCACGTGCGGGTCCCGCCCGCCATCGAGGCCATCATGACGGCCCCCACCTGCCGGGTGCAGGGCTTCCTGGCCGCCGGACACGTGTGCAGCGTGATGGGCACCGCCGAATACCCGCAACTGGCCGAACGGCACCGCGTTCCGATCGTGGTGACCGGCTTCGAGCCGCTGGACATCCTGGAGGGCATCCGGCACGCCGTCCACCAGCTGGAGCGCGGCGAGTACCGGGTTGAGAACGCCTACCCCCGCGCCGTGCGCGAACAGGGCAACCCGGCCGCCCTGCGGATGATCGAGGAGGTGTTCGAGGTCGCCGACCGGGCGTGGCGCGGTATCGGACGGATCCCCGCCAGCGGCTGGCGGCTGACGGACGCCTTCCGCGCCTACGACGCCGAGCACCGTTTCGACGTCACCGGCATCCGCACCGAGGAGCCCGCCGTCTGCCGCGCCGGCGAGGTACTGCAGGGCCTGATCAAGCCCGCCGAGTGCGCCGCCTTCGGCACCACCTGCACGCCCCGCACCCCGCTCGGCGCCACCATGGTCTCCACCGAGGGCGCCTGTGCGGCCTACTACCTGTACCGCCGGATGAACGGCCCGGCGCCGCAGGGCTCCCGGGTCCCGCACGAGGAGATGAACACCGTTGGCTGAACTGGCTTCCGCGGCCGTCGAGGCCCCCGTCGACCCCGCGAACTGGACCTGCCCCGCCCCCCTGCGCGACCAGCCGGTCGTGGTGATGGGGCACGGCGGGGGCGGCGCCCTGTCCGCGGAGCTGATCGAGGAGGTCTTCGCCCCGGCGTACGGCAACCCCACCCTCGCCGGGATGGGCGACTCCGCCGTCCTCCACCTGGGCGGCGCCCGGCTCGCCTTCTCCACCGACGCCTACGTCGTCAGGCCGCTGTTCTTCCCCGGCGGCAGCCTCGGCGACCTGGCGGTCAACGGCACCGTCAACGACCTGGCGATGAGCGGTGCCAGGCCCGCCCACCTGTCCGCCGCCTTCGTCCTCGAGGAGGGCGTCGAGCTGACCGTGGTCGACCGGATCGCACGGGCCATGGGGGCGGCGGCCGAAGCCGCGGGGGTCACCGTGGTCACCGGGGACACCAAGGTGGTCGAGGCAGGACACGGCGACGGCGTGTACGTCACGACCGCCGGGGTGGGCCTCGTCCCCGAGGGGCTGGACATCCGCCCGCAGCGGGCCCGGCCCGGCGACGCCGTCGTCGTCAGCGGCCCGATCGGTCTGCACGGCGTGGCCATCATGAGCGTCCGGGAGGGCCTGGAGTTCGGCGTCGAGGTCGCCAGCGACACCGCACCGCTGGCCGACCTGGTCGCGGCCATGCTGGCCGTCACCCCCGACATCCACGTCCTGCGCGACCCCACCCGGGGCGGCCTCGCCGCCTCCCTCAACGAGATCGCACGCGCCTCGGGCACCGGCGTCCGCCTGCACGAGCGGGCCATTCCGATCCCGGACGCGGTCGCCAACGCCTGCGGGTTCCTCGGCCTGGACCCGCTGTACGTCGCCAACGAGGGCCGGCTCGTGGCCTTCGTGCCCCGGCACCACGCCGACGCCGTCGTGGCCGCGATGCAGGGCCACCCGCAGGGCGTCGGGGCCACGCTCATCGGCGAGTGCGTCGCCGAGCACCCCGGCATGGTCGTGGTGGCCACCGGCCTCGGCGGCACCCGGGTGGTCGATCTGCCGCTGGGCGAGCAGCTGCCGCGGATCTGCTGACCGATCCGCCGGACCCGGTACGGCTGTACGGCCGACCCCGCCGGTGCGCAAGGCGCCGGCGGGGTCGGCCGTTGATCGGGAGCCCGCGTCAGGTGGGGACCGGCGCGCCCTCGATTCCGGTGATCTCGAGCTCCCGTCCGCTGCGCAGCTCCTGCGAGGGACGGTCGCAGTGCGGGCACCAGAAGAAGGGAGGCATGCCGACCAAGAACTCCTCGGCGCACGGGACGCACCAGGCCCGGGCGGTGACCTGCTCGACGACGAGCCGGGCATCGGCCAGGGCGGTGCCCTCGCGGGCCACCTCGAAGGCGAAGCACAGGGCGTCGGGTACGACGCCCGCCAGCTCCCCGACCCGGACGGTCACCGCCGAGACGGCGTCCGCCCCGTCCGCCCGGGCGAGTTCGCCGGCCTGTTCCACGATCGCGGTCGCGATCGACAACTCGTGCACGACCGGCTCACGGGTAGCGGTGGCCCGCGCGCAGGCCACCGGTCATGCGCCAGATCCGCACTTCGCGCACGATGCTGGGGATCTCCGACGCGAGCAGCGCTGCCAGCAGCCCACCGACCACGGCCGCCTGCGCCTTCAGCACGCGCTTCGCCGTCAGCCCCGGGCTGACGCTGGACCCCACGCGGGCGCCCACGAGAGCGCCCGCGGCGGCGGCACGGGCCGCCGTACCTGCTTGTTCGACCTTCATTCCGGCCACTCCCTGCTGTCTGTCATCCCGGAGAGATGTTCGGCATCGCCTGCACGAGCGCGTCATGCCGCTTCCAGTGGATCCCGGTGGAACGGCGCGCGTCGGAGGTGCCGTCCTCGTGGTGTCCGGTCTGGTGCTGGTAGGGACCTTTGTTGCCCTGGTGCAGACCGGGCACGTGCGTGGGCGTGTCGGGCCTCGCCTGGGGACGGCCGACTCGGATGGTGCCCATGGGGTGTTCTCCTTCCTCGCCTCCGCGCGCCACGTCCTCGGCGGACGGGTCGGCGGAGCACGTGCTCACGGCCGCTCGGTGAGGTCCGCGAAGAACCGCTCGACGGCCGGCCAGACCCGACCGCCTCCGGACAGGCCCCGCCACTCGCGGCGTACGAGGGCGACCATCCGGAAGCAGTCGTCGATCGGCACGATCCAGTGGTGGTCCATGCCGCGGACGGTGTTCACCAGCAGCGCCTCCACATCGGGTTCCACGGAAGCGAGCTCCGGACACCCGGCGGCCACCTGCCGCCAGGCCGCGCCGTCCACCTCCCACCGCATGGCCCCGGCCGGGCTCGGCCCCTCGGCGGTGACCGTGCCGTCCGGGTGCGGCACGAAGAACGCCAGACCCACCGGTACGCCCAGCGCCTCGGTGTCGACCGGGGGAAGCCGCAGGCGACGCCGCGGAACCAGCCGGTAGTGCCCGTCGCCGGCCTCCCGCCCGGCGAACAGCACCGAGCAGGGGCCGCACACGCACCGCACTTCGGCGTGCCCGGTGTCGTACAGGTGGTGGTGTTCCTCGGCCACCGGGGCGGCGCACAGGTCGCACACCTCCGCCTCGGCCTCGGCCGTCCGGTCGGAGGCCGAGCGGATCAGGCGGGCGAGCGCTCCGTCCACGGTCACCGCGCCTCCTGCGGCCTGGGTGCGCGTCGGCGCGTCAGCGAGTCCAGCGGTACGAACGCCGGGGCGGTCGGCCGCTCGGGGCCGCCGGCCACCGCCTCCACCGCCATCAGCTCGGGAGCGGCGGCGAGAACCGCCTCACGGACCGCCTCGGTGACGTCGGCCGTGCCGCCGCCGCAACCGGAGCCGCACCCGCCGGACACCGACAGTCGCACCCGGCCCACCCGGCCGTCCACGCCGGCCCACTCCACGTGGCCGCCGCGTTCGCGCACCGCGGGCTGCAACCGCTCCACGGCGCGGGCGGCCCGGCGCTCGAGCGGCTCCGGGTGGATCGCGTGCAGCACCAGCAGGTGCCCCAGCAGCTCGTCGTCGGCCAGGCGCTCGGCCAGCGCGGCGTCCGCCCGCTCCAGCACGCGGGCCAGCGCCTCGCCGTAGACCTCGGTCAGTACCCGCACCGCCTCCAGCGCGGAGCGGGACGTCGGACCGGGGGCGGACTCCAGGCCCTCCAGCAGCTCGTCGAGACGGGCGAGACGGGCCTCGACGGCCGGGTCCGCGAGCCGTCCGGCGGGCGCCGGGTCCCCGGAGGGACCGCCCTGCCCGGCATCAGCCATGGTTCGCCCCGTACGTCGGCGAGTGCATGGTGGTGAGCGTCTTGCCCTTGCCCATGTACATGTGCACGCCGCACGGCAGACAGGGGTCGAAGCTGCGGACGGTACGCATGATGTCGACGCCCTTGAAGTCGTCGGGCCCGTTCTCCTCGAAGATGGGCTGCCCCTGCACGGCGTCCTCGTACGGTCCTGGGGTGCCGTAGATGTCGCGGGGACTGGCGTTCCAGGGGGTCGGCGGGTACGGGTGGTAGTTGGCGATCTTCTTGTCCTTGATCACCACGTGGTGGGACAGGACACCGCGCACCGCCTCGTGGAAGCCGCAGCCGATCGCCTCGTCGGGCACCTCGAAGTTCGAGAACACCTTGGTGTCGCCGGACCGCAGGAGCCCCATGGCCTCGTCCACGAACTGCAGGGCCATGGCGGCGGCGTAGGCGATGAAGTACGGCCGGGCGCGGTCCCGCTCGATGGTGTTGCTCCACTTCGGGATGTGCCATTCCAGCGTCGTCTCCGGCAGGCTCTCGCCCTTGGGCAGCGAGATGCGGACACTGTGGCCGGTGGCCTTGATGTACGGGGTGTCGACCAGCCCGTTCAACGCGGTCGACCACAGGCGGGCGAGGGGACCGCCGCCGGTGTCCAGGGCGAGGTGGTCCCCGCTTCTCTGGTCGTACCACCGGGGGCTCATCACCCAGCTGTACTTGTCGTCGAAGTCGCGCTTCTGAGGCACCGGGACGGTGGTCTGGTTCCACGGGTGGCGCATGTCGACGGGGTTGCCGAGCGGGTCGTGGGTGACGAAGGGCTGCTCGTTGACCCAGTCCTCGTAGTAGGAGCTGCCGAGCATGATGCGCATGCCGAGGTTGATGTCGACAAGGTTGTTGGTGACCAGCTCGCCGTCGACGACGATGCCCGGGGTCACGTACATCGCCTTGCCCCACTGGTTCATCGTCTCGTAGCGGTAGTCGACGACGTCCGGGTTCTGCCAGGCGCCCCAACAGCCCAGCAGGATGCGGCGCTTGCCGACCTCCTCGTAGCCCGGGAGGGCTTCGTAGAAGAAGTCGAAGACGTCGTCGTTCATCGCCACGGACTTCTTGGCGAAGTCGACGAAGTGCATGAGCCGGCTGAGGTAGTCGGTGAAGGTGTTCGGCTGCGGCATGGTGCCGACGCCACCCGGGTACAGCGTCGACGGGTGGACGTGCCGTCCCTCCATCAGACAGAACATCTCCCGGGTGACCCGGCTCATCTTCAGGGCCTCTTTGTAGACCTCGCCCTCGAACGGGTTGAAGGCCTTCATGATGTCGGCGATGGTCCGGTAGCCGTGGATCTCGCCGCGGGGCGCGTCGGTGCGCTCCGCGCGGGCCAGCAGACCGGGGTTGGTGGCCTTGACCATCGCCTCGCAGAAGTCCACGAACACCAGGTTGTCCTGGAAGATCGTGTGGTCGAACATGTACTCGGCCGCTTCGCCGAGGTTGACGATGTGCTCGGCCAGCCGTGGCGGCTTCACGCCGTAGGCCATCTGCTGGGCGTAGTTGGAGCACGTGGTGTGGTTGTCGCCGCAGATGCCGCAGATGCGTGAGGTGATGAAGCCGGCGTCGCGCGGGTCCTTGCCCTTCATGAACACCGAATAGCCGCGGAACAGCGACGAGGTGCTGTGGCACTCCACGACTTCCTGGTTGGCGAAGTCGATCTTCGTGTAGATGCCCAGGTTCCCGATGATCCGGGTGATCGGATCCCAGGACATGTCCACGATCTGTGCGGGCTTGCGTTCCGTGGGCCGGGCCTCGGTTGTGGTCATCTGCGTTACTGCCCCTTGCTGTCCGTGTTCCGTGGGTGAGTGGTGGGATGTGGTGCCGGCCGTGTCACGGGCGGTAGTGCGGGTCGTATCCGGTGGTCAACTTGCGTTTGTTGTGGCGCCACTTGGGCTCGTGGTTGACCATCTCGTTGGTCAGACCGCGCAGTCGGCGGATGACGGCGCCGTACGGCTTGATGACCAGGGACGACAGCGTTCCGCCGGGAGGTTCGTCCATGAACGGCATGAACGCGTCCGGGAAGCCGGGCATCGTGCACCCGATGCAGATGCCGCCCACGTTCGGGCAGCCGCCGATGCCGGCCATCCAGCCCCGCTTGGGTACGTTGCAGTTGACCACCGGACCCCAGCAGCCCGTCTTCACCAGGCACTTGGGGGAGTTGTAGTCCTTGGCGAAGCTGGCCTGCTCGTAGTAGGAGCCCCGGTCGCAGCCCTCGTGCACCGTCTTCCCGAACAGCCACTGCGGGCGCAGCATGTGGTCCAGCGGGGGCGGGGGAGCGGTCCCGGCCGCGTGGTGGAGCGTCCAGACAAGGGTCTCCATGAAGTTCTCCGGCTGTACGGGGCAGCCGGGCACGTTGACCACGGGCAGGCCACCCTGGGACGTGAAGTCCCAGCCCAGGTAGTCCGCGAGGCCCATGCACCCGGTGGGGTTGCCGGCCATCGCGTGGATGCCGCCGTAGGTGGCGCAGGTGCCGATGGCCACCACCGCCCAGGCCTTGGGCGCCAGTTGGTCGATCCACCAGTTCAGGGGCTGGGGCTCGCCGGTGTCCGGGTCGTTCCCGAACGACGTCCAGTAGCCGTCGCCCTTGATGATGTTCTGGTTGGGGATCGAGCCCTCGATGACGAGGATGAACGGGGCCAGGTCGCCGCGCGCCGCCGCCCGGTACGGGGCGAGGAAGTCCTCGCCGCCCAGGCTCGGTGAGAGCACCTTGTTGACCAGGTTCACCTTCGGCAGGCCCGGGATGAGACCGAGCACCACGTCCTCGATGGAGGGCTGGCCGGCGGCCGTGACGGAGACGGTGTCGCCGTCACAGCTCATCCCTTCCGAGATCCACAGGATGGTGATCTCGTCGAAACCCTTCCGTGCCTCGGCCCGGTCGGGTTCCTTGCTGACTTCGGTGGTGCCGCTCTGTGTGGTCATGTGTTCGGCCTCCGCTGCAGGGGGTCTCGGAGTCGGTCGGGTGCCGCGGCCTGAGGTGCGGCGGGAGCCGTTGCCGGCGGCTCGTCCTGGGCGTCCGTGGGGCGGCTCGGCTCGACTTCGTCGGGCCGGAAGTAGTGGAAGCGGCCGTACCAGCCGTTCAGTTCGGCCGCGGGATCGTCGTCCAGGGTGACGGCCAGATGCACGGTGCCGTCGACGTCGTGGAAGACGGCGGCGACCTGAGCGGTGCGCCCGGCCAGGAACATGTCCTGGGCGTCGGCGCCCCGGACTCGCGGGCGCAGCCGCACCCGGCTGCCGCCTGCGACGGGCACGCCGTCGACGAGGACCGTGTCCGTGGTCGGGGACAGGCCTTCGTCGGCGCCCTCCTGCCACCAGGCGGGGCGCCCGGCGGGCGGGCCCGCGAGCGCGTCGGACCCCGGTGGGGAGGCCGGGGCCGTGGGCACCGCGGTGTCTGTCGGGCCGGCCGGGACCACGGTCGCTGCGGACCCCGTCGAGCCGGCGGGGGCCAGTGAGCGGATCGCTCCGTGCAGCCGGGCGAAGACCTCCGGGGGCATGGTCTCGACCCGGTCGAGGATCCGTGCGGCCCGCGGGTCGGTGGCCCGCGCCTCGCGCTTCTCCTCGTCGGTCAGGAGCATGGTGCGCAGCGTCAGGATCTCGTCGATCTCCGCGGCGTCGTGCAGATCGCCGGGGCTCTCCGGCGCCACCTGGGGGTGGTCGGGAAGGATGATCGGCGAGGACAGCAGCACGGGACCGGTGCAGCCCTCGCGCCGTCCGCGCATGTCGCCGGTGCCGCCGGGAGCGGCGGGCGGCTCGCCGCCGAGAACGGGGAAGGTGAACGCGTTGCGGCACCCGCGGGCGTGCTGCTCCAGGTCTCCGGGCGGGTCGATGAGCGAGACGAACTCCACGCCCTCGCCGCCGATCAGCGCATGCGTGGCGATCAGCGCATGGCGCAGCGCCTCCGCACGCGCGGCCCGCGCATCCGGCGCGGCGCCCACGTTTTCGGTACGCACCCGGAGCCGGCAGACGTCGCCCGTGAGCCGCTCGGCCACGAGCGTGGTCCGCGCCCGGACCTCCTCGCGCCGCCGCACGATCCGCCCCACGTCCGGGGACAGCGACTCGGTGTGCTCGCCGGCCCCGGCTCCCACCGGGGCGGTGTGCTCCCGCCGCAGCAGGTCGTCCAGCTCGGCGACGAGCTCGGTCTCGCACGGCACCGCCTCGTCGAAGGTGAGATGCGTGGCGTCGTCGCCGGTCAGCAGCGACTCGACCGGGCGGTGACGGCCGTCGGGCCCGATCGCCTGCACCTGCTTGTGCTGCATCTGCAGGTACCGCACCTTCACCCGGACCACGGCACCGGGCCGCCGGATCCGCAGCAGGCACTCGGTCTGCTGGTACCAGGAGTCGGCCGCCCCGGACAGGCCGGCCACGACGGGGCCGTCCCGCTCCACCCAGTCCCGGGGCAGGAGCACCCCGAACTGCCAACGGACGCGGTTCTTGGGCGACGAGCGGCGGTACGGGTAGAGCAGGTAACCCTCGTAGAGGACCGCGTCGGCGACCGTGCTCAGCTGCTCGAAGGGATGCCCGCCACGACTCTTGGGCACGGCGGCGCCGTCCTTGGCGGCAGCGCGCGGAACGCCACCCTCGACCACAGCCTCCGGCATACCGGCTCCTCGGACTCCTGGGGTGGGCATGTACGCCATCCCTTCCACCACCGTCACATCGCTCACGCCCTTTCGCCCCCTGCGGACCAGTGGAGTTGGGCCGTCCAGGGGAACGAGAGGCGGCGGCCGGGGGAGCGCCGGTGCCTGAGCAGGCACGGGCCACGTCCGAAGGCCGCTGTTGCAACGGCGGCGGTGTCCCGGCCCGGGGCGCGGACCTCGCCCTGCGGGCCGGCCGGTCCGCAATCAGCCCGGGGCGCGGTCCGGTCCGCCGCGGGGGCGGTCCCCGGGTTCGGCGTCGGGCAGGACGCGGAAGCCGGACCAGCCCTCGGGCTCCTCGGTGACGGCGGTGCACTGCACGACCTTCGCCGTCGTCGGACCCTCGGCCGCCCAGCGCACCATGCTGTCGACGTCCCCGGGGCGCCCCTCGAAGACGGCTTCGACGTCGCCGTTGCGCAGATTGCGCACCCATCCCGCCACTCCTCGCTCCTCGGCGAGGCGACGACAGGTGTCGCGGTAGAACACGCCCTGTACGCGGCCACTGACGTGCACGTGCTGCTGGACGGTCATGGCACTCCACGGGGGTGTGAGGCCTGAGGACACGCGGCTGTCCGACGACACGCCGGCCGGGTCCGCCCGGCCGGGCTCTCCCGATCCGTCCGAGTACCCCGGACGTCTACCTCTGCTCGTCCGGGCCCCCGGAGCCTCCAGGCTCCGCCATCCTCCTGTGCATCGCCGCCTTGGCGCTGTCGGGCAGCACCTTGTTGACCGCACCCTGCACCTTGGTCTTCAGGGAGCCCGTGACCTGCTTGGTGCGGCCCTTCGTCACCGCATCGAAGGCCTGCCGGGCGACCTGGGCCGCATCGTCCTTGTCGTCACTGCCGACTTCGGTGTCGCCGCCGGCCCGCCGGAAGAAGTCCGTGTCGGTCGGCCCGGGCAGGAACGCGGTGACCGTGACGCCGGTGTCGCGCACCTCGTCCTGCAACGCCTGCGCGAAGGACTGCACGAAGGACTTCGAGGCGTTGTAGACGGCCTGGAAAGGGCCCGGCATGGTCGCGGCGATGGAGGAGGTGAACACCACGCGGCCCGCTCCGCGCGCCACCATGTCCCGCAGCAGCGGCTTGGCGAGCCGGACCGTCGAGGTCACGTTCAGCTCGACCACGGAGAGATCGTCGGCGAGGTCCGTGTCCACGAAGGCTCCGCCCCGGCCCACGCCGGCGTTGAGGGCGGCCACGTCCACCCGGAGCCCGGTCGTGGAGGCCACCAGGTGGTCCACGCCCGAGGGGTTTCGGAGGTCCGCGCGCACCGCCCGCACCTCGGCGCCCGTCTCCCGCAGGAGCTGTGCCGCGTGGTCGAGACGGTCGTCCTCGGCGTTGATCAGCAGGTCGTAGCCGTGCTCCGCGAACTGCTTGGCGAGTTCGTATCCGATTCCGCTGGATGCCCCGGTCACCAGGGCGAGCGGCCTGATGTCGTCCATGGGGACGGAGTAACCGGGCAGGGCCGTGCCAACCCTGGGCCCCGCCGGTGCCGGGTTCCGCGCACGCGGCATGAAACCGCCTGGCCAGGGCACCGGGAAGGGGTGGTGTCCGCGGGAGCCGGACCCACCACCGACGGTGTGGGAGAGCGCATGCGAGTGCTGGCCCGGCTGGATGGTTATCAGCGACGGCATCGCTGGGCGGGGCTTCCGCTGGCGGTGGCCTACAAGTTCTTCGACGATCAGGCCGCCTACCTGGCCGCACTCCTGACGTACTACGGATTCCTCTCCCTCTTCCCGCTGTTGCTCTTCCTCGTCGCCGTACTGAGCGCCGTCCTCAGCGGCAATCCCCACCTGCAGCATGCGGTGCTGAACTCGGCGCTGAGCGAGTTCCCGGTGATCGGTGATCAGATCGGCCGGAACATCCACTCCTTCCACGGCAGCTCGGTCGCCGTCGTGGTGGGCGTGGTGGGGAGCGTCTACGGAGCGCTCGGCATCGCCCAGGCCGCCCAGCACGCCCTGAACAAGATCTTCGCCGTGCCGCGCCACGCCCGCCCCGATCCGCTGCGCTCGCGGCTCAAGGGCCTGAAGTTCATCTCCCTGCTGGCGCTCGGCCTGTGCGTCACCACGGCCCTGTCCGCCGCGGAGTCGGCGGCGAGCGTGTTCGGGGCCCGGCTCGCCGTCGGCGTACGCGTCACCGCGGCCCTCCTGGCTGTCGCACTCAACTCGGCACTCCTGCTGGCCAGTTACCGTCTTCTGACCCGGCGCAGACTGCGCCTGCGCCTGATGTACGGCACGGCGCTGGGCGGTGCGTGCGCCTGGCAGGTGCTCCAGTGGGGCGGTTCGTACTACGTCGACCACGTGCTCAGGGGCACCACGGCGACGTACGGCATGTTCGGCATCGTCCTCGGACTGCTGGCCTGGATCTACCTCGGTGCACTGGTGTACCTGGTCACCGCGGAGATCACGGCGGTGCGGTGCATGCGGCTGTGGCCCCGCAGCCTGCTCAGCCCGTTCACCGACCGCGTGCACCTCAGTCCGGGCGACCAGCGGGCCTACCGGTCCTATGCGGCGACGGAGTCCTTCAAGGGCTTCGAGAAGGTCACCGTCCGCTTCGACCCACCCCCACACGTGGACTGACGACACCCCCTAAGTCCAGGATGTGCAGCCGTGCGTCGGGTCGGCAGTGGTCGCAGGAGGCGAGGCCTCCGGCAAGCAGCCGCCGGGCTTCGTCGCGGCTGACGGGCCGGCGCCGCTCCCCGGCCAGGTAGCAGTCGCCCGCGTGCACGCGGACGGGCGGCCGGCCGGTGCCGATGCCGAGTTCGACGATCCACTCCGGCGGCCTCGGCCGCTGCAGGCGGCCGCGTTCCTCTTCCGCCTGCCGCTTCCTGATCGCGGCGATCTTGCGGTCGATGCGCGAGAGCCACATGGCGTGCCACACCCGCAGGGTGTGCAGTCGCTCCAGGTCGGATGGCAGGTCGTCGAACACATTTTTGATTCTAGAGCCAAGATCCATCACTCACGCCACCCGCGGCCCTCGCGTGTTCGAATTTACGTTCGATAGTCTGGGGGTGGGAGGTGAGTGGCGTGACAGCGCATCCGAGAACGGACGAGGTGTCCACCGTCATGCACGTGCGCTGCCCCGAGCAGCTGCCGGAAGAGACCTACCGGCAGGTCCTGGAGCAGCTGGCGGAGCTGTCCCCGGTCGTGCGGGCGCTGCCGCCGTCCGCGGCTCTGGTGGAACTGAAGGGCGCCCTGCGCTACCACGGCGTGAGCGCCCGCCGGCTGGGCGAGGTGCTGCGGATCCGCACGATCTCCCGGCTGGGCGTCGACGTCCGGGTCGGCATCGGCCCGTCGATCACCGTCGCGGCCACCGCCTCCGGGCAGGTCGGCGCCCCGGGCGGTGTCCTCTGCATCGAGCCCGCCGAGGTCGCGCGCCGGTTCGCCCCGCTGCCCGTCGAGGCCCTCCACGGCATCGGCCCCCGCCAGGCGGAAGTGCTGCACGACTACGGCATCCACAGCGTCGGACTGCTCGCCGCCGCGCCGCCCACCACGGTGCAGCGCCTGCTCGGAGGCAGGGCCGGCCGCCTGGCCGTCGATCGTGCGCGCGGTGTCGACCCCCGGCCGGTGGTCCCCCGCGACCTGCCCGCCTCCGCCGCCCTGCGCCATGCCTTTCCCCAGCACGCTCTCGACGGCGCCGACGTGCGGGCCGCGCTCCTCGACCTGGTCGTCCGTCTGGGACGGCTGCTGCGCCGGCGCGGCCAGGCCGCACGCGCCCTGACGCTCGTCCTGCGATTCGCCGGTGACGGCAGTTGGGAGAAGACGCGCCGGCTGCCGCAGCCGTCCGCGCACGACGAGGACCTGCGCACCCTGGCCTACCAGCTGATGGACGCCGCCGGCCTCCAGCGCGGCCGCCTCACCGCGCTCGTACTGAAGGGCGAGGACCTGATCGACGCCGACCGGGTCGCCGAGCAGATCAGCCTGGACCAGGCGCGCGAGGCCCGCCTGGTCGCCGAGGAGGCCATGGACCGCGTCCGGGACCGGTTCGGCCCCGGCGCGATCGGCCCCGCCGCCACCTTCCGGCGCGTCGGCTGACGGCCCGGATCGTCAGTTGCGGTGTCAGCCGGTCAGCAGGCGCCCTCGTCCTGCCAGGGACCCCACTCGGAGGCGCCGGGAACCTCGTTCTGGGTCCACCACTTCGCCTTCCAGTTGTGCTTGCCGTACGACACCTCGTTGCCCTGGGTGTACACCGCGGTCGAACTCCACGCCGGCTTGCAGGCCGTGCCCGGAGGCGTCGGGGTGGGCGTGGGAGTGGTGGTGGGCGGGGTGGTGCCCGCGAACTTCACCGAGTACTTGGCGAAGTCCCAGGCGTTCTGCGTGACGCTGGAGCAAGTGCCGGACGTACGGCCGCCGTTGTCGGGCGGGGTGCACTGGCGGTCGCGGTTGAGGGACCAGAACGTGAAGCGGTCCATGTTGTGGCTGGTGGCGTAGTCCAGCACCGTCTGGAAGTCGGACTGGCCGAAGATCTCGCCGGTGTCGCTGCGCCCGTTCATCCCGGAGAAGCCCTCGTGGGCGTAGGCGGTCGCCTGGTCCCAGCCGAAGGTGGACTGCAGGATCTGGTTGAAGTTGGTCAGCGCGCCGGTCTGGGAGGCCGCGCCGTTGAAGCCGCCGTCGAACGGCATGATGGAGAAGTTGTTCGGGGTGAACCCCTGCGACTTGGCCTCCAGCAGCATCTGCTTGCCGAACCAGCCGGTGCCGTCCGCCGTGCCGGCCGTGGTGACGGAGACGTAGAGGCCGGGATTGTTCTGCTGGAGGATCCTGGCGGCGCCGATCTCGTTCCTGATCGCCGCCGTGTTCTCGTACTCCGGCTCCTCCAGGTCGAAATCGATGGCGCGCAGGCCGTACTTGGTGATGACCTGCTGGTACGCGGCCGCCGTGGTCGCCGCGTCCGAGCAGACCTGCCCGAGCTTGGTCCCGCCGTACCCGCCGACGGAGACGGAGACGTCACCGCCCTTGGCGCGGATGGTGTTGACGACCGAATGGACCGCCGTGTCCGAGGAGACCGCGGCGGTGCCGCCCCAGGTGGGAGAGCAGCCGCCGCCGTTGGGGGCCAGGACGAAGGCGAGCTGGAAGGCCTTCAGGCCGGTGGCGTCCATGATGGCGGCCGCGTCCGGCGGGTCGTTGTCGAGCGGCATCAGGTAGGGGGCCGCGGCGTACCAGCGGTTGCTCAGGGCGCTCGTCGCACCCGAGGCGTTGCCCGCGACCAGTGCGGTCGTGCCCGCGGCGGCGATCCCGACGGTCGCGGCCGCGCCCAGACATGCGCGTAGACGTCTCACTGTGCCTCCAGTGGGGGTGGGGAGTGGCCCCAGCTTCATGAGGCTGTTGCGAGCACGTCAATAGATTGGCCTAGACCAAGCGACACTTTGGACTAGACCATGCGATTGCTTTACCTCGGCCGGACGGGCGGGACGGGCCGGACGGTCACGCCGGCCTTCTCGCCCCGCCGTTCTCGTCCTTCTCGCCCTCGCCGTGCGGACCCGTCGCGCGGTACTCGCCCGCGGCGATCCTGGCCACCATCTCGGCGAGCTGGGTGCAGGCCCGTTCGATCTCCTTGCGGGTCTCGTTGCGCTCCGTGACGGCGGCCGCGAGCAGCAGTGCGGTGAGCGAGGCGGAACCGTTGAACGCCTGCAGCGTGATCATGTTGGTGAGCAGGTCGTGACCGGCGAACGGCCCCGTTCTATGGGTGGCGGCGATGATGGCGAAGGTCGACACGGCCAGCGCACAGGGCGCGGCCCCGGCCAGCTGGAAGCGGAAGGCCGCCCAGATGAGCAACGGGAAGCCGAGGAACAGAAGCGGCGCGGGACCGGCCTCGACGAGACCGACGCAGGCGGTGGCGACGACCAGCAGCAACCCCTCGGCCCAGCGGGACGGCGCCGCGTTCTTCGGCCAGTGCGCCGAGCGGAGGACCAGCAGCACCGGCGCGACCACCAGGACACCCATCGCGTCGCCGGTCCACCACACCGACCACGTCGGCCAGAAGGCACCGGCACTGAGCCCACCGGCGAGGGCCAGGGTCCCGGTGCCCGTCGTCGCGCTGACCAGCATCCCGGTGAACGCGCCGAGGAAGATCAGGGCCAGCGCGTCCCGCAGACGGTCCATTTCCTTCCGGAACCCCGCACGGCGGAGCAGCCAGTACGAACAGACGGGCGCCAGGGTGTTCCCCGCCGTGATCGCGAGCACGGCCGGGATCGACGGCCCGAGCGAGACGTTGGCGAGGAACGCGCCGAGGGTGATCCCGGGCCACACCCACGGGCCGAGCAGGAGCAGGCTCGCCAGGGCGATGCCGGTCGGCGGCCACAACGGCGTGACCTGGCTGCGTACCAGCTGCTGGATCAGTCCCGCCGTGGCCGAGCCGTAATACAGTGCGGCAACGGCACAGATCTTCAGCACAGCCACGCCACGCCGTCCGAGCCATTCACGCCGAGCGACAGTCATCGGGCGGTCTCCGCATCGATGTCGCCCCGTAGACCATCATCCGCCGGATCCGCCGGATCCTCCACGCCACCGTCGATCCGGATACGCGCGGCATCCGGTCACCGGTCGTGGCCGCCCGGCGGATCCGGAGGTCAGGCGCGCGGAGTGCGCAGGGCGAGGATGGCGGTGTCGTCGTGGCCGTCGCTGGGGTGGTGGTCGGCCAGGACGCGAACGAATTCCGGCAGCGGCCGGGCGGCGTGCGCGGCGGCGAGGTCGGCGAGCTGGTTCAGACTCTCGTCGATGGGGCGGTCGGGGTTCTCGACCAGCCCGTCGGTGAAGAAGACGACGGTGGCGTCCGACGGCAGGAAGCGCGAGTGGTCGGGACGCGGCTGGTCGGGGTCGACCCCGAGCGGCACCCCGGGCTCGGCGAACAGGTATTCGGCCCGCCGGTCGGGAGTGATCAGCAGGGGCGGCACGTGGCCCGCGGTGCTCCACAGGAGTCGCCAGCCCAGCCCCTCCGGCTCGATGCGGGCCAGGGTGGTGGTGGTGACGGGATTGTTCGTGATGGCATGCAGGGCGCGGTCGAGCTGCGCAAGGACCGCGCCGGGCGGGTTGCTCCGGTCGAACAGCAGAGCGCGCAGCATGTTACGGGTGGAGGCCATGGAGGCCGCCGCCTGCAGATCGTGCCCGACCACGTCGCCGATGACGACCGCCACCACGTTGTCGGACAGCAGGATGGCGTCGTACCAGTCCCCGCCGAGTTGACTGGGCTCGGCAGCGGGCCGGTAGATGGCGGCGGCCGTGAAGGGCCGCAGGTCGGGCAGCCTGGGCAGCAGCAGCCGCTGGAACTGCTCGGCTCCGACCCGCACCCGTTCGAACAGGCGGACGTTGTCGATGGCGATGCCGGCGGCGCTGGCCAGGGCGACGACGATGTTCTCGTCGTGCACGTCGAAGGGCTGCCCGTCGCGCCGCTCGGCGAGATAGAGGTCCCCGTAGATCTCGCCGCGCACGCTGATGGCGACGCCGAGCAGCGTGCGCAGGTGCGGGTGGCCGGGCGGGAACCCGGCGGAGGACGGATGGGCCGAGATGTCGTCGACCCGCAGGGGTTCGGGGTAGCGGATCAGGTGCCCCAGGACCCCCAGACCACGGGGCAGGCCGGCCTCGGCCAGAGCGGCGCGCTCCTGTTCGGACAGGCCGACGGGGATGAACCGCTCCAGGTGCTCCCCGGACTCGTTGAGTACGCCCAGTGCCCCGTAGCGGGCGTCGACCAGGTCCATGGCGGTCGTCACGATACGGTGCAGCACCGCGGGCAGCTCCACCTCCCGGCTGATGGCGACCACCGCGTCCAGCAGACCCTGCAGCCGGTCCATGGCGTCCAGCATGCCGCGCAGTTGCTCGTCGATCCGGCCCAGCTCGGCACGCAGGCGCACATGCAGGTCCGGGAGGCGCGGCTGTCCCGGCCGCCTTTCCCGCTCTTCGGCCGCCATCACGCGCGCCTGGGGACCTGGTGTCCGGTGCCGGCCGCCGTCAGCCGGTGGCGACCGGTGCCGGCCGGGGTGGGCCGGGTGGCGGCCGCCGGTGACGTCCGCGGCGGGACCGAGGGGTCCGCCCGCCGGTCAGGACGGATCCGCAGCCCCTCGCACGAGCGGTACACCCCGGCCTCCTGACGCGAGCCCGATCACCCAAGAGCACAGCGTGACGGCCGAACAGGGCCAACGTCCCTTCACGAGCGGCACGCCACACCCGGACAACCCAAGTGTCTCCCAACCCGGCGCCTTCGGCAGAGGCGGACAGGACCGCTCCCGTCCGCCCCCGTCGCCGCGGTTCCCCCATGGGCCCCCGGGGTACCCGAGCCGTCGGGGACGCGAGGAGATGAGGAGAGCGACGATGACTCCCGCGACAGGAAGGCCGGCGGCTGCCGCCGCGGACGGCCGCCGGAACCCCGCCCGCACCAGGAACCGGCTCGACGCCGTTCCCGAGCCCGACGCCGAACCGGATCTGCTGGGCCAGTACCTCCGGCAGATCGCGGCGACACCGCTGCTCGCCGCGGACGACGAGGTCCGGCTGGCGCAGTGCATGGAGGCCGGTGTGAACGCGCTGGAGGAGGTGCGGCAGGCCGAAGCCGACGGTCGCGTCCTGCCACCGGAGCGGCGGCGGGAGCTGGAGGCCGCGGTGCGCGACGGCCAGGCGGCCAAGGACCACATGGTCCGCGCCAACCTCCGGCTCGTCGTCGCGATGGCCAAGCGGCACGCCCACCGGGGGCTCCCGCTGCTCGACGTCATCCAGGAGGGGAATCTGGGACTGATCAGGGCCGTGGAGAAGTTCGACCACACCAAGGGATTCAAGTTCTCCACCTATGCCACCTGGTGGATCCGCCAGGCGATCGAGCGGGGCGTCGGGACGCACGCCCGCGCGGTCCGGTTGCCGATGCACGTCGTGGAACAGCTCCAGAAGCTCGCCAAGGTCGAGCGCAAGCTCCAGCTCCGCCTCGGGTACGAACCGGCCGTCGGGGAGGTCGCCCGGGAAGCCGGTATCGCCGAGGACCGGGTCACCTGGCTGCGCCGGGTCGGGCGGCAGGCCATCAGCCTGGACACCCCGGTGGACGACACCGGCGCAACGGTGGTCGGCGACCTCATCGCGGACACCGATGTGCTGCAGGCCCCGGAGGTGGCCGAATTCCAGGCGCTCGCGGAGGAACTGCGTGAGGCCATGGACACCCTGGCACCCCGCGAGGCGATGATCCTCAGCCTGCGGTACGGCCTGCACGACGGGCGGCCGCGCACCTTGCAGGAGGTGGCGGAGCAGGTGGGCCTGACCCGCGAGCGCGTGCGCCAGCTGGAGAAGCAGTCGCTCGCCCAGCTGCGGGAGCAGGAGCCGGGGGAGCGGCTCCAGGCGTGGGCGAGCTGACGGAGCCCTCCCGGCCGGAGCCGCCCTCACACGGGCGTCAGCGCGTCGGCAGTGCGCGCGTGTGCTCGATGCGCACGGCGTCCAGCCCGCGGGGATCCAGGCCCAGCAGCCGCAGGATGGTCGGGGCGATCTGCGTGGTCCGCACCGGAGCGCCGACCCGCCTGCCGTGCGCGGTCCCGGCACCCGAGACGACGAGCGGGACGTCGAGGTCGTCGGCGTGCGCGCCGCCGTGCTCGGCGATCTTGCCCTTGCCGCCGGTGTAGACGACGCCGTACCGGGTGACGCCGAGGAGGTCCGGTACGCGGGGGTCGCCCGGCGGGACGTGGAAGTAACGGGCGGCGGCCGCACCGGCGTACAGGGTCCGCAGACCGCTCGCGGTGAAGGGCCTGGGCCCGCCGTCGATGCCGGTGCCGGTGCCGGACCGCGCCAGCAGGTACGCCTTGGCGAAGTCGGTGGCGGCCGGGGACCGGTCGGTGAGCCAGACGAGCATGGCGTCGTCGTCCACGGCGTGTGCGACCAGGTCGCCGGCGCCGGGGTGGGCGGACTTCCAGGCGGCGTCGAGACCGTCGAGGAGCGGGCCGTCGTCGATGCGGTTCAGCGCCGCCGGGTCGGTCGGCGACTGCCCGTGCTTGGCCGACAGGATCACCGTCGTACGGTCGTCGAGGTGCCGCTTGCGGAGTTCGGCGAGGAACGCGCCGACCTCCTGGTCCACGAACGCGAGGTTCTTCGCCAGCAGCGGGCCGGGGACGCCCTTCGCCGCGTAGCCGCCGGCCAGACCGTCCGAGGACGGCAGTTTCTGGGCGGTGGAGACGGACTGGAAGTTCATGCCGAACACCGCGGGCGTGCCGACCCGGCGTGTACCGCTGTGGTCGTAGCCGTCGATCTCGTTGAGGACCGCCCGCACCTTGTAGCCGTCGTACTGTTCGGTGGCCGCGTTGTCCTTCGTCCAGTCGCCGCCCGCCGGGTAGCCGACGGCCTTGCTGTTGATCTCGGGCGCGAACAGGTCCTGGACGCCGTTGCCCGAGGGCCCGTCGAGGATCTCGTACGCGGCGTGCTTGTCGGCCCAGGCGGTGCGCAGCCCGGCCCGGCCGGCCACGTCGAAGACCGTGTTCACCCTCAGGTAGGCGTGGGGGTAGACGGGCTTGCAGGTCTTCGGGTCGACCGGCAACTTCGAGGGATCGATCAGGCTGCGGGGGTCGCCGGTCATGTTCAGGATGCTCCCGGGCAGGCCGCTCAGACCCTGGCCCGCGTCGAGGGAGTCCTTGTTCCGGTCCAGGTCCTCGGTGAGGTCGACCTCGGCACCGGCTCTGACGCCGGCGCAGCCGGTAGTCCCCGCCGGGAGCAGGGCGTTGCTGTAGGTGTCGTCGTAGTAGACGCCCGTGGTGCCCGGGTTGCCGCCGGTGAGCTGACCGATCATGCCGGGGAACGAGTCGGAGGGGACGGTGGCGCCGGCGTGGGTGTACTCCACCCCGTCGCCGACGAGCCGTGCGAGCGCCGACTGCGGGTGACGGGCCACGTACCAGGCGAGGTCGGACTGGTGCAGCCCGTCGACCGACAGCAGCAGGACGTGCCGGGCGGGCGAATGCCGGCGCGCGGTCGCGTGCGCGGCGGCGGGTGTCGCGGCCGCGGCGGTCAGCGCACCGACCGCGGCCAGGGCGGCGGCCGCGAGGGCGGGACGGGCAGGCGGAACGGAAGGTCGGGGCACGGGTTCTCCTCCGGTTGGGCAGAGCATGTGGGACGCCTCCGCGGCGTGCACCGACATACGAGAGGGAGAACGTGTACGGCAGTGGACTTCCGTGTCCTGTCATGCCCAAGAAAAGCACGGGCAGGCGCAAAGACGGCGCCGGCCCGTGGGGGAGGCCGGGCTCAGCGTTTGTGGCGCGGGGAGTGGCTGCGGGTCTCTTGCCGGGCGAGCAGGAGGAGGGCGAGCAGGAGAGGCCCCGCGGTGCACAGCGTGAAGATCACGGCTTGCTCCTCTCATACGGTGAACACTGTTTGGTCCTGTACCCCTAAGTAGTCTCCGATGTGCCTAAGTTCATCCTTTCCGGTTGCATGGGGGCCGGGGGCCGCTGTGCGACGGGCAGGGCGGATGATGCGACGCGAGCGGCGTCTTCCGGCGGCGTGGCGTTCCAGGAGCGGTGTGCCGCGCGGTGAGGATGGCACCCGGGAGGAGGGGGACATTCGTTCGTCCGCGAGGTGACTCGGAGGCAGACATGACGGTACGTCGTATCGGCTTGGTCGTGCACGGAGGACGCGCGGAAGCCGAGGCCGCGGCCCGGACCGTCCGGGAATGGTGCGCGGAGAACGCCGTGCAGTGCACGGACATCGACGTGTGGCGGGACGGCGGGCGGCACAGCGCGCGGGAGGAGGTCGAGGCCGCGGGCGAACCGGATCTCGTGGTCACCGTGGGAGGCGATGGGACCTTCCTGCGCGGCGCCCGGCTGGCGGCCGAGAACGACGCCCTGGTGCTGGGCGTCGATTGCGGCCGGGTGGGCTTCCTGACCGAGGTGCCCGTCAGCGTCGTACGTGCCGCACTGGACGCCGTGCGCGAGGACCGGCTCACCGTCGAAAGCCGCATGCTGCTCACCCTGCGTGCCTCACGCCGCCTGGAGGTGCCCTCGGGCATGGAGGCGCTGATGCGCTACGGGCGCGGCCCCCTCCTGCCGCCTCCGCGGGTCCGCACCGACTGCGAGGCGGGCGGCGACTGGGGCGTCGCGCTGAACGTGACCGCGCTGAACGACGTCGTTGTGGAGAAGCTGGCCCGGGACCGGCAGGTGTCGGTCGGGGTCTATCTCGCCGGCAGGCTGCTGGCGTCCTACTCCGCCGACGCGCTGATGGTCGCCACCCCCACGGGCTCGACGGCCTACAGCTTCGCCGCCGGCGGCCCCGTCGTCTCGCCCCGCGCCGAGGGCCTGGTGTTCACGCCGGTCGCCCCGCACATGGCGTTCAACCGGTCGGTCGTGGCCGCGCCGGACGAGCCCATCGCCCTGCGCGTGCTGGACCGGTCCGGGCAGGCCGCCGTGAGCATCGACGGTCAGCTGCGGGGCGTGCTCGACCCGGGGGACTGGATCGGTGTCTACGCGTCCCCGCGCCGGCTGCGCGCCGTCCGGCTGGGCCCGATGGACTTCTACGGCCGCCTGCGGGAGCGCATGAACCTGACCGACGCACCCGCCGCGGTCGCCGACGGGACCCCTGCGCCGCTCTGGCCGGTGACGACACCGCGGCCAGGAGACCTGGCACACCTGGCGATGCCTCCCCGACCCGACGATGCGCAGCCGTCCCGGTAGCGGCCCGGGCGGTCCGGCCTCGCCCAGGTCTTCAGCTCTTCGGTGGTGTGGGCCGGGACCGGTCATCCGCAGGTGAGCCGGGGCTGCGCCCAGTCGGCGTGGTCGTAGTCGATGCCGTCGCCGGAGTCGGTGACCACCAGGCGCAGTTCGAGGCCGCCGGTCAGGTCCGCGGTGAGTGGCTTGGCGGCGTCGGCGCCAGTGGCCCGGCCGCTGTCCGCCACGAGCGTGTCGTCCCGGTAGATCCGGAAGACGACCGATCCATTGCTGCCACCGGCCTCGTCGTCCACGCCCACGTCGACGGACAGCCCGGTGCAGGAACCGCCGAGGTAGTACGCGACGGTGCTCGCGGCGTGCGTTCCGAGGCCCTTGGCGTAGGTCGTGCCGTTGATCGTGAGGGTGCGGCCGTCACCGGCGGCCTGCTCGCCGTTGCTGCGGTCGCGCTCCACCGGTCCCCAGCCACCGGTGGCCGAGGCCCACGACAGGTCGCTCAGCGCATGGCTTCCGGCCGTGGGGCCCGGCCCACAGGCGAGGGTGGCGCCCGCCCAGTCGGCGTGGTCGTGGTCGATGCCGTCGCCGCCGTCCGTGACGACCAGCCGCAGCGTGCTGCCGCCCGTCAGGTCCGCCGTCAGCCGCAGGGGCGCATCGCTCGCCGTGCGGATCCCGCTGTCGGCGACCTTCGTGGAGTCCCGGTAGACCTGGAACACGACGGAACCTCCCGCGCTCACCTCGTCGTCGACGCCCACGTCCACCCGCAGGGACGTGCAGCTCCCGCCGAGGTGGTAGGCGATGTCGCTGGGAGCGTGCGTCCCGAGGCCCTTGGCGTAGGCCGTGCCGTTGACCGTGAGGGTGCGGCCGTCACCCGCGGCCTGTTCGCCGTTGCTGGTGTTGCGCTCGACCGGGCCCCAGCCGTTGGCCGCCGAGGTCCACCGGAGGTCGCCGAGCTGGTTCAGCCCGGTCGGCACGGGGAGCGGTGTGCCGGGGGTGACGCGGTACATCACCGTGCCGTGGGCGGGCACCGACGCGCTGATGGTGCCGGTGGTCGTGCTGGTCCGCTTGCTCCACAGGTCCTTGAGCCGGTACGAGGCCGCCCCGCCCAGGCCGATGGCGTCGGCGCTCGTGGAGACCGTTCCGGCCGTGGTGTTCTCGTTGGTCAGCGTCACCGAACGGCCGCCGTCGGCCAGCGGCTTGGTCATCACCACGAGCCCGCCGGAGCTGGAGACCACGGTGCCCTGCCGTCCCAGCGGGTCCTGATCGACGGCGATGACGTCGGCGTTCCTCAGGATGCCGAGCGCCTGTGACGACACGGTGCGCAGGTCGGTGCCGATCAGCAGCGGCGCGGCCATCTGGGCCCAGAGGCTGAAGTGGGTGCCGTACTCGGTGTCGGTCATGCCGCCGTTGCCGACCTCCAGCATGTCGGGGTCGTTCCAGGCGCCGGGTCCGGCGTAGGGGGCCAGCGGCTGGTTGCGGTGCGCGATGCCGATCATGCCCGCCCAGGAGTCCGTGATGTCCCCGGTCGTGCGCCAGGAGTTCCCGTATGCGGCGGCCCAGTTCCAGGGCTGGTTCTCGCCCCATTCGCAGATGCTGAGGACGATGGGCCGACCGGTGGCCCTGAGCGCGTCGCTCATCGCCTTGTACCGCTGCCTGGCGTCGACGCCGTTGTTGTTGCAGTTGTCGTACTTGAGGTAGTCCACGCCCCAGGACGCCCACAGGGTCGCGTCCTGCCGCTCGTGTCCGAGCCCTCCCGGGAAGCCCTGGGCGTCGCAGGTCCTGGTCCCGGCGCTGGAGTAGAGGCCGAACTTCAGCCCCTTGGAGTGGACGTAGTCGGCAACCGCCTTGATCCCGTGGGGGAAGCGCACGGGGTCGGGGACGAGGTTCCCGTTCGCGTCGCGGTTCGGCAGCGCCCAGCAGTCGTCGATGTTGACGTACGTGTATCCCGCGTCCTTCAGGCCGAGGGAGACGAAGGCGTCGGCGATGCCCTTCACCAGCCCCTCGCCGAATTCGGCGCGGCAGTGGGTGGAGTTCCAGTTGTTGAACCCCATGGGCGGGGTGCGTGCGAGTCCGTTGTCGGCGGTGGGCGTGGACGCCGTCATGGTGGTGCCGCTTCCGGCCGCATCCGCCCGTACGGCCGTTGCCGCCGGAGGGAGGACGAGCGACAGGGCGAGAGAGGCGGCCAACCAGGGTGCGTGGGCGCGTCGTTGGGGGAACACGTGCGGCTCCGGGGGGTGAGGGTGCACACGACCGAACGAGGGCGAACACAAGCTCACATGTCTCAATGCGATGCAGTGGGCATGTCAATAGCGACTGCTTCGGTGTCTTGTGCGTCGGCCGCCCCGGTGGAACGCTTCCTGCCCGCCGGTCGTGGCCACGGCTGGCGGTGTGAGCGGGTGGGGGAGTGGACGGATGGAGCTGGAGCTTCGGCACCTGCGCGTCCTGTGTGCGATCGCCGACGCCGGAAGCGTCGGCCGGGCCGCGTCCGAGCTGGGCTACTCCCAGCCGGCCATGAGCGCCCAACTCCGCCGCATCGAGCGGCTCTTCGGCGGGCCGCTGTTCGAGCGCGACGCGTCGGGCGTGCGGCCGACCCGGTACGGCGTCCAGGTCCTGGCCCAGGCACGGGACGTCCTGCGCCGCGCCGAGGCCATCGCCCGCCGCCCGCCCCACAGCGGCCCGGGCGCGGGCCGGATCCTGCGCATGGCGGCGACCAACTCCCCGGTCCTGCCCGGCACGGTCGCCCGGCTCCGTAACCGGCTGCCGGAGGTGTCGCTCACGGTGAGCAGTGTGTACGCCTCCTCGCGCATCGTGGAGGGCCTGGAGGAGGGCGCGGTGGACGCGGGGATCGCCGCCGACTACCCGGGGGCGGAGCTGCGGCACTCGGCCGCGGTGACCCATCGCGGCATCGTCACCGAGCCGACGTTCGTGGCCCTTCCGGCCGACCACCGCCTCAGACACCGCACGCAGATCCCGCTCGCCGAACTGGCCGAGGAGGCGTGGTTCGTCACCCCCGACGACGGGGCCGGCTGGCCGGGGGTCTTCTACACCGCCTGCGAGGCGGCCGGTTTCACCCCGGCCGCGGTGCACGAATTCCTGGGAGACCGACTGCAGTTGCAGAGCATGATCGCCGACGGCCTCGGAGTCGCCGCGGTGCAGGCCACGCACCGGCCGGTCCGGGGAGTGCTGGTCAAACCCCTGGTCGGCACCCCCCTGTGGTGTCGTTACGTACTGGCGTGGCGCCGCGGCGGCGTCGCGGACGACGTGGCGGAGACGGTGTTCGCCTGCGCCACCGCGGCGTACCGCGATCTGGTCGCACAGGCACCGCACTTGAGGGCCTGGGCCGCACGCACCTGGAGCGTGCCCGCACCGTAGGCACCCCCCACCGATCAGGCGTTATGCCCTGTGGGTGCCATGTGCTATGTCACATCGCATTGTCGGCGCCGGGAGCCGTTGAGACAGTGCCTCTCACGCCTCACCACCCCTTCCGAGGCGCATCCATCCGCGAAGGAGTCCAGATGCGCTACCGCTTCACGCTGCCTGGATGCCTGGTCGGCGCGCTCGTCGCGGGCGCGGCGCTCACCTGCGCCCCCGCGGCACCGGCACTCGCCGCACCTGCGCAGCGTCCCGCCACCGGGACCGTGACCGGACCACTCGGCACCCGGTCGCCCGTACCCCCGACCGGGTCGACCGTCGGGGCGCCGGACCGGACCGCCGTCCAGCGACACCGCCTGACCCCCGCCGAACTCCCGCCCCTGAGGCCGACGACCGCACCGGACCGCCGGCCTGCCGCGGGCCGGCCGAAGAAGGCCGACTGCACTCCCGCCGCCTTCGGCAGCCGGACCGGGTCGGCCCTCGTCCGCCTCGTCAGAGCCTCCACCACGGACTGCGTCAACACCCTGTTCTCCGTCACCGGCACGGACGCCCGCCGGGTGTTCCGCCAGTCCCAGATGGTCACCGTCGCCCGGGCGTTCACCGCCGCGGCCCGCGGATACCGCGGCGACAACACCGACAGCATCTGGCAGCTGGTCCTCTTCCTGCGCGCCGGCTACTACGTGCAGTACAACGACCCCACCGACGTCGGCCCCTACGGCGCGCCCCTGGAGGACGCCACCACGGCGGGCCTGGACGCCTTCTTCGCCCGCCCGCACGCGCAGGACGTGACCTCCGCGAACGGCGACGTGCTGGGCGACGTCGTCATCCTCACCGACAGCGCCGACCAGCAGGCCCGCTACCTGCCGGTCTATCAGCAGCTGCTCGACGGCTACGACAGCAGCTACGACGACGTCGCCAGCATGCTGGCGGCCGTGAACGACGTCTACACACCCCTGTGGCGGGGCAACTGGAACCCGGACTACGTCGACGCGGTCACGGACGACCCGGACATCCTGGGCACCCTCCAGTCCTTCGCGCTCGGCCACCTCGACCTGCTCGGCACCGACCGTGCCTACCTGGACTCCAACGCGGGAATGGATCTGGCCCGGCACGTCGAGCATCCCGCTCTGCAGGCCACGGTCCGGCCACTGATCGACGAGGTGCTGAACGCGTCCGCCATCACCGGCCCGACCGCCGCACTGTGGGTCGCGGTGGCGTCCCAGGCCGACTCCTACGACCGGGCGAACTGTTCGTACTACGACATCTGCAACCTCGCCGACCGGCTGATCGCGGCCGCCCTGCCGGTCACGCGCTCCTGCGACCCGGCGCACGACATACGGGCCCAGGCGCTCACCCCCGAAGAGCTCGACGCCGTGTGCCGGAGCATCCTCGGACAGGACCCGTACGTCCATGCCCTGGTGCAGGACAACGGCCCGGTGCCCGGCCAGTACGTGTCGACCGTACGGCTCGTGGTGTTCGCCGACCGCACCGCCTACCAGACGTACGC
The DNA here is from genome assembly GCF_040646295.1 of Streptomyces sp. NPDC046197. Classification (NCBI taxonomy): domain Bacteria; kingdom Bacillati; phylum Actinomycetota; class Actinomycetes; order Kitasatosporales; family Streptomycetaceae; genus Streptomyces; species Streptomyces sp. NPDC046197. The sequence goes on along the minus strand of NZ_JBEYZY010000008.1, from coordinate 24,128 downwards.
CGGGGCGATCTTCGGCGTGAGCACGGACAACGGCGGCATCACCATGGAAGGGAATCCGAGCGACCCCCACAACCAGCCGGTCTCGATCATGTACCAGAAGAACTACGACGACGGGTTCACGGCCCGCGTGTGGAACCTGAACCACGAGTACACACACTTCCTCGACGCCCGCGACGACATGAAGGGCGACTTCACCCAGCAGACGACCGTCCCGGACATCTGGTGGATCGAGGGCCTGGCCGAGTACGCCTCCTACGGCTACCGCGGCCTCACCGACGACCAGGCCGTCACGGAGGCGGCCAAGCACACCTACACGCTGAGCACACTCTTCGAGAACACCTACGCCAACAGCGATGTGACGCGCACCTACCCGTGGGGGTACCTGGCGGTGCGCTACATGTTCGAACACCACCCGGCGGACATCCAGCACATGCTGGCCCGCTTCCGGGTCGGTGACTACACGGGCGGCTACGCCGTCTACCACTCCGGCATCGGCACCCGTTACGACGCCGACTTCGACCGGTGGCTCACCGACTGCGCCGCCGGTGCCTGCTCCCGGCCGGCCAGGACCTGACGCCGCGAGTCCCGGGGAGGGTGCACTCGCCGGGCACCCACCTCAGGGGTGAGCCCCACCGGGAAGGCGGTGGGCGGCGAGGGCGGCGATGTCGTCGTTGAGTTGCCCGCCGCTGTAGGCGAGCAGGTCTTCGTGCAGGTGAGCCAGCAGGTCGCGGGGAGAGAGCGTGGCCCAGGGTCGGATGCGCTCGGTGAGCGGATAGAAGGCGCCGGTGCGGTCACGTGTCTCGGTGACGCCGTCGGTGTACAGCAGCAGTTGGTCTCCGGGGCGGAAGGGTTCGACATCCACGTGGTAGGAGTCCCCCACCAGCATGCCGAGGTTGATGGGGGGCGAGGGATCGGACGCGTGCAGCTCGGTGACCGTCCCGCGGGTGATGAGCAGGGGCGGTGGGTGGCCGCAGTTGACGATGCGGACCACGTGCTCGTCGTCGGGCACCTCGGCGAACACCGCGGTGATGAAGCCCTCCGTCACTTCGCCGCCCTGCAACTGCTGTGCTCGGCGGCTCATGCTTCGCTCCACCCGGTGCGCCAGTTCGGTCAGTTCGGGCTCGTCGTGGGCGGCCTCGCGGAAGGCGCCGAGCAGCGTCGCGGCCGTCTCCACGGCGACCAGGCCCTTGCCGCGCACGTCTCCGACGAGCAGACGGACTCCGTACGCCGTGGGCATCGCCTCGTACAGGTCGCCGCCGATGCAGGCCTCCGCGGCGGCGGACAGGTACAGCGTCTCCAGGGAGACCTGCCCGAGGCGGCGGGGCACTGGCCGCAGCAGCACGCGCTGCGCGGTCTCGGCCACGGTCCGGACGGTGGCCAGGGTGCGTTCGCGGCGGACCCGGTGCGCCGCCAGGATCGTGCCGAGGGTGCCGACCAGGGCCGTGGACAAGTAGGCCGCCACGTAGTGACGGTCCCACAGGTACCCCACGGCCCGTCCCGCACAGCAGGGAGTGCCGGCCAGTACGCCCTGGAGCACGAGGGCGAACACGGCGACGGCGGCGACGAAGCCGGGGCCGTGGGCGAAGGCGGCGACCAGGGGCAACGCGACGAGCAGGAAACTCACCGGCCACTGCACCGGAGTGATCGGTTCGACAGCCAGCAAGACGGCGACGTACAGGGCAGGCAGCCAGCGCATCCAGGCGGGCGCAACCGGAAGCTCTTGCGCCGGGCTCGGTGACGGAGCCCCGGCCGCCCCCGCTGCCTTGCGGCGCCCGGGCCGCCTCACCGCTCGCTCCGCGGGCACCCCGGGCGCGGCAGGGGAAGCCCGGGCCGGCCGGGGGAGCGCACAAGGGCGCGGCCCGGGTCCGGACGACGGTCCTCGCGGAAACACTCACGTGGCCTGTGCACAAGAACTCCCGGCGGGCTTGATCAAGACACCAGCCTGATGCGGTTCGCCACGACGGGCTGACCATTGCTCCAGGTAAGGGCATGTCAGATGTGGGCGGCCCGGCCTGCCGTGCCGCGGCCGCCGCCCCGCCCAGAGGAGGCGACGAGAACCGCGCTCGACGTGCCTCAGCCGCCGTCCTCCTGCGGTCGGGCGGTGGTCGTGCCGCCCCGGGCCGGATCCTGGCCGGTCATCGCCTCGAGGGCGTGGTCGATGAACCTCTGGGGGGCCGGCGGCAGGGTGCGGCCCGACAGCCAGGCGATGCCGATGTCGCGGGCGCCGTGCACGTCGGTGATCTCCAGGTAGCGGATCGGGACGTCCCGGGTCGCCGCGGCGTCGGGCGAGGACGGGATGAGGGAGACACCCAGGCCGGCCGCCACCAGGCCGCGCAACGTGTGCACCTCCTCGCCCTCGAAGCCGATGCGCGGGGTGAAGCCCGCCCGGTGGCACAGGGTGTCGGTGAGACTGCGCAGCCCGTAACCGGGCTTGAGCAGGATGAAGGGCTCCTCGGCGACCTCGGCCAGGCGCACCTGGCGGCGCTGGGCCAGGCGGTGCTGCGGGGGAACGGCGAGCCACAGGGGTTCGACCAGGAGCCGCCGCCAGGTGATCGACGGATGGCCGGGGTCGTCGCTGGTGATGATCAGATCCGCGGTGGCGTCGAGGAGGTGCTGGACGAGGCCGTTCTCCTCGTGCTGATGCAGCTCGAACCGGACCTGGGGGAAGGCCCGCCGGAAGCCGGTGACGAGTCTGGGCACCAGCCAGGTGCCCAGGGTGTGCAGGAAGGCCAGCGACACCAGGCCCGCCTCCGGGTCGACGACCTCGGCGACGGCCCGCCGGCCCCGGTCGTAACTCTCGAGCACGGCATCGACGTGCTCCTTGAACACCCGCCCCGCCGGAGTCAGCCGCAGCACGCGGCCGGCCCGCTGCAGGAGTTCCGCGCCCACTTCGTCCTGAAGCCGGCTGAGCGCCCGGGACAGCGCGGGCTGGGTGATGTGCGCCTCCGCGGCGGCCTCGGTCACGGTCAGCCCCTCGGCCACGGCCTGGAAGGAACGCAGTACCTGCAGATCCATCTCGCCCACTCTCCCACTGCTTCGGACCCCGGCCGTCAGGAAGCCCGTCAACAAGCCCGTCACAAGCCCGTCAAGAAGCAGGGTGCACGAACCGCGCGCCGTTGGTCAGGGACCGCGCGGCCACGGCGTCGCAGAGCTGCTCGCCCTCGGTGATCGCGTGCTCCCAGTCCGGCAGCCTGCGGCCCGGGCGGCCCGGCTCGCCGTGGGCATGGGCGGCGGCCAGCCGCGCCGCGGCGAGCCGGCCGTAGGCGGCGCGGCGCAGCGCGTGCCGCTGAGCCGGCGCGGCGCCCGGGGCCAGGTCGCGGTAGCGGTGGGCGGCCGCCAGGGCCGCTTCGGTCTGCGCGGCGGCCCGCCCGGCGGCCGAGTCGGGCCACAGCGCGAAGTGCGCGACGAGGACGATCGCGGCGGCCAGGGCGGTGTCGAGGATGCGCGCCGTGTACAGCGCGCGGTGGTCGCCGAGCATGTCGAGGAGTACGAACACGATCGCGGTCAGAGCCAACGTCGCCAGTGCGTAGTGATGACGTACGCCCACGGCCATCAGGGCGCCGAAGGCCGCCACGGCGCCGATGAGGGCGTAGGTGTCGGTGGTCAGCAGCGTCACCGCGCCGATGGCGGCGACGCCGACGACCGTGCCGACGCAGCGGTGCACGGCCCGCCGGAAGACCGGCCCGAAGTCGGGCTTGTAGACGAAGGCCACGGTCATGGGCAGCCAGTAGCCGCGCGGGCCGTGCAGCACCTCGGCGCCAAGCTGCGCCACCAGGACGCAGGCCGCCAGGAGCACGGCGTACCGCAGGTGGGTGGCCCGGGCCTGGCAGAACGCGTCCCGCAGTCCGGTCGCCCGTTCGTGCCGCGGCCGGAGCGGGAGGTGCAGCGCCGTGTCGTTGCCGCGTTCGCCGTCGGTTGCCGCGTACAGCTCGGCGAGCGCCCTCAGGCCCGGAGAGCTCGCCCAGGAATCGGCCATCGGCAGGGTCTGCGCCCGGTCCGGGGCCGCAGCGGCATCCGCACCGTCCGGTGCCGGAAGCAGACGCGCGGCCATCAGCAGGGGTACGCGCGTCACCGACGCGGGAAGCGGGCGCGCCTCCCACACCAACGCCGACGCCGCCTCACCCAGCCGGACGGCCATGTGGAAGGCGGCGTGCAGCGCCCGCTCCTCGGGATCCGCCCGGCCGCCGGGCGCCGGACGGCGGTCCATCACCTGCTGCGCGTGGTCGAGCGCGGCGGTGAGCCACCGCCGTGCGTCCTTTGCGACCGGCGTACCGGCGGCCGACAGGGCCCCGGAGGCGGCCCGGTACACGGCGAGGACCGCGGCCCGCTCGATCTGGTGGCGTCGCCACAGCCAGGGAGTCGCCGACAGCACGACGACCAGACCCACCCCGGCGAGCAGCGCCAGGGGGGCCTGCCACCACGGCCCCGGCACGGGGATGCCACTGCCGATCGTGGCGCCGAGCACGACATGCATCCCGGACACGGAGGCGACCGGGCCGCGCAGGCTGACCGAACCGGCGACCAGGGCGGCGGCGACCAGACAGACCGTCACCGCCGCCGGCTGCCCGCTGCGCAGCGCGAGTTCGCCGGCGAGCAGGCCGACGGCGGCGGCCAGGCCCATGCAGACCATCCGTCGCAGGCGCAGCCGGTAGGGGTCGGAGCCGTCCTGGCTCACTCCCCACAGAGCGCCGATCGCCGCGATCACCGCCGGGACCACCGCACCGGTCCGCACGCCGACGAGCAGCGGCAGTGCGAGCGCCGCGGCGCCCCGCGCCGCCGCCGCGAGCGGCAGCGGGGTCAGGGGGGTGCGGAGGACGCGCCGCAGCCGTGACGGCAGGACGTCGCGCACTGTGTGCGGCCGTCGGGCGCGGGCTGCCGTGGTCATACGGGCGGTGTCCCTTCCAGTGCCGGGGTGGCGGATCCAGTGCCGGGGTGGCGGACTCGGGTTCCCGGGCCGGGCGCCTCAGGGCTGCTTCAAGAGTGGGTCACCTGCACACATGCGTCCAATGCCTGTGTGATGCAAGATCCATTCATTTCAGTCATGAAAGCGGCTGACGTGGGGATTCCGCGGCGCACAGGTCGGGCAGATCGCACTGCTGTGACGAGCACCGCAGCCGGGCCGGCGGGCTCAGCGGACGGCGCCGCCGGAGCGGGGAACGCCTCTCCGTGCGTTGTTGTAGAGGCGCAGGAGGTGCTTGGCCACCGCGCACGGCACGGTGTCCACGTGACACTGCCGGCACGTTCGCATGTGGTGTTCGTAGTCGGCACACGCTTGCTGAAGGGCATCGCCCTGGGACGACATCGCGGTCCTCGCATCGGGGTGTGGAGAGCAGGTGGGGAAAGCATGCGGAGCGCTCAACTTGGCTGTAAGGAGCACCTAAAGAAAGTTGATCATGTTACTGCCGGTAGTGGAAAGCTCGCGCATGACACATGTTCATCGGCGGAGTGTCACGGGTTCACCGGGGCAGTGCCGCGCCCGTTTCCGGCTGCCCGGACAGTGGCACCCCGTCCCTGCGGCGCTCCGGCCGCCAGGTGGTCACCAGGGCTGCGGCCAGCAGCAGTTCGGCGATGTCCCCGCCGTAGTACATGATCTCCGCACCCTGCTGCACCTGGTCGACCGGCACGTGGAGGTCGACGAGGAATCCGCCGTACATGGCCTGCGCGACCAGCGCGTGTACGGCCACGGCCGCCCCCAGGTACACCAGGCGGGCCCGCACCCCCGGGCGGCCGGGCGCGGGATCGGGCCCGGCGACCGCGTGGGCGAACAGGCAGCCGGAGGCGAGGAAGTGGGCGTGCAGCAGCCAGTGGCCCCACGGATGCCGCATGGACGCGTCGAAGAGCGGCGTGAAGTACAGCAGCCCGAGGCTGCCCGTGCTCAGCAGCAGGGCGACGGCCGGATGGGCCGGTATCCGCGCCCACCGGCCGCTGACCACCTTGATCACCTGACGGGCCCGGGCCGGCGGCAGGGCGCGCAGCAGCAGGGTGACCGGCGCCGACAACACCAGCGCGAGGGGCGCGTACATGCCGATCAACAGGTGCTGGATCATGTGCGCCCGGAAGTCGGTGTGTGCGGCGGTGGCCACGGGTGGCAGCAGCGCGAGGGCCAGCAGGGCCAGCCCGGCCGGGAAGGAGGCCGACCGCAAGCGGCTCCAGCCCTGGGCGGGGTTGCGCCGCAGAGCGCGTCGGACGAGCAGCAGATGGCCCACGCCGGCGCCCAGCAGGACGAGTGCGGTCACTCCCGCGCCCAGCAGCGCGCCGCCGGCCGCGGCGTGGTCGTGCATCGGGTGTCCGTCGTGCATCGGGTGTCCGTCGTGCATCAGGCGGTGTCCCGGGCACGCGCGGCACCGGCGGAGGAGGCCGTGTCGACGGGCCGGCCGCTGCGCTGCCACAGGTGGCCGCCGGCCAGCAGAAGCCCGCCGAGGACCAGGAACCCGGCGTCCCACCAGGCCTGGTGCGGGCCGCCGCGCACATGATGAATGCCCAGGATCTGGTGGTCCAGGATCCCCTCGACCAGGTTGAACAGGCCCCACCCGGCCAGGATCCACCCCCACAGCACCCGCGAGGCCCACACCGCTCTGCGGTTGTCCACGACCCGTGAGTACAGGATGCCCAGGCCCACGATCACCGCCACCCAGCACACCGCGTGGAAGACACCGTCCCACACGGTGTTCATCTCCAGCCCGGAGACGGTGTGCGGGTCGTAGTACTTCACGCCGATGTGGTCGTGGTTGGTGCTGGAGAGCATGTGATGCCAGCGCAGCAGCTGGTGCAGCAGGATGCCGTCGACGAACCCGCCCAGCCCCACACCGAGCACGATCCCCGGCAGCCGAATGCTGCTGGACGCCGGGACGGGACGCGCTGTGCCTGTGGCGGTCATCGTGCACTCCCTCTCGTCAACGGGGGACGAGCCCGCGCAGCAGGGCCGCCACGGGTCGCCCGGGTCGGATCCACCGGTCACCCAACCACCGTCCGGCCCGCACCCGTGCGCACCTAAACGGCCAAACCGTCGCGACCGCGGGGAGGAGGAGCCGGGATGCATCGGTTTCGGCCGTCTGCGCAGTGCCGGGGTGGCACTCGGATCCGGCCGGCCGGTGGTTCTCAGTCCGGGGCTCCGGAGGAGGAGCGTCTGCGCAGGACCAGTACCGCCGTGTCGTCGCTCGGCGTGCCCGCCGTGTGCTGGTGGAGCTCGCGGTAGAGGGTCGCGGGAATGTCGCCGGCCGGCACATGACTCCACGCGGCGACGCGCTGCTCCAGGGGGTAGAAGGCGCCCGAGGGGGCCCGGGCCTCCGTGACACCGTCCGTGTACAGCAGCAGCGTGCTGCCGTACGGGAACTCGAACCACTCGACGGTGCGCGGCTCGGCGGCGAGGGTGTCCAGGCCCAGCGGGACGCACGGCTCCGCGCGCAGCACCGGACCACGGCGCTCGCCCTGGTCGCCGTGCAGGAGCAGGGGCGGCACATGGCCGCAGTTGATCGCCTGCACGTCCCGGTCGGACCCGACGCCGAGGACGAGTGCCGTCACGAAGCGCTCGCGTTCGCCCACCTGGGAGGCGAAGGAGTTGTGCCGCAGGACCGCCTCCTCCAGGGCGTCGACGACGGCGGTGAGGGTGGGCTCGGCGATGGCCGCCTCGCGGAAGGCGCTCAGCACGGCGAAGGCCGCGCTGATGGCGGACAGGCCCTTGCCCTGGACGTCGCCGATGAAGACACGGCTGCCGTACGGCGAGGTGACGACCTCGTAGACGTCGCCTCCCACCCGGCTGTCCTCCTCGACGGGCTGGTACAGGCCGTGCACCAGCAGCTGGTCGGTCACCAGCGGGAAGGGCCGCAGCAACTGCCGCTGCAGGGCGGCCGCGGCCGAACGCAGCCGGGCGATCTCCCCTTCCCGGTGGATGCGCTGGGCCGCCCTGGCGATGCCAAGGCCGTTGAACACCAGCGCGAACACGACCACGGCGACATTGGCCCCCACCGTGCCCATCGGGGTGTCGAGCAGTGATCCGACGATGACGAGCGTCACCCACACGGAGGCCACCGTCGTCTGCCGAACAGTGCCACGCCCGGCGATCAGGGCGGGCAGGACGATCAGAAAGGGAGCCAGTCTGGTCTCCCGGCCGAGGACGACGCCGGTCACCGCCAGCACCACCGTGGTGCCGATGAGCCAGCACAGCACGACGGGCCACGAGAGGGAGGCCACGGGCACGCCGCGGGAGCCGACCGCACGCCGGTCGCCCGGTCCTCTCCTGCGCACCATGTCCGTCGCTCCGTGAGCCGTCGGGCGTCTCGCCGCCCGTGGACGCCGTGAACGCCCCGCCTCCCAATATCGGGGCCGCCGCATGTGCCCGCGACGCGTGCAACCGATGTGTCGCGGCGGTCCTGTTCTTCAGCGCCTTTCTCATCAAGCGGCGCACATCTCGGCCAACCACACCTTCACCTCGGCCAACCTCATGCGCCTCGGGCTCGCCATGCACCCTGCTCGCCCTGCACGCGCTGCACGTCGCGGGCGTGGTGAGCGGTCGGCCGGTGCGCGGCCGCAGACGCTGAGGGTGTGAAGGGACAGCTTGTGGTTTTCCCCACAAAACGGGCCGAAAGCGCCCTGTGGTGACAGCCGTCACCCCGTGGGACGGGTGCTTTTGCCTATGTTCGTACGCACCCCGCCCACAGGAACTGCCGAGAGGCCCGCCCCACCATGCCCAACCGACTCTTCTCCCCGCCGCGCCCGCACACCAGGGAGCGACGCCGGGGCCGACGCACGGCCGCCTGGGCCGGCGTGCTGGTGGCGTCGGTGACGGCGCTCGGCTCGGCCGGCACCCTCGCGGCAGCCTCACCGGCGAGCGCGGCCACGTCAGCCGCACGGGCGGGCGCCGCACCGGCGGGGGACCCCGCACCGGCGCACCCCCAGGGCAAGCCGCGTGTGACGGCCGCGGTGCTCGGCCTGGACGACACCGGCGGCCAGCCCAAGGTGTACGGGGACGACACCCCGTACGACACCGCGAGCATCATCAAGGTCGACATCCTCGCGACGACGCTGCTCCAGGCCCAGGACGCGGGACGGCAGCTCACCGCCCAGGAGCGCACCCGGGCGGACGCGATGATCCGGCGCAGCGACAACGCGTCGGCCGACGCCCTGTGGCGGAGCATCGGCCGGGCTCCGGGGCTGGAGGCGGCCAACAAGCGGCTGGGGCTCACCTCGACGAAGGGCGGGCCCGGCCCCAAATGGGGACTGACCCGGACGACGGCGAGTGACCAGATCCGCCTGCTGCGCGCGGTGTTCGACACCAATGCGGCGGCACGGGGCGGTGCCAGGGCCCTGACCGGGGATTCCCGCTCCTACGTCCGGATCCTGATGGCCCGCATCACGAGCGAGCAGTCGTGGGGCGTCTCGGCGGCCGCGCGATCGGGCTGGGCGCTGAAGAACGGCTGGCTGCAGCGGAACACCACGGGTCTGTGGGACGTCAACAGCGTCGGGCGGATCACGGTGGACGGACGGCGTTACGTGGTCGCGGTCCTCTCGGAGGGCAACAGCTCGATGAGCGAGGGCATCTCACGCGTGGAGCGGGCGGCCCGCACGGCCGTGGCGTCGGCGTCCGGCCGCTGACGGCGTCGTTCACCCGGTCGGGTGGACCCTGCCGTCGCAGGCCGCTTCGCCGCATGACCTCGGGCACCGCGGGCAGAACAGCACCGCGCAATCGCAGCACCGCGCAACCGCACCGGACGTGGAGGTGCCCGCCGTGACCGATGCCGTCCTCGTGGCCGACTTCTCCTCGGCCCGGCAATGGGTGGCGGGGCGCTCCTGGGCGTATCCGGACGGCGGCCCGGTCAACCCGGACGACGACAAACTGGACCATCTGGTGCCGGACCCCGGCCACTGCCGCGACGGTATTTTCCGCGCCACCCGCCGGGACGACGGCCTGTGGGACACGGGACTGCTGACCACCGAGGGAAGCGGGGAGGGCTTCGTCGTCCGCACGGGCGACGTCCTGCGCACCCGGGTCCGGCTGCCCACCGAGACGGGGGCCTGGCCGGCGATCTGGACCTGGCGCGACGGCGACCAGGAGATCGACGTGTTCGAGTACCACCCCGACAACCCCGACCTGCTGGAGTTCTCCAACCACGTCGGCGGTGGCCATCTCGACCACCGGGACGCGGCCGTATGCCCGGGCGGCTGGATCGACCTGAAGGTGAGGTTCGGTGCGGACGACGTCGTATGGTCGCTCAACGGGCGACCGGTGTTCGCGGACCACCGTGGGGTCGGCGACGACTGGTACGCGTACCTCATCGTCAACCTGTCCGTGTGCGCGGGCCGTTACCACCCCCCGCCGGATCCGCAGACCACGCGGATGTCCTTCGAAGTGACGCACCTCGTCGTGCACCGCCCCGGCGGCGGCTGACGCGAGAGCGGAAGTGCAAGAGGTGGGGCATGTCAGTCCATGACCCGGGCAGCGCCCGAACGGGATCGTGTCGTGCGGCAAGGACGCCGCACCGCACCCCGGCAGCAAGGAGCACCCGCGCGACTCTTCCGCAGAACAGGCGGCGCCGCTGTCGCGGCCCTCGTCCTGATCCTGGCCGGTGCCGCGCAGCCAACGGCGTCGGCCGCCTCCTCACCGGACGGCACGTACGTGGATCGACCCGGACACCGGCGACTGGTACGGCCTGGTGCGCAACGAGTTCACCCCGCAGCCCTTCGGTGACGGCCCAAGCCTTCCGCCTCGTCAACCGCTACAGCGGCCTGACACTTGCCCTGTCCGCGGACCCCCACCGCCGTGCCGAGACCACCCCGGCGCGCAGCTGGACGGACTCCAGCGGCGGCCCTGTCGGTGGGGCACGCCGCGCCGCCGAACAGACCCTGTCCCTGATCCCGGCCGGCAGCGCCGAGGGGCAGCACCCCGCCGCCCACTGACCCGGACGCGAGAGGGTGAACCCGGACATCGAGAAGAGGGGGGAGTGCCCGCCGGAAACGGGGGTAACCGCACTCTCGTCGGCACCTGGAGGACCGGCACCACGGTTGGACGACGCGGGAGGGAAACCTGATGACGGCGCTCACGAGGGCGAAGGCGGAAGTGGGAACGGCCCGGCTGCCGGACGTCGCCGACCCGTCCAGGGTCGCCCCGCGGGACGCCCGCGAGCTGTCGAAGCTGTTCTTCGACCAGTTGACGGTGCTGGAGGAGGGCACGCCCGAGTACCAGTACGCGCGCAACACGCTGATCGAGATGAACATGTCCCTGGTCCGCTTCGCCGCGGCCCGGTTCCGCAGCCGGGGGCCGGAGGAGATGGAGGACATCGTCCAGGTCGGCATGATCGGTCTGATCAAGGCCATCGACCGGTTCGAGCTGTCCCGCGAGGTGGAGTTCACCTCCTTCGCGGTGCCGTACATCGTCGGCGAGATCAAGCGGTTCTTCCGCGACACCTCCTGGGCCGTGCACGTTCCGCGGCGCCTGCAGGAGGCCCGCGTGCAGCTCGCCCGCGCCACGGAGGAACTCGGCAGCCGCCTGGGGCGCACCCCGACGGTCAAGGAGCTGGCGGAGCTGATGTGCCTGTCCGAGGAGGAGGTCGTCGAGGCCCGGCTGGCCTCCAACGGCTACAACTCCTCCTCCCTGGACGCCACCATCGGCAACAGCGAGGACGGCGAGACCGTGCTGGCCGACTTCATCGGCGCGGACGACGCGGCGCTGGAGCTGGTGGAGGACTTCCACGCCCTGGCCCCACTGATCGCCGACCTCGACGAGCGGGACCGGCAGATCATCCACTGGCGGTTCGTCGACGAACTCACCCAGGCCCAGATCGGGGAACGCCTCGGGGTCTCCCAGATGCACGTCTCCCGTCTGCTCTCGCGCACGCTCAAGCGCCTGCGCGCGGGCATGCTCACCACCCACTGACACATCCGCGGACGCGCACGGGACCGGAGCGGCACGCACGGCGTGCCGCTCCGGCGTCGTTTCCGGCGCAGTCCTGAATCCGGCCGGCGGCGAATTCCGCGGCGGCGCGGCTTCTTTGCATGGGTTTCGGCCGAGCATTCGGTCCGGTCCGGGTGGGGCTGGCGCAATTGCGTCAATTCGCTTGAAGCGTGGGAGGAGTCGATCTCCCTGTGCTTTATTTGTCGCGCTTCGACGGTTCAGTTCAATTGAAAGGAAAACGTTGTGCGCACATTCCTGACCGGGGTGATCGCGATGACCGCGGCGGCGGGTCTGAGCCTGGTGGCGGCACCCGCTGCCTCGGCACTCCCGGAGGGAGCCTACGGATGCTCGGGCAATGAAATCGGCACGTATGCCATCAAGGACACGGACGGCAGTACCTGGGGCACGCTGCACCTGTACTACTCGAGCGCCGACGGCGGCACCAACTGTCTGGTCAACGTCGCCAAGAAGTACTACGGCCAGCGACACATGATCGAGGTCACCATCAAGCAGGGCGACCGCGGCGACTCCGACCGCAACCACTTCTACTACGAGTACGCCGGTCCGGTCCATCTGAACAGGATGAACGGCAAGTGCGTCACCGTCAGCGGCTGGGTGACGGCCCCCAACAACGGCAAGGCCGTGGGCGACCAGTGGACCAACGTCCACTGCTCCTGAGCGCATTGCTCCTCGCCCGCTGCTCGTGAACGCCGGTGTCCGGCCGGGGTCCTGACCTGAGGAGCACTCATCCTCGGGCCCAGGCGGCCTCGGTGTCCGGCTCGCCGCGGTCCGCCGTCACCAGGCCATCGCGTCGAGCAGTGCCGCCGGGTCCAGGTCCCCAATGCCGCCCAGCGTCTGCTCCGCCCAGATCACCTTCCCGCTCGCCACGTATCGCGTGCCCCACCGGTCCGCGAACTGCGACACCAGGAACAGGCCGCGGCCGCCTTCGTCGGTGGCGGCCGCGCGCCGCAGCCGGGGCGAGGTGTTGCTGCCGTCCGACACCTCACAGATCAGGGAGCGACCCAGCAGCATCCTGACCCGTATGGGCGGCGCACCGTACCGGATCGCGTTGGTGAGGAGCTCACTGACGATCAGTTCCGTCACGAATGCCACCTCCTCCAGCCCCCACTCGGCGACCGTGCGGCCGGCGTCCGTCCGCACCCGGGAGATCGCCATCACGTCGAACGGCACGTCCCAGGTCGCGACCCGGGACGGGTCGAGCAGCCGGGTCCGGGCGACGAGCAGCGCCACGTCGTCGATCGGATGCTCCGGCAGCATCCTCTCCATCACGGCCCGGCACGTCTCCTCCGGTGTCTGGCCGGCGAGGGCCACGGCCGAACGCAGCATCGCCAGGCCCTCGTCGACGTCGCGTCCGCGATCCTCGATCAGGCCATCGGTGAACAGGACCAGCCGACTGCCCTCCGGCAGGTCCAAGTCGGTCGCCTCGAACGGATGACCGCCCACGCCCAGTGGCGGCGACAGCGGCGGATCCGGGAAGGTCACCCGGCCCGTGGGATCCACGACGGCCGGTGCGACATGCCCCGCGCGGGACAGCGTGCAGCGTCCGCCGACCGGATCGTAGACGGCGTACAGGCAGGTTGCCCCGGTGACCTCTGCGCGTTCGCCGTCCGCGCTCGCTGTCTGGGTGTCCAGACGCATCACCATCTCGTCAAGATGCCCGAGCAGTTCGTCCGGCGGCAGGTCCAGGGACGAGAAGTTCAGCACCGCCGTGCGCAGCCGCCCCATGGTCACGGCCGCGTGCAGGCCGTGCCCCACCACGTCGCCGACCACCAGCGCCACCCGGAAACCGGACAGCGGGATGACGTCGAACCAGTCGCCGCCCACGCCCGACCGCGCCGGCAGATAGCGCCACGCCACCTCCAGCGCGTCCTGCTCCGGAAGATCCCGGGGCAGCAGACTGCGCTGCAGCGTCACGGCCATCGCGTGCTCGCGGGAGTAGCGACGCGCGTTGTCGATCGCGACGGCCGCCCGGGCCGCCAGCTCCTCGGCGACCGCGACGTCCTCCTCCTCGTACCGCGCAGAGCCCGCCTCCCGCCAGAAGTTGACCATGCCGAGCACCACACCGCGCGCCCGCAGCGGCACCGCGATCAGCGAATGAATGCCGTAGTCGAGCACCTCTCGCGCGCCCTGGGGATCCTGCGCCCGCCAGTCCTGGGCGGCATGCAGGTCCGGCACCAGGACGGCCCGGCCGCGGCGCAGTGCCGCGACCATCGGTGTGTCGGCCACCACGAACTGGATCAGATCGCCCACCGGCTGCAGAGGAGTGCCGCCCCGCGCCCCGTGCAGCGCGGTGCGCCGCATCCGGTTCACCGCACCCGTGGGCTCCTCGCCGCGCAGCACGGCGTCGAGCAGCTCCACGGTGACGACGTCCGCCATCCGCGGGACCGCCACCTCGGCGAGCTCCTCCGCCGTACGGCGAACGTCGAGCGTCGTGCCGATCCGCACGCCCGCCTCGTACAGGAGTGTCAGGCGCCCCCGGGCCACCTCCGCGCGGCCGGCCAGGGCCTGCAGCTCCGTGGTGTCGCGGAGGCTGGCCACCAGGCCGGGCGCGCCGCCGTACGGCATGGTGCGCCGGGTGCTCACCGCCAGCAGCCGCTCCCCGGCCGGGAGCACCGCGTCGGACACGACCTCGTCCGACGCCAGGATCCGCGTCAGCTCGGGCCCCAGCCCCAGCTCGGTGACGTGCCGCCGGTCGGCGTCCTCCGGGAGGTCCAGCAGCCGGCGTGCCTCGTCGTTGGCGAGCAGGACCCGACCGTCGCCGGCGATGATCAGCACGCCCTCTCGCACCGCGTGCAGCACCGCGTCGTGGTGCTCGTACATCCGGGTCATCTCCGCCGGACCCAGACCGTGGGTCTGCCGACGCAGCCGTCGGCTGACCAGGGCCGTGCCCGCGGTGGCGAGCGCGAGCGCCAGCGCCGCCGACCCCAGGGCCACCGGGATCTGCCAGTCCAGCATGTGTCCCACGGTCTCGATCTGCAGCCCGGCGGAGACCATGCCGACCACGCGCCGGCTGCGGTCCACCACGGGCACCACCGCGCGCACCACGTCGGTGGGCGCACCGTGGAACGTCTCGGTGAACGCCTCACCCGCGGCGGCCCGGCCGACACCCTGCGCCTTGGTGCCGATCAGCTTGGCATCCGGATCGGTGATCCGCACCCCGTTGCCGTCCAGAACGCTGATGAAGTCGACGCCCGCACCCTGCTGTGCCCGCTGCGCCGCGGGCCCCAGCAGCGCCCCCGGATTCGGCGACCGCAGCGCGGCCGACGTCCCGGGCGCGTGCGCGAAGGCCTCGGCGGCGGCCAGTGAGCGGTTGCTCGCGTTCTGGACGGCGTCGTGCCGCTCCTGCAGTACGAGGGCGCCGGCGGCCGCCACGACGAGCACCAGCACGATGACGACCTGCAGCAGGAAGACCTGCGCGGACAGCGAACGCAGGCTCAGCGACGGCGCTAGGCGTCGTCCGGGCGAGCGCCGACCCGGACGAGACGGATCACCTGACCGCCGGTCGCCGAGCGACGGCGCCGCTCCCGTCCGGGACCGGCGGGAACGTCCGATCATGCCCCCAGTACAGCACTGCGATTCCGCTGCGGGCGACCGGTGTGTCCGCAGGGTCGGCATCACGAAAGGTCGGACGGGGCGTGCGCCGGCCGTGGCCGCGCGGCGTCGGGCGGGGGCGGTCAGTGGCGGCGGGGCAGTGACAGTTCCGTCCAGATCGTCTTCCCGGACGAGGTGTAGCGGGTGCCCCAGCGCTGCGCCACCTGAGCGACCAGGAAGAGGCCCCGTCCGCCCTCGTCCGTGCTGAGCGCGCGCCGCAGGTGCGGGGAGGTGTTGCTGGCGTCGGAGACCTCGCAGATCAGGGTGCGCTCATGGATGAGGCGGACGGTGATCGGGTCGCACGCGTGCCTGATGGCATTGGTCACCAGTTCACTGACGATCAGCTCCGTGGTGAAGGCCAGTTCCTCCAGCCCCCACAGGGACAGTTGCCGGCTGGCGTTGTTGCGTGCCACCCGCACGGCCGACGGGTCGGCGGGCACGTTCCAGGAGGCCACGTAGTCGGAGCTCAGGACGTGCGTGCGCGCGATGAGGAAGGCGACGTCGTCGCGCGGGCGGTCCGGAAGCAGGGTTCGGACCATGATGTTGCAGATCTCGTCGAGCGGCCGGTCGGGGTGGGCCAGCGTGAAGCACAGCCGCTCCATGCCGACGTCCACGTCCCGGTCGGATGCCTCGATCAGCCCATCGGTGTAGAGGGCGATGATGCTCCCCTCCTCAACCGGGATCTCGGCGGACTCGAACGGCAGACCCCCGAGCCCGAGCGGCGGACCGGCGGGGATGTCGGGGAACTCGACGGGCTCCCTGAGGTGGGCGATCGCGGGAGTGGGGTGCCCTGCGCGCGCCACGACGATCTTCCGGTCGATCGGGTCGTAGACGGCGTACACGCAGGTCGCCCCCATCACCGCGGTGCTCTGGGCGGACGCCTCGTCCTCGGCCAGGCGTACGACCAGGTCGTCCACGTGGGTCAGCAGTTCGTCCGGGGGCAGATCCAGGTCGGCCAGCGTCTGCACGGCGGTTCGCAGCCGCCCCATGCTGGCCGCGGCGTGCAGCCCGTGGCCGACGACGTCGCCCACGACGAGCGCCACCCTGGCGCCCGACAGCGGGATCACGTCGAACCAGTCTCCGCCGACCCCTGATTCGGCGTCGGCAGGCAGGTAGCGGTAGGCGACCTCCACCGCGTTCACGTGCGGCAGGTCGACCGGCAGCAGGCTCGTCTGCAGGGTGAGCGCCGCCTGGTGCTCCCGGGCGAAGCGCCTGGCGTTGTCGACGCAGACGGCGGCCCGCGCCACCAGTTCCTCGACCAGCAGTTCGTCGTCCTGGCCGAACGGGTCGGGGTTCTTCCAGCGCAGCAGGGTGACCACACCCATGGTGATGCCGCGGGCCCGGAGCGCCACCACCAGTTCGGCGTGCACGCCGAGCCGGGTCAGCTTGGTCCACCGCAAGGGGTCGTCGGCGAGCCAGGGAGTGGAAGGGACGACGATTTCGCGGATGGTCCGGCCCGTGGCCAGGCACCGGGCCTGCGGCGACCGCGTCGGATACCGAGTGGGTGCGCCGATGTCGACGACCACCTCCGGGTGGTCCTCCTGGATGGACAGGTGGGCCGCCCGGAGCAGTGCCGCGCCCGCCTGTGCCGCCGCCGCGGTCGGTCCCGCCGCCTGAGCGGTGTCCAGGAGGTCGACCGACACAAAGTCGGCGACCTGCGGAACGACGACCTCCGCCAGTTCCTGCACGGTACGGTCCAGATCCAGCGTCGTCCCGATGTGTTCGCTTGCCGCGTTCAGCACGGCAAGCCGCTCGCGCGCCGGATCCTGGCCGGTGGCATCGAGAGCGGCGAGACAGATCCCCAGCGTCTTGCCCGCGGTGTCGCGCAGGGGGAAGAAGGAGCGCAGCCGAACACGCCCTCGGCTCTCGGCGGCATGCACCGCCCCGCGATCCGGGGCCTGCTCCAGGGTCACCTGAGACTCCCCGGTGATCAGTACGTGCCGGGCCTGGCGTGTCACCACGGGTGACGTCTCAGGGACGTCCGCGAGAGCGGGGACGGAGTTGCCGGTGCTCGCGGCACGGCCCTCCATGTCGGCGAGCACGCGGTTCACCCAGCGGTACCGCAGCTCGGTGTCCAGTACCCCGACGCCCACGGGCGAGTGCTCCAGGAGGCCCTGCGCGACGGCCTCGAACACCTCGCGCCGCCGACAGGCCCCGGCGTCACAGGCCACGAGGAGCCAGCCGCCGCTCCCACCCCCGGCCTGCAGCGGACACGCCCGCAACGCCAGCTCGACCGGGTGGCCCGCACGGTGCCGGGCGGTCACGGCACCCTCCCAGCCTCGGTCGAGGCGATGCAACCGTGTGCCGGCGGCCTTCCGGTCGGTACCTGTGACCAGGGCCTCCGCCGGCAGCCCCACCGCCTCACGGGCCGGGTAGCCGAGCAGGTCCTGGGCTCCTTGGCTCCAGTGGACGATCAGTCCCTGGGCATCCACGACCGTGACCGCCGTGGCCGTGATGTCGAACGGATCGGCATGGTCTGCACTGCGCACCGCACCGCTGACGCCCATGCGTTCATCCCATCCAGGGCAGGAATCCCGTCGGCCCAATTCTCGCATTCGCCGCGGCGTCCGGCGCCTGGTGTTCGAGCAGCCGCCCGGCCGCGGAGGCGGCCCCGCCCGAGGGAACGGGCGGCCCCGCCGTAGTTCCTGCCCCGTCCCAGCCTCGTGCGATCCTCATCCCGGGGCAACCCGGTAGCCGGGTCGGCCCGGGGTCCCTCACCGGCGGGGACCCGCCGGTGTCCCGGGACGGCGAGGCGCTGCCTCTCGTTGCGGGCGCCTCGGGCGGCAGGCACGCCGAGCGTCGACCGGCCCTTCTGCGGGCTGCGGCGGCACGGCACCCGTCACCCGAATGGCCTGCGCCCGTTTCGCCCTCGGGGCTTGCGTGAGTTGTCCTGGGGTGAGAAAGGCGTCCACCTCAGGGAGGCCGGTCATGTACGAGATGTGCGTAGGCCCGGAGAAGCCGGGGGCATCGTTGGTGTGGCACGTGGTGGCCAAGCAAGGGGGCGCCACCTTGTGCGGGCAGCGCATCGCCGAGCGCGTCGACTCGGCCCGCGCGCAGCGGGCGGGTCACTGCGGTCGCTGTATGTCCGCGTTCGCGAAGCTGGTGACAGCCGTCCCATCTGCCACGTCGCGGTGAGAGGTTGCGGCGCCGCCAGGAGCGCAAGGCCTGCCGGGCGCTCCATGCGAACCCCGCCCCTGCGTATGAGGGGCGGGGTTCATTTTGTTCCCGGGAGTCCGCGGGGAGAGTGCTTCACCTCACCGGTGACGACAGGTCACCGGTGCGGGCCGCCCGACCGGCGTCCCCCACGGCGAGCGGAGATCCGCGGTCAGCCACGGAAATCGTCGGCGTGGTCACGGGCCCAGGTGGCGAAGGTACGCGCGGGGCGGCCCGTCAGCTCCTGCACGGCCCGGGTGAGTTCGACGGGTGAGCCGTCGTTCGACTGCCACCAGTCCAGCAGCGAGTCGGCGAAGCCGGCCGGGATGTACTCGGCCGTCTCCTGCTTCCACTCCTCGCGAGTGACCTGCCGCAGGGGGACGGACCGGCCGATCGCCCGGCTCAGGATGCCGATCTGCTCGGCGAAGGTGAGGGACTCCGGGCCGGTGAGGGTGTACGGGCGTCCGCCCCGATGGGGGTCCGTGATCACGGAGAGGGCGGCCTCGGCGACGTCGGCCTCGTGTATCGGGTCGCTGTGGGACCCCGGGAAGGGCAGGCTGATGGGTCGGTCCGTCCGTATGTTCCCGCTCCACGCCAGTGCGTTGCCCGCGAACGAACCCGGGCGCAGGCAGGTCGAGTACAGGCCGGAGGCGTTCAGCGCCTCCTCCACGTCCAGGTGGGACGCGGCCAGAGGGCTGTCCTTGGCGTCCGGGGCGAGGACTGCCGAGGAGGACAGCAGCACCACGTGCTCGACTCCGGCGGCCTGGGCCTCCTCGGCGAACGCCCTGATCCCGGACCGCTCGGCGTACAGGAAGACGGAGGTCACCCCCTTGAGCGCGGCGGCGAAGGTGGAGGGGTCGGTCAGGTCGCAGTGGACGGTGTCCGGGTCCCCGGGACGGCTGGAGCCCGTGCGGACGGCCAGCCCGCGTTCGCGCAGCAGTCGTACAAGTGTCCGGGCGACTGCGCCACGGCTCCCGGTGACGAGAACGGTCATCTCGGAAAATCCTTCCAGTTGGCTCTTGGCTCTTGGCTCTTGGCTCTTGGGCCTTGGGTCTTGGCTCTTGGGCCTTGGGTCTTGCGTCTTGTGGTTGGCCCTCGTCTTGGGGCCGCGACGCGGCACGGGCCCCCAGCGGCCGCGGCGCGGCTGTTGCCTCACGGCGGGCCGGATAGGATGCGAAGACGACGCAGATACTTCGCCCCGCAGAATCTGTGTGACAAAGTATATGCGTCGCGAAGATAACTTTGAGGCTTGGAGGTGCCGGGTGTCAATCCGGGCGGAGTTGCTCGCGCGTGTCGTGGGGGAGAGCCAGCGGCACTACGCCGCCTACACCCTGTTCAACCAGGCGCTGGCCGACCGGGTCGGGCTGCATCCCACCGACGTGCAGTGCATCGCGCTGCTCGACCTGGAACCGGGGCCGGTGACGACCGGGGAGATCGCCCGGCTCACCGGGCTGGCGTCCGGCTCCGCGTCCCGGCTGGTCGACCGCCTGGAGAAGGCGGGCTTCGTGGAGCGGCGGCCCGATCCGGCCGATCGCCGCCGGGCTCTGGTCGCCCTCGTCCCCGACGCGGCGGCGCGCATGGCCGAGGCATGGGAGACACCGGGCAAGGCGTTCGGCACGATGCTCGACCGCTACACCGACGAGCAGCTGGAGATCATCGCCGACTACCTCGCCGCGGCTGCCGAGGTGGGCCGCGAGCAGGCCCGGCGGCTCACCGGCCGGCCGTCGTAGCGCCGGCCGCGTACCGCCCCGGCAGTCCGGATGATCCGGAGCCTCAGCCGCTGACGCCCGGCGGGTCCCCCGTCACCCATCTCCTCGCCCCACGTCACACTTGTTCCGTGAACGAAGAGTTCAGGGCTCTGCATGAGCGACTCGCGCGACTGGAGACCATGCTCTCCGCGGCTCAGGAGAGGGCGGCCGAGCCCGCCTGGCGGCGACCCACCCGCGACGAGTCGCGCTGGGGCGTCACCGCGGCGGTGCTCGCCGCGGTCGCCCTGCAACTGCTGCTCCCCAACCGGCTCACCTTCCAGCCGGCCTGGCTGCTGCCCGCGCTGGAGTTGCTTCTGCTGGCCGTGCTGTTCCCGACCCGCCGGGCCCGGACGAGACGGACGACCTCGTTGCTGCGCGGCGGCGGGTTGACGCTGGCCGCCATGGTCAGCCTGGCCAACGGCTGGTCGGCGGTCCTGCTGATCCGCGGACTGGTGCGGGGAGTCGAGGGGAACGACGCCGGAAGGCTGCTGATGACGGCGGCCGCCATCTGGCTGACGAACGTGATCGTCTTCGCCCTGTGGTACTGGGAGTGGGACAGAGGCGGACCCGCGGCCCGTGCGGAGGGCCGTAAGGACCACCCCGACTTCCTCTTCCCGCAGATGCAGAGCAAGGAGCTGGCGCCGGCCGAATGGGAACCGGCCTTCGCCGACTACCTGTACGTGTCCTTCACCAATGCGACGGCCTTCAGCCCCACGGACACCATGCCCCTGTCCCGCTGGGCCAAGCTGCTCATGAGCCTTCAGGCGTCGATCTCCCTGCTCATCCTGGCCCTGGTCGTGGCGCGATCGGTGAACATCTTCCGCGGCTGAGCCACGGCCCCCACGCAGTCGGCGGACGAGCAACGGATTTGCCCAGCCGGACACGCCGCCCACGAAACGGGTCTGCGCGGGGGCTCCTCCGCCCCGTCCGGACGGCGCGTACGAGCCGCTCGTCGATGGCCGGCCGGTCGGCACCCTCCTCGACGGCCGTAAAGCTCTACGGTGAGGCCGACACCGCCGAACTGCCGTTGCCGCCCCAGCTCCACCCGGACGCCGCCACCCACCCACCGCCGCATCGGTGAACGCCTTGACCGTGTTGGTGTCGCGCGCCCGGGCGACGACGACCAGGCGATGAACGACCTGCTCACCGAGATCACGCCGTACGTCGCCCGGGTGTGCCGTCCGATCGCGGGCGGCAACGGCTCCGACGCCGTCCAGGAAGCGCTTGGCAGCGACCCACTCCCTTCCGGTCGGCACGGTCCGCTCCCGCCTGTACCGCGCCCGGCGCCGCTTCCAGGGGGTCTGGCAGCCACACACGGCATGCAGGCCCTTCGCGGCCCGGCCCCGCGGTGCCGCGAGCAGGGGCGGGCCGGCGCGCGCAGCGGGAACAGGCGGGACGGGCGGGACCGCGGGACTCGTGGGACAGGCGGGACCGGCCCTGAGTCAGGCCCCCAAGGCGTGGACCATGTTGACGATGGCCGTCATCTGGTGGGCACTCTTCACCGCGTAGTCGGAGCCGTCGTAACCGAACCGGTCCCAGCAGCCCTGCGGGTTGACGGGCCACACACCGGAGACGGCCTGCGGGTAGAGGGCGACCAGGTTGTTGGTGTCGGCGTAGGCGTCGAGATTGCCCTTCTCGGCGAAGGCGGTGCCGAGGAGTTGCTGCGCCCCTGCTCGGCGAGAACCCTCCGCAGGACGTGGCCGACAGCATGCACGCGGCGTGGGTGTCCTTCGCCGCCACCGGCGACCCGGGCCGGCCCGCCTACCGCGCACACGACCGCGCCGTCCGTGTCTTCGGCGGGCCGACGGCCCCAGTCATCACCCATGCCCCACGCGACGGCCTCCGGGCCCTGTGGGAGGGCCTGCGCTGACGCGTGCCCGGGCGGTCCCGGGGTGGATTCAGCGCACGGGGAAGCCGAAGGAGTACCCCCGCTGCTTCAGCCACGGCAGGACCTCGCGCAGGGCGGCCACGGTCTGGGAGCGGTCCCCGCCCGCGTCGTGGAACAGGACGGTCGGGCCGTTGGAGATCTCCCTCTCGACCGTGGCGACGATGGCGTGGGTGCCGGGACGCTCGAAGTCCTTGGAGTCGACGTTCCAGCCGAGCGGCCGCATTCCCCGGGAGGCGGCGAGGTGGCGGCTGTACGGGGTGAAGGCGCCGCCGGGGGCCCGGTAGTACAGCGGCCGGACGCCCCCCGACGCCTCGGTGATCATGCGTTCGGCGTCGAGGATCTGCTGCGACTGGTAGCTCTGGGACTTGGTGTCCATGGCGGTGTCGTGGGACACCGTGTGGTCGCACAGCCGGTGTCCGGCGGCCACGACCGCCTTGACCAGTTCCGGGTGGGCCTTGGCCTGCGTACCCACCATGCAGAACGTGGCCTTCACACCGTAGTCCTTGAGCACCTGCAGCACCCGGGGCGTCCAGACCGGGTCCGGTCCGTCGTCGATGGTGATGTTGACGCCGCGGGGGCCGCGGTCCGAGGCGTGGGCGATGTCCACGGACACCGGCGTTCCCGCGGGGCCTTGCGCACCACCGTTCGGCGACGACGGGTTCGCGGAGACGCTCGCCTGCGCCTGCGGCTCCTGGACGGAATCGGCCTGCGCGGTCCACACCGAGGTGGCGGCGGCCACCGCGGTCACCCCGAGCGCCGCCGCGAGGACCCGGCCGTGCCATCCCCGTCCGCCATGCCGCACCATGTCTGCCCCGTTCCTTGCCGTCTGTGGAGGTCGTGTGTACTCGTCAGGACGGTGGAAAGGCGGCGAGGGATCCCTCTGTTACCGATCACGGACAATTCCGGGGGGATTTGGCGACAGGTCAGAGGACCAGGGGCGGCTCGGCGGCTCACTCCGACCCCGGTGGTGCAGTGGGGTCGCTTACCTGTCAGGTCATCGACCCGGATCGAATCCGCGTGCCACGATCGTCCGCGTACCGAGCCCGGCCGAACCGGAAGGACATCATGCCCGCGTACGCCATAGCCCATTTGCAAGAGGCCACCCCGCACCCGGAGATCGCCGAGTACATCGAGCGCATCACCGCCACCTTCGAGCCCTACGGCGGCCGTTTCCTCGTGCACGCCACGCAGCACGAGGTGAGGGAGGGCAGTTGGCCGGGGCACGTCGTGGTGATCTGCTTCCCGGGCATCGGCGAGGCGCGGGCCTGGTGGGACTCACCCGCGTACCAGGAGATCGCACCGCTGCGCTCCCGGCACATCGAGGGCGACATCATCCTGGTCGAAGGCGTCCCCGAGGACTACGACCCCACCACCACCGCCAAGGCGCTACGGGAGGCCCTGCCCGCAGACTGACGGCCGGGGGAACCCGGTACGCCCCAACGGGCCTGGTCCTGGGACTCGTTGGGGCATCGCGGGGTGTTGTCGGCACCCACCGCTATGTTCGCCGTGTGACTGAGCCCTCCTACCTCGCCGCGGTCCGGGAGTCGTACGACACCGTCGCCGCCGACTACGCGGAACGCGTCCCCGCGCCCGCCGGCCTGGACCCGTTGTCGCGCGCGGTGCTGGCGGCCTTCGCCGACCTGGTGCGGGCCGCCGGCCCGAGGGCGGTCGCGGACGTGGGGTGCGGGCCCGGCAAGGTGACGGCACACCTGGCCGGACTGGGCGTGCCCGCATTCGGTGTAGACCAACGCCAGTGCGTTAAGGATGTGTGCGCCCTGTCAAGAGGGCGGGACCTCTGGTAGTTCGCATGGTGTCGAAGCCATTGCGAGTGCCCCGGAGG